>DATKQU010000195.1:0-12690 GCA_035532595.1 Terriglobia bacterium | reverse complement strand
AGATCAGCATCGCGCGCTCCGCGATGAACGTGAAATTGCGGCAGCCACATCGCGGGGTCGTCTTCCAGCCATGGAATAGGCCACCGCTCACGGTCACCGAGTTTCGCGTATTCTTCGCTGACCGGGTCCCAGCCCAGATTGTCATTGAGCGATGTGAAGATAACATCCTCGGGCAGGTGCTGATGGAAATACGCGAAGTGCCGAACCACCCCGCCCCAGCCCGACACCACCAGACGCTTTTCGGGAGCATGGCGCTTGAGGAAGTCATAAGCTTGCTGGAAGGGCGTCACGGACAAGGGGACGCTTTCCTTCTGGCTGGCCCAGTTCATTGATTCATCTTCCCAGAGCCAGACGTAATCGACCGTCGGATAAACTTCCAGCAGACTTGCAAGGCGGGTTTCCAGGATGTCCCGCGCCGCCACGGATTCGGGATCAATGCGCGGTCCGGGAACCTTCGGGTTCTTGCTAACGTAATGGCAATCAGGCGGAGTCGCAGTATAAATCTCATCCGGGATCTGATAGGGCTCGAATCCCACGCCCGTCCGGATGCCCAGTTGCTTGGCGTAGCGAAAAGCTTCTCCCCACAATTGCTGGGCAAATTTTGCATCCTCCCAGCAACTGGTGGCCCGCGTCGTGGCCTCAGACCCGAACACTTCGTGGGCAAAGAAATCCGGCGAGCCCATCCCGTAGTCGGACGTCGGCTCGGGAAGATAGCCCCATCGGTTGGTCGCCGTGGTGTCCGTATATCCCAGATGGCCCACGCCGCCATATTTGAAAGAGAGGAAGGACTCTGTCCACTGGTATGCGCCTGAGTAAACGTGAATGCCCAGTGTGTTAAAGCGCATGCGCAGCATGGCCTCGAAGTAGGAACGCCAGTCTTCACGATTGTAAACGGTTACGCAATTCAAGAAGTCAGGCCAGGGGACCAGCCCTCGAGTTTTGAAGCGCGGCTGCGCCCGCCAAGGGTCACTCACGCGAGGGAGATTCAGATGCCCCGCCGCCTGCAGGGGATAAACCTCTCCCGCCAATCCGAAGAACGCTCCCTGCCGCTCCAGAAAATCGAAGACCGCATAGAGCACCGCCTGGGGCGTCGCGCCCGTCAAACGCACCCGCGTCCCTTTACCTTTCGCTGCCTCCCGCGCGATCTCATAAGCTTCGGGATCTTTGAAGGCTTCCTTGTTGACGCGCAGGGTAAAGACCGTGTCTTCGCTTCCGGGTTCCGGCTCGGACGCCGGCGCCTCGATGGGCGCGCGCCCCAGCCCCAGGTTGCGCAGGCCCCGTGCCAGTTCCTTGCCTGCAAGCCTTTCCTGAAAGCCTGCTCCCCGGGGAGCCAAAATCCAAACTTTTTGATTGCCGCCCGGTCCGAAACTCATGCCGAGCCGGCCGTTGTCCGCCACTTCGATATGGTGGGATGAGACTTGAAGAGAAGCCGCCGGCTCTCCGGCGTGTGCCGCGGGAAGATAAGATCCGGCCCCCCACAAGGCCACTGATCCCTGCAAAAACTCACGCCGGCCAATTCCTTTACTTCGCTTCATGATGGATTCCTCCTCCGATGATGTTTTTCCGCTCCCACCTTCCCGTCGTGGTTTTTACCGCGCCGGTTCCGCCAAAACAAAGTGGGGAAAGTGTTTGAAAGTCCATTGTTTCTTCAAAGGGTGGTCGATCCCGTTCAGCATCCCGATCACCGCAAATCGATTCCGATAGGGCGTTTCGTTCTCATCTCTTATCCCATGCGCCTATCCTTGCCAGCCGGAGCAGGATAGTTTCCCAATGGGTCCCCTTTTCCCATACTGTGTTGCTTATCAGAGGGCCTCCCGGTGGAACCCGGACGCAGGACCGATCAATCTCCGTAGTTCTTGGGGAAGACATTTTCAAGGACCATGCACGGCAGGTGGTTCTGGAGTACACGCACCTGTTCAGCCCTATCATGCTGGGCGCTTTTATTATAGCTACACGAAAACATTTTTTGCCATCCAAAGCGATCGGACCGGAACGGGGCGGGCCATCGCGTGCATCCGTGGCGGCAAGAGCATGCTCAGGGAAGACACTTTTCACCGAGTGAGAATGTGCGCTCAGGAGCATGCCCCAGACTGGCGGGTGAGATCGATGGGCTAGGGCGACGGCCCTGAAGATATCTCCGGAGGCTCGTATACTAAGAAAACCATTGACGATATAGACATTGACTTGATATAAAATCTTTATGGGAGCCTGGTGTCGCCGGGTTTTTCCATCTTGGAGCACACAGTCTTGCGGCTTTGTGGAAATTGGCCTTTTCGGCTGGGAGCCCACACGTGCATCCGCCTAATGAAATGAAGCGCAACTGGACGGGCCGTCTGTTCGGTTCTCAGCGGGGCTGGCATCTCCGTTTCTGTCAGGCTTCTGTTTTACTGGCTGGTCTTTTTGGGCTGTTTCTGGTTCTGGTTAAGGCATTTCATTTACAACGGCTTAGCTTAGCGGATGTGCCCATTTCAGACGGCTTCTACTTTGTCCTGTTAGCTATTTCCCTATGTTTGCGTCTGCTGCAAGCCCCTTCGCCATCCCGACACCGCACCTATCGCCGTACCTCCGCGGTCCTGGGTCTGGTAACGGCCTGCGCGGCCCTGCTTTCGTTTATCCGCGCTCTCGCCGTGTCCGACACGATAGTCATGGTGGCTTCGTCCCGCAATCCGAATTCCCCCGCAGGGATGCCGCACCTTGCGGCTCTTAATTTTATATTGCTTGGCGCGGCACTGGCTCTCCCTGACGAAGGAAAGAATGATCAAGTTCTTTCCGCCCAGCTTCTTGCCGCCGGGGGTTTCGTCTTCGGCATATTTGGAATGCTTGCCTTCGCGTTCGGTCCCAGTCGCCATAATAGTGGGCTTCCGATTGAAGCCTTGCTCCTTGCCGCGCTATCGCTGGGTGTGCTTTTCCTCCATCCCGACCGTGGGGTCGTTGCCGAGGCCTTTACCGACCTCTCCGGAGGTGTCATGGCGCGCCGCCTCCTGCCTGTGGCCATTGTCATTCCGGTGGTCCTCGACTGGTGGAGATACGAGGCGCAGCAACTTGGGTTTCTGAGCTCGGAAACGGGCACCATGCTTATGGTGATGATGGCGATCGTTTTGCTCCTTTATGAAATGATCGTGACGGCGCAATTGCTCAACCGGTCTGACGCGAGCCGCCGGCGGACCGAAGAAGCGCTGGCCGAGGCGAACGAGAACCTCGAAGCCAGAGTAGCGATGCGTTCCGAGCAACTGAATAAAGCCAACGAGCGCCTGCGCATTGAACTTGCCGAGCGCCGGCTGGCTGAAGAAAAGCTGCGCCAAAGTGAGCGGCAGCTTCGGTTGATTGTTGACCAGATCCCAGCCGCCGTCTGGACCACCGACCGGGACCTCCGCATTCTTTCCGCCTCCGGGGCCGGCTTGGCCGCCGCCAACCTGCGTCCCGAAGATCTGGTTGGCAAAACCGTGCCGGAGTTTCTGGGGACCGACGATGTGAAAGCCAAACCTCTTGCTGCTCATCGCGCGGCCCTGCGCGGCAAGCCCCGCTCCTATGAAATTGAATTGGCGGGCCGCAGCTTCGCCGCGCATCTCGAGCCGCTTCGGGACGCGGAGGGCAAGATCTCTGGAATCATCGCGGTAGCGCTTGATGTGACGGAGGAAAAAAGAGCCCAAGAGACCACCGCCATGCTGGCGGCCATTGTTGAGTCCTCGCAAGACGCCATCATGGGGACCTCGCTCGACGGAATCTTCACCAGCTGGAATCGGGGCGCCGAACAGTTGTATGGATACACGGCGGAAGAAGCCCTGGGCCGCCATGTTGGGATGACGGTCCCTGCAAACCGGCAGAAGGAAGTCGGCCAGACTTTTGAGAAGGTCAAGCGCGGGGCGCGGGTCCCGCCCTTTGAAACCGTTCGCGTCCGCAAAGATGGGCGGCTGATCGATGTCTCCGTTGCCGTTTCGCCGGTCAAGGACCCGGCGGGAAGGATCGCGGGCGTCTCGGCGATCGCGCACGATATCAGCGACCGGAAACGAGTGGAGCTGGATCTGCGAAAGCTTTCGGCGCGCCTTCTCAAAATGCAGGACGAAGAGCGCCGCAACATCGCCCGCGAGCTGCATGACGGCGCCATTCAAGGGCTGGCTGCCGCGGTGATCAACCTGTCGATCGTGAAGGAGTCGGTCGAGCTTCCCCCTGAACCGAGCAAAGCGCTGGAGGAAGCGTTAAAATTGACCGGGGACACGGTGCGCGAGATCCGGACGTTTTCCTACCTGCTTCACCCGCCTTTGCTGGATGTGACAGGTCTTGCCTCGGCGCTGCGCTGGTACGTAGAAGGCTACAGCCGCCGGTCGGGCATCAAGGTGCAGCTCGACTTGCCGGAGAACGGCCATCAGATCGCGAAGGAAGTGGAACTCACACTTTTCCGGATTGTCCAGGAGGCGCTCACCAACATTCACCGCCACTCGGGCGGGCGCCAGGCGGCGATCCGCCTCCAGTGGGCAGGCGAAGGCCTAACCCTCACCGTATCGGATGACGGGCATGGAATGGACTCCCAAACGCTCGCGCAGGTCCAAAGCGAGGGAGCGGCGCTGGGCGTGGGGGTTGCCGGCATGAAGGAGCGGCTGCGGCAACTCGGAGGGCTGCTGGAAATTGCCTCCAGCAACAGCGGCACAACCGTGACTGCCGCCTTGCCGCAGGCGGAGAAGAGAGATGAGACTGTTGCGAATCTTGATCGCCGATGATCATGAAGTTGTCCGCCAGGGGGTGCGAGCGATTCTGGAAGCCCAACCCGGATGGAGCATTGTGGCGGAGAGCGAGAACGGCTTGGACGCCGTCGAGCAGGCGCAACAGACGAAACCGGACATTGCCTTGCTGGATATCAGCATGCCCCTGCTGAACGGCCTGGAAGTGACCAGGCAAATTCTGAAACAGCGTCCCGAAACCCAGGTTCTAATTCTCACCATGCACGAAAGCAACGAGCTGGTCCAGGACCTCCTGGCGGCCGGGGCGCGAGGTTATATTCTTAAGACGGACGCCAAACGCGACCTCGTAAACGCTGTCATCTCCCTGAGCGAGGGCCGGCCTTTCTTCACCTCGAAGGTGGCGGAGATGGTTTTGGAGGGCTACCGCCAACGGGGCGCGCCCGTCGGCGCGGAGATTTCCATTGGCGATCGGCTGACCGCGCGAGAGAGGCAAATTCTGCAGTTGCTGGCAGAGGGGAAAAGCAGCAAGGAGGCGGCCGTGGCTTTGAACATCAGTATCAAGACCGCCGAAACCCACCGCGCCAACATCATGCGCAAGCTGGATCTGCATTCCCTGGCGGACCTCGTCCGCTATGCCATTCGCAATCGAATCATCGAACCTTAGCCCTTGTTTTCATGAGGTTAGCGTGTGTTTACTAGATAGGCAACAACTATAGTTCTAATGGTCGTTCCTATTATGACTAGGCAATTAATGACTCGCTGACTACAGCGCATTTCTTTCCAAACTCCCTAATCCAACCGATTCCCCTCTTCCCGCTCTCGTTATACATTGACACCATCAGTTAGCGCCAAGGCTTGCACAAGCAGCATGGCGATTGAGGAGGGGGGAAATGGCAAGACTCAAGAGTGACGCAGGACAAGCACTGATTCTGTTTGCCTTCACGATGATCGTCCTGATGGGCTTCGCGGGAATGGGGATCGACATCGGATATCTACGCTACATGCGGCGGACCATGCAGGCGGCCGCGGACAGCGCCGCGCTGGCCGGTACCGCCGAGCTGGGCTACGGGGATGTGACTGCTGCTGCGCGGGCGGACGCATCCACCAATGGTTTTACGCATGGCAGCAAAGGGACCTCGGTCACCGTCAACAATCCGCCGCTCAGCGGGCCGCACGAGGGGAACTCGAGGTATGTGGAAGTGCTCATTTCTCAAAACCAGCCGACGTTTTTTATGAAGGTTCTGGGCATTGATTCCCATATGGTGAGCACTCGCGCGGTGGGTTACTCCGGGATTTCCGGGGCGTGCATTTACACCCTCGACCCCAGTGCATCGAGCGCCTTCGTGGTGAGCGGGAACGCCGATCTCTCCGCCCAGTGTGGCATTTTGGACAACTCGACCAATTCCACGGCAGCCCTGGTGACGAACGGCGGGGGATGCCTGTCGGCAAAGTATATTGGAGTGGTCGGACAATTCAAGAATAACTCTTCTTGCGCGCCCTCGCCTAACCCGGTCAGTGGGATCGCGCCCTTTAGCGATCCGCTGGCCTACCTGCAACCGCCCACGGTTGGCGCCTGCAACTACAATACCGTGTCCATTACGAGCGGTACGCCAACCCTCTATCCCGGGGTCTATTGCGGCGGCATCAACATCAGCGGCGGTTCATCCAATGTCACCTTCAGCCCCGGGACTTACATCATCAACGGCGGCGGCCTGACCATCAGCGGCGGCGCCAATGTCCAGGGGAACGGAGTGACTTTCTACTTGACCGGCACCCAAAGTTCTTTTAAGGGTGCCTCGATCACGGGCGGGACCAGCAGCACCCTGATCGCTCCGGATACGGGAACCTATGCGGGAATTCTGTTTTTCCAGGACCGATCGATTTCTTCCTCTTCTTCCGGTTCGGGCAGCAATATCGCCGGCGGCAGCGGCATGATCGTCCAGGGGACGCTTTACTTTCCCACGACCGCTCTCAGCTATTCCGGGAACAGTGTGAACACACACTACACGATCATCGTGGCCGATACGGTGAAAATCACCAACACGAGCTATTTCCCTGACACTTACGATACAAACCCCAACGGTTTTTCGCCAATCCACAGCGCAGTATTAGTTGAATAAATGAGGGAGGGAACAATCATGAAGAACATCACAACGCTTAAATCCCGGTTTCGTGCAACAGTTCGCAAGGTTCTCGAGGGTTTAAAGTCCGATTCCGCTCAAGCTCTGGTGGAATTAGCCTTTGTTCTCCCGGTGGCCTCGTTTCTTCTGGTCGGGACGATTGAAATCGGCCGCTTGGCGAATACCAGCATCGTGGTTGACCAGGCTGCCCGGGCTGGGGTGCAGTACGGAGCCCAGAACCGCGTGACGGCCTCTGACACGGCAGGAATGACAAACGCGGCCCAGCAAGACGCGTCAGGCATTAGCAGCATGGCCGTCACGGCCAGTCACTACTGCGCGTGCTCAGACGGCTCGGCTTCGACCTGCCAGCCGACTGACTGTGCCAGCAGCCGCATCCTGGAATATGTCAAGGTCAATACGCAAACGCAGATGCACACCCTCTTGCCCTATCCGTCCCTTCCGCGGGTATTTACGGTCAAGGGACAAGAGGTTATGCGAGTGGCTCAGTAAGGAAGGGGAGGACACGCACGGAGCGCGTGCGGAAAGGCTCCGGCGCAATCTTGGAAGAAGAAACTGTTAGCTTAATCTTTAATTAATCGAGGAGGGGGATTCCGATGATGAAGAACAATATGAAGAAGGTTCGTGCTTCACAGAGAGACGACCAAGGTGCTTCGGTACTCGAATTTGGACTGGTTGTGCTGGTTTTTTACGCGTTCGTGTTCGGAGTCATGGACTTCGGGCGGGCGCTTTACAGTTATCACTTCGTGAGCCATGCGGCCCGGGAAGCGACGCGCTACGCGATTGTGCACGGAGCGCAAAGTTCCGACCCGGCCACGGCAAACGAGATTGCCCAATACGTCAAGAACATTACGCCGGACGGAATCGATCCCAACGCGATCACCGTTTCCACCACGTGGAGTCCCGACAATACGCCCGGCAGCAACGTGCGAATCCAAGTGCAGGACAACTTCCATTTCGTCATGCCCTTGCTGCTGACGACCCAAATGAACTTGAGCAGCGCGTCGCAGATGGTTATTTCAAATTAGTTGGCTCTGCAACGGGAACAATGCTCGATGCTTCTATAAAGGGTTCAAGCTGCGATGGTACGCGCCCGGTTGGGAACAGGAACCGTTTGGAACGCCTATCGATGCGGCGCCATCCTGACCGGGCAGGGCGAGGACGGTAAGTCTCTGCGGGAGCCTTCGGATCTACGGGGTTGTCGCTTTCTGGATCCGATTGTGGAATCGCCCGGGCAGGAGGAATGTGAACATCTTGGAAGAAATTGACATAAGCTCGCAACCCGGGCAACAAAGACGCGTTCGAGCCCTCGTCGTCGATGACTCTCCCCTGGCGAGGGACGCGATTCGGCTGCTTCTGGAGAGCCGGCAAGAGGTAGAAGTGGTGGGCTTCGCAGGTGACGGAGAAGAAGCCCTTGTGCAAGCCGAGGCCTTGTGCCCCGATCTGGTGCTGATGGATATCCAAATGCCTAAGCTCGACGGCTTAAGGGCAACCCGGATGGTTCGCAGCTCATTTCCTGGAATGCGGGTCATTATCGTTACGGTCAACCATGGGCCCGAGGTTCAGCAAACCTGCCTGATCAACGGGGCGGATGGTCTGGTGGTGAAAGACCGCCTCTATCAGGATCTCTTTGCTGAGATTCGGCGGATATTTCCCTCCCATCCGCCGTAGCTCTAGCGCCTCGCTCAACGCGAGGCAAGCCGAATCGGTTTCCATTCAGGAGATGCCCCTTCACTGACTCCCACCTCAAAACGCCTTTTGTCAGCTATCACGAAAAGTTAACCTTGTGTTCATACTTTAGCAACATGGCGTAAGTATGTTATAAACGAGGCTATGAATGAACCGCTGTCATGCGGCTCGAGGGGCAAAGAGATTTTGAGGCCACCGACGGAACTCCGCGATCGATTTTCACATTGGTTTCCAATGCCCATTCACCTGCTCTTAATGAATTGTCCGCAGAAAAATACGTGGAACCAATGGATTGCTTGATCGAAACGATCGGGGCGAATGTATGCGAATGCCTTGCGCGAAAGGGAGGACGAAGAGTGGGTCGAAATTGGGGAACCGGCAAGCGCTTGTTGTCCAGGGGGACAGAGAGCATGGTTCCTATTCCCACCCGAAACGATGCGAAACAATGACCTGCGTTTAGGGTCGGCCGGCGTGCTGGAGGAAACTTCCGATGTGGAAGCGGTCTTCACGCGTACCGGCTCGATTGCTGAGGTTATCGAAAACCTTGTCGCAGCGGCAACCACCTCGATTGATGCCGCCCTTTACGGTTTCGGCAGCCAGCGGCTTGCCCGTGCTCTGGAAGGAGCGCAGGCCAGGAAACTGCGCCTTCGTCTGATCATCGATGGGAATAAGTACCGGGAAAACCCCGCCTGTCAGCGCGTGCTGGCGGAGCAGGGACTCTCCTTCCGGCTGGCATTTGGCCGGGATGGCGCGGGGAGCAAGATGCATCACAAGTTCGCTCTCTTGGACCGGAAGCTGGTCCTTACCGGCAGCTACAATTGGACTTCAGCCTCCGAAGAGAGGAACTATGATAACCTGCTGATTCTACGCAGTGCGGCCCTGGTTGAAGCTTATCGAGCAGAGTTCGCGGCGCTTTGGGAAAAATCGGCAAAAGTTCCGAACGAGGAATCTTAAGGACTGTTCATGCCGGACACGACCCACGAGAAGTCCCAAACCAGACAAGCCTCTTCAAAATCGGCCAATACTCCTGCGGACTTTGATCTTTATATCATGAGACACGGGAAAGCGGTCCGCGGCGGTCCGCCTTATGCCGACGACGCCAAACGCCCCCTCACGGCGCAAGGGATCAAGGACCTGCAAAAAATCACCAAGGGCTTGATCCGCGCGGGTGCCGAGCTGGATTGGATTGTTTCAAGCCCGCTGGTGCGCGCCAGGGAGACGGCGCAAATCGTTGCGGAATCGTTTACCCCTAAAGTGCCGGTGGAATTCACAGAAGCCTTAAGCCCCGGAGGGACGGCGGAAGCTCTGCTCGCTTTTCTGGGCAAGCAATCGGCCCGCACCTCCGCTCTGCTGGTTGGGCATGAACCGGGACTCAGCGCCTTGGCCTGCCGCCTGATCGGTGCAAATCTTAATGCCGGCCTGGCCTTCAAGAAAGGCGGATGTTGCCTGATTACCTTCCCGGATTTTCCCCAGATCGCCAGAGGACAACTCCTCTGGTGGTTGACCCCGCGCGTGCTGCGCAAATTGGCCTAGCGCCGCCCACAGGCCTTCCTTTCTTCCGGCAAGAATCGTCTGAAAAATTACAGGGGCTTCAAAGACCGCCCGGTTGTGACGGGACCGGACGCTTGCCCGCCAGCGGCCCAATCGACCTCCGCAACCTTCCTTATCATGCCTGCGTTCCAGCAGAGCACGCCGAGGTCGAGTTTCCGTTACGCGCGCGTTAAATTTTGGAGAAGTTTTTAGAAGGTTCGATGCGGCGATTCAGCCGTTAAGCATGCCCCGACGCCGGTCAATTCCCTGTGCCGGACCGCTGTTTTAGAGCCCGCGTTCCCCCTGCCCCGCAGCCCATTGGAAGCCTCTGAGAAGCACCCCGCACTCGTCCTGAACGTTCGAGAGTTTACCTGGATTTAACCATTCGGCTGCAACGGATGGCTCCGCGGGACCGTCTATGTGTCTGGATGGACCAAGTACGAAGGCGCGATGTTTTGCCCTTCCGAAGGGAGAAGGAGAAATGATGAGCGAAGAGACAAAAAGAGTAATCGGCTTGGACAACGGCGACCTGGAGAAGTGGAGAAAAGGAGGGCGAACCCAGAGATCCAGAACCCTCCTGCTTGTTGCGGGCGTCTCGGTCGTGATTTTGTTCGCCTTTAAGATGCTCTCAGCCGCCCCGCTGCCCCAGGACGGCGGACAGCAAATGCACCGGCAACGGGGGCCGGAGCAACAACTGGCAAGGCTCAGCCAAAAGCTGAACCTGACGGATGACCAGCAGGCCAAAATCAAACCCCTCCTGGAAGACCAGCACAAGCAAATGATGGCCCTGCGGGAAGATTCCTCGCTGTCGCGTGAACAAAGAAGGGCGAAATTCCAGGACATTCGCAAGCAAACGTTTGAGAAGATGAATCCCATTCTGTCCTCCGAGCAGCAAAAGCAACTGCAAGAGATGCATCAAATGCGGCACGAGCGGCGCGGGCGCGGAGGATGGAACCAGCCTCCGAGTGCAAACTGATCTCAGAACTTGATTCACAGCAGATCGGTACTGCCGGGCCCCTGAATAAGGGGCCCTGATGGAGGATTATGAAAATCATTTTGTCGGTCTTGGCGGCTTTAGTCCTGGGCGGTGCTCCGGCCTGGGCGGTTCTGGGTGAGTACGGAAATTCGGTGAGATCGGACCAGCAGCGTATGCACGCACAACTCCGCGAGGTTGTTGGCCGAGGCTATTCAATCCAGCAGCTCAGTTCGGCGGATGGCAGTGTCGTCAGGGAATATGTTTCGTCTTCGGGTTTGGTTTTTGGGGTCTCGTGGCAGGGACCGACCCTGCCCGATCTTCAGCAGTTGCTGGGTTCTTACTTCGCCGAGTTCCAGCAAGCCGCCCGGTCCCAGCGGCGACGGCATGGCCCCCTGGTGGTGCGGACGGATCACTTGGTTGTGGAAAGCGGCGGGCACATGCGTTCCTTCCGCGGGCGCGCTTATGCGCCGAGCCTTTTGCCCGCCAATCTCTCAGCGGAGGTTGTGCGGTGAAGCCACCAAAGAAATGGCCCTCCAAGTTTCCACTCCATATCCTGCTCTCAGCCGCTTTGCTGGCGCTGGCGGGCTGCGGAGGAAGCAGTTCCAATTCGAGTTCCAGCACTGGTGGCACGCAGGTGAATAACACCCAGCCTCTTGAAGTTAACCTCGGTCCTGCCAACAATACTACGAACGGGCTCTTTACGGATGTGACCATTTGCGTGCCGGGCACTGGAACCTGCCAAACCATTCCAAACGTCCTGGTGGATACGGGATCAGAAGGGCTGCGGCTGGTCTCCTCGGAAGTTACCCTCTCGTTGCCGGCGATCACGGACAACAGCAGCAACGGGTTGCAGGAATGTATTAACTTCGCGGACGGTTCTTACGTCTGGGGACCGGTGGTGAGCGCCGACATTCAAATGGCCGGTGAAAAGGCCTCGTCGGTCCCCATCCAGATGATCAGCGCCTCTCCTCCCTACCCGGTGCCTTCTCAATGCACGAGCGGCGGCGGGCCTGACGCCAACACGGTGGCGCAGCTTGGCGCCAATGGCATTCTCGGCATTGGCAATTTTCAACAGGATTGCGGCTCGGCGTGTACTTCCTCCTCCACAGCCCCGTCCCTGTACTATCTTTGCCCTAACTCGGTGTGTCAGGTGACCACGGTTCCTCTCACAGATCAGCTTCAGAATCCTGTCTGGACGTTTCCGCAGGATAATAATGGCGTGCTTATTTCGATGCCGTCCATTCCTGCCGACGGAGCACAGACCGCCTCGGGATCGCTGATTTTTGGCATCGGAACCCAATCGGACAATGGCCTTGGCAGCGCGCAAGTCTACACGACCGATATTAGCGGGAATTTCCAAACCACCTACAATGGTATCTCCTATAGCCAGAGTTATATCGATACCGGGTCAGACTCGATCTACTTCCTGGATGCTTCCACGCTCGGCATTCCTGACTGCTCGGATTATACGGGCTGGTACTGTCCAGGCTCCACCGTCAATTACACCGTGACGAATAGCGGCCTGAATGGTACGACGGGCCCGGTCTCCTTCAGCATTGCGAACGCTGATGCGCTGTTCAACGCGAATGGCGGCACGAACGCAGCGTTCAACGATCTGGGAGGCGATAGCGGAACCAGCCCTTCGACCGACTACTTTGATTTCGGCATGCCGTTCTTCTAT
>DATKQU010000194.1:0-2320 GCA_035532595.1 Terriglobia bacterium | reverse complement strand
CGCTCGATGCGGGCCGAACCACGGCGGCCGGTTTCCGCACGATCATGCGCCCGAAATCCGTCGCGACACTCTCCCGTGAGGCATCGTCCACAAGAACCTGTCCGCGAATTTCCCGCACCAGTTCGGCAGCCCAGCTCATTTTGTTCCCTCGTCAATTGGAATGTTAACTCAGCGAAAAATCCGCCCCAGACAGATTCCCAACCTATCACAGACAGCGCCTGAGCCTCAACGCCGCGGAGTGCGGCTCCAAGCCTGAGAGGTACCGCTTTCGAGGCCTTCGACGCGCAGCGGAAACTTGTTCGCCGCTTTTGCATCATGTAAGATGACGAATGGCAGGGCCGGAACCGGAAACAAACTGCTTTTAGAAAGGTGCGGAGGTGTCATTTTGGCTGAAACGCCCAAGTACGATGTTGCGGTGATTGGGAGTGGTCCAGGGGGATACGTCGGAGCGATTCGCGCCGGCCAGTTGGGATTGAAAACCGTCCTTGTCGAAAAAGACAACAAGTTCGGCGGGACCTGCCTTCACGTCGGTTGCATCCCAACCAAGGATCTGCTGCTGAACGCCGAGGTCTACGACTACTTCAAGCACGCCAAAGAATTCGGGATCGAGTGCAAGGGATTCACCCTCGACTGGGCCGCCGTGCAGGCGCGCAAGGCCAAGGTGGTAACCAAGCTGGCCAAGGGCGTGGAATTCCTGCTCAAGAAAAACAAAGTCGAAATCGTGCAGGGTTACGGGCGGCTGGCCGGCCCGGGCCGCATCAGCGTGACGGACGCGAAGAACCAATCCCGGGAAATCCAGGCCAAGAATATTGTGTTGGCGACGGGTTCGGAAGCCAAGATGATTCCGGGTCTCGAGCCGGATGCCAAAACCATCCTGACCAACAAGGAAGTCCTGGACCTCAAGGAAGTTCCGAAATCGATGGTCGTCATCGGCTCCGGCGCGGTCGGCGTGGAATTCGCTTCCATTTTCCATCGCTTCGGGACCGAGGTGACGATCATCGAAATGCTGCCGCGGGTCGTGCCGCTCGAGGACGAGGAAATCTCTGCCGAACTCGAGAAGGCGTTCAAAAAGCAAGGCATCAAAGTGTTCACCGAGGCAAAAGTCCAGAAAGTCGCGAAGGGAGCAAAAGGCGTTTCCGTGGAGTTTACCGACGCGCAGGGAAAAGCTCAGAAGCTCGAGGCGGAAAATTGCCTGGTGGCGGTGGGCAGGGCGCCCAACACCCAGAACCTCGGCCTGGAGAAGACTCGCATCAAGCTGGAGAAGGGATTCATCAAGGTTGATCCTTACATGCGCACGGAAGAGCCCGGGGTTTACGCGATCGGCGATGTTGTGGCGGCAAGCCCGCTGCTCGCGCACGTCGGATCGATGGAAGGAATTGTGGCCGTAACGCATGCGGCGGGAAAGCCCGCCGAGCCGATCAACTACCGGCAGGTGCCGAACTGCACTTACTGCGAGCCGGAAGTCTCGAGCGTGGGCCTCACGGAACGCCAGGCCCGCGAGGCCGGGCACAAGGTGAAGGTGGGGAAATTTCCCTTTGCGGGGAACAGCAAAGCCGCCATCCTGGGAACGCAGGCGGGCTTTGTCAAAATTGTCAGCGATGAACGCTACGGCGAGATACTGGGCGTTCACATGATCGGGCCGCGGGTAACGGAAATGATCGCCGAGGCGGTTGCCGTCATGCGCCTGGAAGGAACGGTCGAAGACCTGGAGCACACAATCCACCCGCACCCCACGCTCACGGAGGCTATCCCGGAAGCGGCGCACGCGGTCTTCGGGATGGCGATTCACATTTGACGCGCTGCCTTCGGAGCGCTGCGGCGTCCGGCGAGAAATGCAGAGGTTGAGCGCTTTCCAGATGCTCTGCCAGGTTGAACAATTGGGGGTGGTGGATTACGCGGAGGGGCTGAGGCTTCAACAGGCCCGCGCCGCCGCGCGCAAGGCCGGAACCATTCCAGACACGCTGCTTCTCCTGGAACATCCCCACGTCTATACGCTGGGGCGGAACGCCAAACGCGAAAATCTCCTATTCTCAAGCGACCGGCTTTCCCAATTGGGCGCGCAGGTCTTTGAGACGGACCGCGGCGGGGACGTCACCTATCACGGTCCGGGCCAGTTGGTGGGCTACCCGGTGTTTGACCTCAAACGGCACCGCAGAGACCTTGGATGGTACATGCGGTCGCTGGAGGAAGTGTTTATCCGCGTCACGGAAGAATTTGGAATTGCTGCCGGACGCCTCCCCACGGCTCCCGGGGTTTGGGTGGGCAACGACAAGCTGGTGGCGATGGGCGTCCATGTGTCCCGCTGGGTCACTTCTCACGG
>DATKQU010000193.1:0-11085 GCA_035532595.1 Terriglobia bacterium | reverse complement strand
GCCCGCCCGTCGCCATGCCGCTGGCGGAGATGATGACGGTTGGGAAATGAGTGTCGTTCAGGGCTTTTGACTCTTCAACGGTCCGGTCAAAGTGCACGTTTGGCTGGGCAAATAGCTTGAGGCCGTTGGCCTCCAACTCGTCGGTCTTCAGGTTGTGATCTTCATGGTGTTTGCGATAGAGGTCCGTGGCGTCAATGGCCATGGGGCTGTCCACGTGAATGGGAATGGATTCCATTTTCTGCTCTTCGATCAGCGTGCGGAAAAGATAGAGAAGCTCCTGGGTGCGTCCAATGGCAAACGAGGGAATAATAACCGAGCCGCCGCGAGCCGCCGTGCTTTTGACAATCTCCGCGAGCCGCGCGCGGAAATCATCCTTGGGATGAAGCCGGTCCCCATAAGTTGATTCGCAGAGCATATAGTCGGCTCCGTCCGGAACCGCCGGTTCGCGAATGATCAACTGCGGAAACCGCCCGACGTCCCCGGAGAAAAGAACTTTCACAGTTTTCCCATTCTCCTGAATCGTGACCTCCACCATCCGGGCGCCCAGAATGTGCCCTGCCCTTAAGAATCGCACGTTGAAATGCTGCGAAAGTTCCAGGGGTTTGGATTCATCGGCCGTGTGAAACAGCTCCAGGGATTGGACGGCCTCCTCGTGGGTGTAAAGGGGAAGGGCGGGCTTGTGCTTGCTGAAGCCCTTCTTGTTTGCGTACTGCGCGTCTTCTTCCTGGAGATGGCCGGAGTCCGGCAGGACCAAGTGTGCCAAATCCACCGTCGCCGGCGATGCCCATATTTCTCCGTGGAAGCCGTCCTTCACAAGACGCGGGATGTACCCGGTATGATCCAAATGCGCGTGGGTGAGGATTAGCCATTGGATGCTGGAGGGGTCTATCGGCAGCGGATCCCAGTTGCGCAGGCGCAACTCCTTAGGGCCCTGGAACAGTCCGCAATCGATCATCAGACGCTCGCCGGAGGCCTCAAGGAGATACTTTGACCCCGTAACAGTTCCGGTCGCGCCCAAAAAGGTTAAAGCCGGCATCAGATCACCACCGTCTCCTGAAATGTGCCAAAAACCCTGCGCAGCGCGTCGGAAATCTCCCCCACGGTCGCCTGGGCTTTGACGGCCTCCAGAATAAACGGCATCAAGTTCTCGCTGGTTTTCGCGGCAGCTTCCACCCGGCTAGTGGCGGCCTGCGCCCGGGTGTCGTCACGCCGCGCCCGAACCGCGCGCAATCGCTCCACCTGTTCGCTTTCAATCTGCGGGTCGATCCGGAGGATGGAAGGCAAGGGAGCGGATTTTTCAGCATAGCGATTGACTCCCACCACGATCTGCTCTTCCGATTCAATGGCGCGCTGATACTCATAAGCCGACTGCTGGATTTCCCGCTGGATATAGCCGTTGCGGATGGCCGGCAAAACGCCGCCCAGGGTGTCGATCTTGCCCAGGTAATCTTCCGCCGCCCTCTCCAATTCATTGGTGAGCGTTTCGACGGCATAAGAGCCCCCGAGCGGGTCCACGGTGTTCGGCACGCCGCTTTCATGGGCAATGATCTGCTGGGTCCGCAGGGCCAGGAGAGCGGAGTCTTCCGTCGGCAGCGCCAGGGCTTCATCGCGGGAATTGGTGTGGAGCGACTGCGTCCCTCCCAGAACCGCCGCCAGCGCCTGGAGAGTCACCCGGATGATATTCACGTCCGCCTGTTGCGCGGTCAGCGTGGAGCCCGCCGTCTGGGTGTGAAAACGAAACATCCAAGAGCGAGGATCTTTTGCCTGGAAGCGCTCGCGCATGATGCGGGCCCACAAACGCCGGGCAGCGCGAAACTTGGCCACTTCTTCCAGGAAGTCGTTGTGAGCCGCCAGAAAGAATGAGAATCGCGGGGCGATTTCATCCACCTCAAGACCGCAGGCCACCGCCGCCTGCGTATAGGCGATGGCGTTGGCCAGCGTAAAAGCAACTTCCTGCGCGGCCGTCGCCCCCGCCTCGCGTATGTGGTAGCCGCTGATGGAAATCGTGTTCCACTCGGGAGCATGCTCTCGGCAAAAGGCAAAAACGTCTGTGACCAGCCGCATCCCCGCTGCGGGAGGATAGATATAAGTTCCTCGCGCGATATACTCCTTTAGGATATCGTTCTGGACCGTGCCGGAAAGCTTGCGCGTATCGACTCCACGCCTTTCGGCGACCGCAAAGTAGAGCGCCAGCAAAATCGCCGCTGTGGCGTTGATCGTCATGGAGGTCGAAATCCGGTCAAGCGGAATCCCCTCGAGCAAAACTTCCATATCCTCGATGGAGTCGATGGCGACTCCCACGCGGCCAACTTCTCCCTGGGCTAGCGGATGGTCGGAATCCAGGCCGATCTGAGTGGGCAGGTCGAAAGCCACCGAAAGCCCGGTGGTTCCCTGGGACAGCAGGTACCGGTAGCGCGCATTCGATTCTCGCGCCGAGCCAAATCCCGCATACTGGCGCATCGTCCAGAGACGGCTGCGGTATTGGCTGGAATAGATGCCGCGGGTGAAAGGAAATTCGCCCGGAAGCCCGAGATCACGTTCGGCGCTCCAGCCCGAGAGGTCTTCCGGTCGGCTAAAGTACCGCGCCTCGCCCCCCGCGCTTCTCAGCTTCGCAGCGCCTTCGTCCTTTTTGTCGTGGGGAAGATTCATCGGAGAGATCAAAGCAAGATCATGCGCAAAAGTTTATTGTCCCGCCAGCCGCAGGAAGGACTATCATCGCACGCTGCGGGCTCGCAAGAAAGAATAAAGGCTAAAGATCAGCAGCAACACCGTAAAGCAGGCGACCATGCTGAAGGCCCAGGGACCCTTACCCGGAATTTGCTGATAGTCCTTCCAGAGTTCGATTGAAACAGAAATTCCCGCCAGCGTCAGGAATAGAAACGCAACCCCAATCAGCAGATGAAACAACTGCTTGGCACGCCGGAACCACCCATCCAGGAGAATGCCTATCTTGCTCGACATGGATATTTGGGCCTGCCTTCACATCACAAATCGTACATATTGTAATGCTAAAGCACCATTGAAACTACAGTCAATCGTGCCTTCCCGATCGACCTTGACAGTGCGAGGAGGCGGAACTTAGAATGAAAATTAGGAAGAAAAAGAAAGTTGAAGGGATGATTTTTGGAGCTCGACGATAATTTCAAGCGCCTGATCAAGGAACTCGGCCAGGCTATTAACGAGTCTCTCGCTGAGTCTGACACGATCTCTGAGGTCATGGGACGGATTCGGGCAGCCGGGTACGACCTTTTTCTTGTCCTCGAAGTTACGATCGGCTTCAACAAGCAGGGCGAACCCAGCACCATCCATCATCAAAAACTCTCTCCCGAAGACGATTCTGGCGATCCCGTGTTCGATCTTACCGCGCAGGATGCCCAGTTTCTCCGGTCCTTGAAAATCGTCGTCGAAGACGATAGCCAATAGATTCTTCCATCTCTCGCCTTTTAAGACTTCTCGATGAGGAACCGAGCGCAGCCGCTGTGTGCAAGGGCAGCAAGGCTCGCCCGCAGGAATTTCCCCGCGCTTGACATCTGCCAAAACAGGCGCCTAGGATTTTGTTATGGAGTCTCTGAACGTGCGCGCTCCCGCCGTCGCGGGGCGCTTTTACCCCGGTCAGCTTGACGCTCTGGCGCGCGAAGTAGACGCTCACCTGGCGCCGGAATCTCCGCCCGAGGAGAAAATCCCCGGGGCCCTCGGTTGCCTCGTGCCCCACGCAGGCTATATGTACTCCGGCCACGTTGCAGGAGCAGTTTACCGGCGGCTGCCGGCGCGCTCCCGATATATTATCCTGGGTCCCAACCACTGGGGCCGCGGCGCGCCCTTGGCACTGATGTCAGGGGGGCAATGGCTCACGCCTCTGGGGCGGGTCCCGCTGGATACCGAACTTTCAAAGGTGCTGCGGGAGAAATGCAAGCTGCTGGTTGAGGATGCCCAGGCCCATTCCGCTGAGCACTCTCTCGAAGTGCAAATTCCTTTTTTGCAGCGCCTGTGCGACCGGTTCACGTTTGTCCCCATCGCCATCAGTACAGGGGATTACGCTTCTCTTGAAATGCTGGGGCGGGCGCTGGCGCAGGCGGTGAAGCTTTCCAAGGAGCCGGTGCTCATCATCGCCTCAAGCGATATGAACCATTATGAACCGGACGGCATTACCCGGAAAAAGGACGAAAAGGCTATCGAGAAGATGCTGCAGCTCGATCCGGCGGGACTCTGGGAAGTCATTCGCCGCGAAGATATCTCCATGTGCGGCTATGGGCCGGCGATCGCGATGCTTGCAGCCGCCAAGGATCTGGGAGCACAAAGAGGCCAATTGATAAAATATGCCACGTCGGCCGATGCGGGCGGGGAGCGTGATGCCGTGGTGGGATACGCCGGGATTATCGTCTCATGAGGGCAAGGCGGCTGCTAACCTGTGCCTTCCTCAAGCGAGGCACTTGCTCAAGTTCCGAGGCCGCTTGGAGCCGGCGATTTTCAAGACAAACCCAAGACCCAACCGCAAATTTCTAATGGTGCGGCCCCTGCGAGCCTCCACCTCCGCTGTGGGGCGCTTGCATCCCGCCACCCATGCCACCCCCCATGCCTCCGGGCATTTGCATCGAAGGGCCGAATCCTCCCGAGGGCTGCGTGCGCGGGGCCGAGGCTCCCGCGCCACGATTCATTTGCGATTGGGAACCCGATGCGCTGTTTCGATAACCCGGGTTGGAACGATTGCCGTTCCCTCCAGTCCCAGACATCTGGCCAGCCAAACCGTAAGATCTTTCATACCGATTAGTCTGAGAATTGAAAACGATTCCCGGCGGATTCTTCACCCCAAACCCGTGTGGCGGAGTGGCAACCACCGTATGGGGGGCTGCGCTGGCCGCAGACGTCCTCGTCACAAAGGTCTGGCGTCCATTTTGGGCTCCTGAAGGCGAAGCCACGCTCCCGGCGGTGATCTGCAAATTCTGGGAACTATGCGGCATGTTGGGACTTGAGACGATAGGTCCTGGCACTTGGACAAAGCGGGTGGGCGCGACGGTTGGAGATGTTACGATGCGACCCTGGGCGGGATCAACTTTCAAAAGAGTGTTCGGAGAAACGAATCCGCCGCTCTGGAACGTGCGGAGGCTCACGGCTGTCGCACAGTTCTGTCCTGGCTGGCATCCTCCATACGTTGCGGTTCGATACCGGCCTGCCAAAGGAGACCATCCAATCCAGCCGGGTCCCTGGTACCAACTAACCACGGCCGGCGACCAGGCGCCGAAGTTACCCGGCAGCCAGCTCCAGCCGTACCCGGAAGCAAAAACCCAGTTGCCGTAATGGAAAGGCAACCACCCCCAGGGAAGGCTCGAAATCCAGGTGTACCCGAACCCAGGATAATAGGCCCAGGATCCAAGCGTATAGGGGCTCCATCCGCCCGCCGCATAGGGAACCCAGCCGTACCCATAGCCCGGAAGGTTCGTCCAGTTGCCGTAATAATACAGATCATTCCATCCGTACAAGGAGTTGTAAGGTGATCCGTACGCTCTGGCCGTCCGGTATCCCGCAGCCCCCCTGGAAGCTTCTAGCGCGCCATTGCGCTGCTCCACCCAACGATCCCAGGCATCAAGCGTGATGCCGCTGGTGACTCGGTACGCCTCTGCGTCACCGGGGCGAACTTCCAGCACATGGTTTCCACCAATACGGCCCTCCCCATACTGGCTCTGGGCCCGAACATGCCCCTTGAATACTTCCAGGCGCACGTTACTCTGGTCTAGATCAACCCGGAAGATCGCTTTGCCGTCCGATGTGAAGCTTCCCTGGGGAGTGTCCACTTGGTAGACGTCTCCTCGCTCAGGGGAAACGGTAAAGGTGGCATAGCCCTGGCTTAGGGTGAGGCGATTAATCTTGTTGCCGTCAGGCCCCAGGGACAGCTCGGTAAATTGCAGGGACGCCGTCTGGCCCAGCCGAGCCGTCGAGCCGTTTTCAAACTCGGCTTCGGCAAAGCTGTTCGCGCCTGTGGCGAGTTCGAATCCTTGTTGGATAGGAGTGTTGATAAAAGCTTTTGCCCACTCGTTAACACCGGGCCGTTGAAGGTTCACCGTCCCATCGACAAAGCTCAAGCGCACGATGCGGGCGCTTGAGCTGGATTGAGCGGCTAAGGGAGAAATCAGCAAGGCCCAAGCCATAGAGGCGAAAATCACCGATAAGCCCCACCGACATGGTCTTGAAGTCGTTTGGCCCACCATCGAGTACCTCCTTTTTGCCTGTTAGCCCACTTTCATCTTACTACGTCTTCACTCAATTCGATACGGGAAAAGAAACCCCGGCGGTTACTGGAGCGCCCTCCGGGGGAGGGCCGTCGTCCGGTCCTCTGGGGATTAGTTCGAGTTCTGGATACGGTGCAGGATGTCAACCGCGCGTATCTGGGCAATGTGAAGAAATTGCGAGTCTTCGGCGATCTTTTGCAGAATCGGCACCATCATTTCCGGGTCCACCAAGGCCTTGTTGTTCAAGTCGATCTCGATCTGGCGAAGCTCTCCCGGCAAGCCAAGATGGTCGTACTTGCTGGAGAATTCCAAGATTCCGATGTGCTGCTCAACGCTGCCAATGCCATCAAAGAGGTCCATCAAGTCCTGAGCGCGCCGGTTCAAAGTGTAATTGAATCCCACCTTGTTTTCATGTCCGTTGTGCTCATAGATAAAAGTCTTCAATCCCAAGTTCGCCACTTTCCGGTGGCTTTCGAGCTGGATGGAACGGAAATCGCCCAGCTCGCGTGCAAGCTCAAATAACCGTTGGGTTGTCGCCGCGGAAAGCTTCAGCCCTCGGGGCCGGGGAGACTCGTCGAGCTTGCGCCCTTCATAGGCGCCCGCGCCATTAGCGTCCACAGTAATCGCTTGATACTCCGGCACACTCCCCTTCATGACTTTAATGTAGGTCAACTTGTCCGGACGTCGCGCCTCCTGAGCCTGGAGCCGGGGAATGGTTGAAATTCCAAAAACAAAAAGGGAAGTGATTAAGCAGACAATCAGGCGTGCCGCAGCGCTATCGAGGCTTACTCGTGTTCGCTCGTGCGCCATAACTCCTGTTATTGATGCAGGTTTCATGTGACCGGATGCGTCCCGCGATCACATTCGATTTCAGGCTTGGAACCCAAAAACTTCTCAAAGAGACGCGCTGACCTGGCTCGAAGCAATCGGGAACTGGCGCCTCACCCTTCCTGGGTTAAGGACTGGAGCTCGCCAGCTTCAATGTCGAAGTTGGCGTACACATGCTGGACGTCGTCATGCTCGTCCATTTCCTCCATCAGGCGCAACATCTGCCCTGCCGATTTCCCCGACAGTTTCACATAGGTCTGAGGCACCATCGAAATCTCAGCCACCGAGGGAACTACTCCGGCTTTATTGAGGGCATCAACCACCTGCTGGAAATTTTCCGGCGCAGAAACAACTTCCCAATTTTCGCCGTCATCCTTCATGTCTTCGGCGCCTGCTTCCGTAACCAGTTCCAGCAGGGCTTCCTCGCTGATCTTGGACTTTTCCACGACGATGTAGCCGCGCTTGTTGAACATCCAGGTCACGCAGCCTGTTTCCCCGAGGTTCCCGCCATGCTTGGAAAGGATGTGGCGGATGTCGGCAAGCGTTCGATTGCGATTGTCCGTGGTGATTTCCAGCATCAGGGCAACACCGCTCGGCCCGTAACCCTCATAAACCACTTCCTCGTATTGGACTCCCGGAAGTTCTCCCGTGCCTCGCTGGATCGCCCGCTTGATGTTATCCGCAGGCATATTTTCAGCCTTGGCGTCCGCAATCGCAGTCCTCAGACGAGCGTTCGAAGAGGGGTCGCCTCCACTCATGCGCGCCGCGACGGCGATTTCCTTGATGAGCTTGGTAAAAATCTTGCCTCTTCGGGCATCCGCCACACCTTTCTTGTGTTTAATGGTTGCCCATTTTGAATGGCCCGACATATCGTCTCTCTTCTCTCCGCACGGCGGCATCGTGCGTAAGGTCCAATCCTCACGCCCGAACAGCCGCCTGAAAGCTGGCTATTTTCTTCCCAAAAATTTTAACACAGGACAAGCCCGGAAACCATCGGCGCAACAGCAGGATTGCGCGTTCCCACCATGGCATCGAGGGCCTGCCTTGCAGCTCACGCGGCAGCTTCCTGCATAATGGCAAATATCGCCTCTTCGACCTCCTTGGCCACAGGTTCCAACTCCGCCGCTCCGAACAAACCAAGCATCGCCGTGGGCCTGAGGGTTGCTAAGACAACCTCTTCACCTTCCCGAAACACTGAAATGCGGCATGGGAGCGCCGTAGAGATTTCCACGTTCTTTTCCAGAACTTTCTTTGCTTGTCCAGGGTTGCAAACTTCAAAGATGAGACAGTCGCGCTTGAATTCAACGCCCTTTTCCTGCAGCTTTGCTTTGAGGTCATAGACGCCCATCACCCCAAACTTATGCCTTTGCGTAGCCGCTTCGAGATCGCGGGCAACTTCGGAAAGGCTTTTCATTGAGTGGACCCGATAAACCATGATGAACCTCCTAACCCTGCCATCAAGCCCGCTTGCCCCAGGTGGCATCTTCTCTGAGGCAAGGAGTCAGGAAGATTGCCTCCCGGGCGGAACCTGCAGATCAGCGAACGGCCTTCGAGATTGGCTTACCACTCCCCGCCACGGCCTGCCCCAATTCCGGATCAATGGGCAGATTTCGGAGGAGGCGGAGGGGAAGGCATGCTTTGGAGGCGGCTCTTGATCGCCTCAAACTCCGGACTATCCTCCTTCCCATCGCGCTTTGGGCCGAGAAGAGGAATTTCCTCATCAACACTTTTAATCCGATTCCCGGGATTGGGGTGATCGGATAAGAACTGGATGGTTTGTTGCGGATATTTCTTCTCGATGATTTGGAAAAACTGCGCCATTGCGTACGGGTCATATCCGGCATGATAGAGGATGTAGGTTCCCACTTGGTCGGCCTGCGATTCCGCAGAGCGCGAGTTCCGAAGGAAAATCGAGTTGACGCCGAAGCTGATTCCCAATCCGGCCAATTGGCTCCCCAGACTCGAACTCTGTCCGAGCAGCCCTCCCAGAATGGAAAGCGGCGCCTGTGCCAGCATCATCTCGGAGGCCTGGTGTGTCCCATGGCGCATCACCACGTGCCCTTCTTCGTGAGCCAGCACCCCGGCAATTTGCGCTTCATTCTGGGCGGATTCGATCGCTCCGCGGTTAATGTAGATGAAGCCCCCCGGGAGCGCAAAGGCGTTGATTTCCGAGCTATTCACCACATTGAACGTCCAGTTGTAGCTAAAATTCTGGGGCCGAGCGGGGGCTAGGGCGGCCAGCCGCTTGCCCAGTCCGTTGATGTAGCTCACCACCTGTGCATCGCGAATCAGTGGAAGCTGTTTGTTCACCTCGCCGGCGGATTTCTGGCCAAGGTCCACATCCTGTTGCGGTGAAAAAAGGTTGAAGCCCGGCCTAAAGCTGAGCCTCTCCACCGCATACAAAAGCACGGGGGATAAGGCCAGTAAGGCCACCACAAAAAGTCCTAGAGTTCTCTTCCTTCTCGCCGTAAATTCTGGAATGAACATTTGAAGCTCACGCAGGCAATTTCGCGCTGCAACAGGCTGCCCACCCTCCTCATTAGAGCAATGTGGTGTCTTCCTCGGCTACTATGCAGCAGGCTGCAGTGTTCCCCAAACAACCCAGAACAAATTGCACACCATGCTTTCTTTAATCGTGACATCAATTCAATTTCGACTCAAGGAAATCGGCAAAGACTTCTGCGCCACGGTAGGTGGCATGCGAACCGAGTTGCTCTTCAATGCGTTTCAACCGGTTGTATTTTGCAAGGCGCTCCGAGCGGGTGATCGCTCCAATCTTGATCAGGGAAGCTCCGGTGGCGACTGCCAGGTCGGCAATAAAATCGTCTTCCGTTTCGCCGGACCGCGCGCTGATCACCGGCTGATAACCATTGCGGCGCGCGCAGCGGACCACCTCCAACGTCTCCGTCAGCGTTCCAACCTGATTCACCTTTACAAGGACTGCATTGGCAATCCCCGCCTCAATTCCCTTCTCAAGCCGGTCTTGGTGCGTAACAAACAAGTCGTCACCAATCAGCAGACAACGGTCGCCAAGACGTTCGGTCAGGGTTTTCCAACCCGCCCAATCCTCCTCGCTCAGCCCATCCTCAATCGCCAGCACCGGGTACCGGCTCACACAGCCCGCCAAGGTTTCCACCATGCCGTCGGCGCTGACCTCCTGGTCCTCAACCGCAAGGCAATAGCGGTCGCGCCGGTAGAAGTGGCTGGCCGCCACATCCACGGCAATCGCCGCATCCTTCCCCGGCCGCAGGCCCGCCTTTTCGATGGCTTCCACCATCACTTCAAACCCCGCCTCGTTGGTTTGAAGGGACGGAGCGTATCCCCCTTCGTCGGCGACGCCGGCCCGATACACCCCATTCGACTTCAGAACTTCTTTCATGGCGCGATGGACCTCGGCAACGTCTTCCAGTGCTTCCGAATATCGCGACGCGCGCAGGGGGATCAGCATGAAATCCTGGAAGTCAAGATTTCCGCCGCCGTGAATACCGCCGCTCAAGATGTTCACCATGGGAACCGGCAGTTCCTGCGCGGCCGCGCCCCCAAGATAACGATAGAGGGGCAGCCCGGCTGAGGCTGCCGCCGCCCTGGCCACGGCTAGAGAAACTCCGAGAATCGCGTTAGCTCCCAGCCGCCGTTTGTTATCGGTCCCGTCAAGGCGGATCAGGGTTTCGTCCACCCGGCGTTGGTCGGAGCTTTCCATTCCGGTCACGACAGGAGCAATCTCCCATTCCACATTGCGAATGGCCTTGCTGACACCCTGACCCAGGTAGCGTCCCGAGGCTTCGTCACGAAGCTCCAGCGCCTCGTGTTTTCCGGTCGAGGCTCCCGAGGGAACAATGGCGCTGCCTCGAACCCCGTTCTCCAGAACGATGTCAACTTCAAGCGTAGGATTGCCTCTCGAGTCTAGAACCTCTCGGGCATGAATCATATTGATGCGGGACATAAGACTCCAAAGAAAATCGCAGATTTATTTCTGTGCAATTCCCTTCTCAACGAATCTGAAACCTTCTTCCAGGGAGCGAGGCTGCTCGCT
>DATKQU010000192.1:0-5786 GCA_035532595.1 Terriglobia bacterium | reverse complement strand
CAGTCCGAGCCATCTGTGGCTACGACGAAACCCAGAAAGATGGTTCCAGAAAACATGTGAAAGGCGAACTCGAGAAGCTCTCCAAACCCGTGGAGGGCTCCATGATCGCCCAGGTCGGCGCGGTATCGGCCAATAACGATTACACCATCGGCACGATCATCGCCGAGGCCATGAAGAAAGTCGGCAAGGACGGTGTGATCACGGTGGAAGAATCCAAGACCATGGACACGGAACTCGAAGTGGTCGAAGGCATGCAGTTCGACCGCGGATATCTTTCTCCCTACTTTGTGACGGATCCCGAGCGCATGGAATCCGTCCTTGAAAATGCTCTGATTCTCATTCACGAAAAGAAGATCAGCGCCATGAAGGACCTGCTTCCGCTGCTCGAACAGATTGCCAAATCCGGCAAGCCCCTGGTGATCATTGCGGAAGAAGTCGAAGGCGAAGCTCTGGCCACCCTGGTAGTCAACAAGCTGCGCGGCACCCTGCAGTGCACCGCGGTCAAGGCTCCCGGCTTTGGCGACCGCCGCAAGGCCATGCTCGAGGATATTGCCATCCTGACCGGCGGCAAGGCCATTACCGAAGACCTCGGCATCAAGCTGGAAAACATCAAGCTCGAGGACCTGGGCAAAGCTCGCAAGGTCACCGTGGATAAGGACAACACCACCATCGTGGAAGGCGGCGGCAAGACGGAGGCCATCGAAGGCCGGGTGAAGCAGATTCGCGCGCAGGTCGAGGAAACCAGCTCGGACTACGACCGCGAGAAACTTCAGGAACGTCTGGCCAAGCTGGTCGGTGGTGTCGCCCAAATCAAGGTGGGCGCGGCAACTGAAACCGAGATGAAGGAAAAGAAAGCTCGCGTTGAGGATGCCATGCATGCCACCAAAGCCGCTGTCGAGGAAGGCATTGTACCAGGCGGCGGCGTGGCGCTGCTCCGCTCGCTTCCTGCGCTGGAAAAGCTCAAGGCAGACGCAGACGAGCAAATCGGCATCAACATCGTAAAGCGAGCGGTCGAAGAGCCCGTCCGCTTGATTGCCTCAAACGCCGGCTGGGAAGGCGCCGTGGTGGTCGAGAAGATAAGGGCCAACTCCAACACCCACTTCGGCTTCAACGCCCAGACCGAAACCTACGGGGATCTGGTTGAGGCCGGCGTGATCGACCCCACCAAAGTCACTCGTTCCGCTCTCCAGAATGCAGCTTCCATCGCCTCCTTGCTCCTGACCACCGAGGCCTTGGTCAGCGAGATTCCGGACAAGGATGACAAGTCTCCTGCTATGCCTCCGGGCGGCGGCATGGGCGGCGGAATGTACTAAGATGGCGGCGGGTTTACCCCGCCATCCAGCAAGTAGGCAGTAAGCAGAATGAAGTAGGCAGTAAAACCGAGGGCGGGGATCAATTCCCCGCCCTTTTTGTCAGGCTGAGAGCGGTTTTGAATGTCTCTGAGGTCGGAACCAATGCCAAACAACGAATCGACATCCAAACGGCTATGTTTGTGGTGCGGTTCTCCGCTGGCCCAAAGTCGATCTCGCGAACACGTTGTCGCAGACTGGCTGGCCCAGAAGCTAAACGCGTCGAAAGAAACTGTGACGGCGTTTGTGGCCCAAACCTTCAATGAGGAAATTGTTTTGCAAAGAGAGCACGATGTTGACTCTATGGTGGAGGGACGAGTTTGCGGGTCTTGCAATAAAGGTTGGATGTCCGATCTTGAAAATAAGGTGAAACCAGTCCTCGAAACCCTAATCAGCATGGACCGTCTGGTCTTCTCGCTGAATAAAGATGAAAGGTCTATGGTGGCGAAGTGGGCTGTAAAAACGGCTTATATGCTCAGCAAGTCGTCAAATTTTGAGCCTCGCGTTGAAGCCTGTCACTTGAAAAGCTTTTATGAAGGAAGCGCACAAATTCCGAGTGGAGTATCTTGCTTTGCGAACCACTGTAACGGATCGAGATTCCTGTCTTGGGTGCAAGAAAATTGTTGGCCGACGTTTAGCCCTGAACATGACCTTCCATCTCATCGCGGAAGCTACAAAATCGGACTCCAATTCGGAGCGCTTATTCTGGTCGTTGCTTACTGGCCGCATCCCGGATGGTCGTTTCTTTTAGGCGCTGGCGTTCATGCTCCACTCTGGCCGCAGGAGAACATATATTTTGCTTATTCCGTCCGCGAACCACCACCCCGAAGCACAGATTCCTATCAAACGCTCAGGTGGTTCACACGAACTATTGCAGTATTGGATCGTAATCAGCACATCCCCGAATAGGAATGCTTAGTTCCCTACCAGCGGGTCACCGCCTTTTCCGGAGTTACTCCCGCAACCCGCAGCATCAGACTCACCAGTTCCCGGTACACCGGAACGACTTCCGGCGCGAAGCGGCGAAGCTGCGCAACATGCTTTTCGAGAGTTTCCCAATCGCCTCGCACCGCCGGTCCGGTTAAAGCTTTCCGCGCCCCCAATTCAGCAAAGTTTCTTGCCGTCTCGGTAACAAATTGCGCGAGCATGGGCCTCGCAATTTTGCCCGGCACGCCGGCTTGCCGCAAGAGCCGCGCCGAGTGCTCCAGCAGAGTTACAACCGTGGGGCAAACCAGGAAAGCACTGAGGTGGTAAAGCGGTTTGGCTTCCCCAGCAATCTCGAACGCCGTCCCCCGCAGGCTCTTCACCCAGCGTTTGGCCAGCGCCTTGGCACGGGGATCGCCTTCCACGGCCCAATAACATCCCACAAGGTTTCGAACACCCGCCCTCGCGGTGGGGATGGTTTGATAGGGATGAAGCGAACCAATCCAGGCGCCGCGCCTTTTGAACGGATCGAGGACGGACGCCGGTAGAGATCCGCAGGTATGAAGAACCACCCGGGTTGACCAATCGTCGCGGCAAGCGGCAATCCGGCGAGCCACCGACTCCACCGCGGCGTCCGAGGTTGTGATTAAGATCACGTCGGCATCTGACAGGCGTGGAGAATCCAGACTCGTGGCCGTGCCGCCTCCGATGAACCGGACGGCCCGTCTCGCTTTCTCCACCCGGCGCGCGGCAACAAAGCGAATTACGACCCCGGCTTCCCGCAGCACTTTTCCCATGGCTTGGCCCAAGCGCCCCGGCCCTGCAATGGCCACGCTTAATTGCTTTGGCATTTCTGTTTCCCTCTGCCCGTTCATCAGAGGCCCTCCTGCCCTGCGCGGGGCCTTAGCAGCCTGACGGGTATTGAAGGATTGAATTTACAACACTCATGGCCTTTCAGCGAATTGCCGATGAGATCAAATAGAAGATCAAACCGAAATCGCGGTCCTTATGTGCCGGTGTAACGGCTGAAGGCATCTGGCACCTGCCATACCCCAATGGGGAAGACGCTGAAAGATCTCGCACCTGTTTGAAGTGGATGGAGTAACCGTCGCAGATCAGAGCCCAATGGTCCCATCAGGCATTTCCAAGTATTCTCGTGTGACGCACGCGGCAAATTTGCATCTAATGAATGAAGAATAAAACTGAAACGGAAAATTGAATTGCATGGATGATTTTGCGGGCATTTTTACAATTCTCATCTTCCTCTTTTATGCTGTCATTGCCGGCGCCTTCGTTGTTGCGGCGATTCGCGTGTGGGCGTGGCCATTCGTAAAAGTGCGGCTGCCGGCGAGGCGGTCGCCGGCGCAGGATCGCCACGTTCGTTCGGCCGATCGGGAACAAAGCGCCTCTCAGCCCTGACGCTGCTCCTCTTCTCCTTTCGCCGCGCTCACGACCGGAACATAACCCGCTCCCTTTTCTTGCAGGGCTTTCACGCGGTCCCGCAGTTGAGCCGCTTTCTCAAACTCAAATTCCTTGGCCGCATCCCGCATCTGCTTTTCCAGGCGGGCGATCAACGCGTCCAGTTGATCCTGGGAGGTCACCTCTTCCGCCTCAGCTTCGGTCGATACCGTGACATAGTCCGCTTCCACGATGGCGACCAGCGCCATGTCCACAGGCTTGATGATGCTCTCGGGCGTGATGCCGTTTTCTTCGTTGTACTCGAACTGCTTGGCGCGCCGGCGGCCGGTTTCCGCCATCGCCTGGCGCATGGAATCGGTCATCCGGTCGGCATAGAGGATGGCCTTGCCGTGCAGGTTCCTGGCCGCGCGCCCCATCGTCTGGATCAATGCGCCCGACGAGCGCAGGTAGCCCTCCTTATCCGCATCCAGGATCGCAACCAATGAAACCTCCGGCAGATCAAGTCCTTCCCGGAGCAGATTGATGCCGATCAGCACGTCAAACTCGCCCCGCCGCAGGTCGCGGAGAATCTTTACCCGCTCCAACGTCTCGATCTCCGAGTGCAGATAACGGCAACGGACACCAACTTCGGCGTAGTACTCTGCCAGGTCCTCCGACATGCGCTTGGTGAGCGTCGTCACCAGGACCCGCTCGTTCGCTTCCGCCCGGGCGCGGATTTCCGCCAGGAGATCGTCCACTTGATTGCGGGTGGTCCGGACTTCGATTTCGGGATCCAGCAGGCCGGTGGGGCGAATAATCTGCTCGACGACTTCTCCTCCCGTTTTCGTCAGCTCATAGGGGCCGGGAGTTGCGGACACGTAAATAACCTGCCCGACGCGGTGTTCGAACTCCTCAAAGGTCAGGGGGCGGTTGTCGAGCGCGGAGGGAAGCCGGAACCCGTAGTCGACCAGTGTTTGTTTTCGCGAGCGGTCGCCCCGGAACATTCCGTGAAGCTGCGGCACGGTCTGATGGCTCTCATCGATGAAGATCAGCGCGTCCTGAGGCAGGTAATCGAGCAGGGTGGGCGGAGGTTCGCCGGGCAAGCGTCCGGAAAGGTGACGGGAATAGTTCTCGATGCCGTGGCAGTACCCCATTTCTTTCATCATCTCCACGTCAAACATCGTCCGCTGATGGATGCGCTGCGCCTCCACCAGCTTCCCTTGCTTTTCCAGCTCCCCGCGCCACCACTCGAGTTCGCTGAGGGCTCTCTCAATCGCTAGTTCCCTCTGCTCGGGCGGCATTACGTAATGCGTGCGAGGGTAAATGGGCAGGCGCGTATAAGTCTGCTTGACCTGCCCGAAGAGCGGATCAATTTGCGCCAGGGATTCGATCTCCTCCCCCCAAAGCTCAATCCGGTAGGCGTTGTCATCGTAGGTGGGATAAACCTCGATCACGTCGCCGCGCACGCGAAAAGTCCCCCGCCGGAAGTCGATATCGTTACGCTCATACTGAATTCCGACAAGCCGCCGCAGGATATCCTGGCGCGAAATTCGCTGGCCTTTTTCAAGCAACAGCAGCATTCCATAGTAGGCTTCCGGGGACCCGAGGCCATAAATGCAGCTCACGCTCGCCACGATCAAGCAGTCGCGGCGCTCGAACAGCGACCGGGTGGCCGACATGCGCAGTTTGTCCAGCTCATCGTTCACCGTGGCTTCTTTTTCGATATAGACGTCGCTGGAAGGAAGGTAGGCTTCGGGCTGGTAGTAATCGTAGTAACTGACGAAATATTCGACCGCATTATGCGGGAAAAATCCCCGGAACTCATGGTAGAGTTGGGCGGCCAAAGTCTTGTTGTGAGCCAGGACCAGGGCGGGCCGGTTGACCGTTTCCACCACCTTGGCCACGGTAAAGGTCTTTCCGGAGCCCGTAACCCCCAGCAGGACCTGGTGCGGCCTGTCGTCAGCCACGCCGCGCAGCAGTTGCTGGATGGCGGTGGCTTGGTCTCCCTTGGGCGAATAATTGGCAACCAGCTTGAAATCCATAGGCTCCTGCAAACCGAGGCCCTGAAATGTATGTGGGTCCCAGACTCTATTATAGCCTCCCAGCGCGCGGGAA
>DATKQU010000191.1:0-12910 GCA_035532595.1 Terriglobia bacterium | reverse complement strand
ACCAAGCCGCGACTTTGCTTGACGCCGCAAAACCTTGTCCCGTACACTGAACAATTGGTGTAAAAAGGTAGTTCTCCATTATGCGATTCCGTAAGGGCATCGCCGCTATGGCGTTTGTGTTCATGGCGGTTGCGGCTCTCCAAGCCCAAAGCCAGACCCAGTTCTTCCCTCTGAGTGAAATCCGACCGGGCCTTAAAGGTGTTGGCCGTACGGTCTTTGAGGGGAACAAGGTCCAGGAGTTTCAGGTAGAAATCCTGGGCGTTCTTAAGAACTTTCTGGCTCCGAAGCACGATGTGATCCTGGCGCGGTTGTCCGGGGGCCCGCTGGCCCAAACGGGCGTCGTCGAGGGGATGAGCGGGAGCCCTGTTTACGTGGATGGAAAGCTCTTGGGCGCCGTAGCCCTGGCTTTCCCCTTCGCCAAAGAGCCCATCGCGGGTATCACGCCGATTCAAGACATGCTGGATGTTGTTCCTGAGGGCGGCCCGCCGGTGCGCGCCGGGCGGGCACGTCCCATGGCGGCAAGTTCCGCATTCAAGATTCTCGGTACGTCAGCCGACCCGAGCGGCTCGGCGCGGCTGATCCCCGAAGAGCCCGCTGGGGAATTCGGCATTCAAAGCCTGATGGGAGCCTTTCCTTCCGAGGGCGGCAAAGGAACGCTTTCCGATCTCCTGCTGCCGCTGCGTTTCGGGGGGTTTTCCACCCAGGCGATGGAAACCTACAGTCCGCTGTTCCGCCAGTTGGGTTTTCAGCCGATGCAAGGCGCGGCGCTTTCGGGCGCGGAGAACATGCCCGCCAGCCCCGAGGGGCCCCAGCCCGGCTCGATGGTCAGCATGGTTCTGGTGCGCGGGGACTTCAACTTGAACGCCGATTGCACGGTGACTTACCGGAAGGGCAATGATCTTTACGCCTGCGGGCACCGTTTTCTGATGGTGGGGCCGGCCAGTATTCCCTTTGCCGAGTCGCACGTGCTAGCCACCGTGCCTAGCATCGCCAGCTCTTTCAAGGTTGATGCTCCGGGGCCGCTGGTGGGAACCATCCGCCAGGACCGTTTTGGAGCGGTCTTTGGGGTCCTGGGAGAAAAGGCCCCCATGATTCCGGTCACCATCCACCTGGATTCAACGCTGAACAGGAAGACGGACTACCAGTTTGATATGATCCAGCAGGCTTTTCTTTCACCGGTGCTCTTGAACCTCGGAGTCATGACCACGCTGAGCGGAACGGAAAGAAGTTTGGGCCCTTCCACCCTGGAACTGAGCGGCCAGATCCATCTCTCCGACGGGGAGTCGGTCAGGATCGAGGACATCGTCTCCGGGGAGATCAACACGGCAGGCGTGGCGGGAGCCATAATCTCAACTCCCCTGAACTACTTGATGAGCGCAGGCTTTCCCGGCCTGGGCATCAAAGGCATTGATCTCACGATCGTCTCCACGGATGAAAAGCGGGCGGCCACGCTCGAGCAGGTTTGGAGCACCAAGTCGCAGGTCAGGCCGGGCGATCGCATTGTGGTCACGGCGCTGTTGCGCACTCCATCGGGGGAAACGCTCATCCAGAAAATTCCGGTGGACATCCCGGAGAGCGTCAATGACAAAAGGCTATCGCTGGTGGTGGGGAGCGGCTCGGCGCTGAACGCGCTGCAGAACCGTTTGGTTCCCCTCAGCCAAGCGCCGCGGAATCTCCAGCAGTTGGTGCGGGCGCTCAACCGCATGCGCCGCGACAACCGGCTCTATGCTCTGCTGATGGCCCCGCAGCGTTCCCTGACTCTGCAAGGGGATGAGTATCCCTCGCCGCCGCCTTCGTTGGTGCAGACTTTCTTAGCGGACCCCTCCGTCTCCAGCAGCGTGATCTTCGGCACCGCCTCGGTGATTGGCGACTTTGAGACGAAGCCCGCGCTGTACACGATCGAAGGCAGAAAGATCCTGTACCTGACGGTGGAAGACTCCGGTAGTTAGCCGTGCGGTGAGCGCCGGCGAAAACCGGCCCGCATCGATTCCATTCCACGAGTGTGGTCATGAAACTTGGCTCAAAATTACTGCTGCTTATTCTCCTGATCGGCTTTGTGCTTCCGGCCGGAAGTGTGGAGACCACCGTTTGGCAGGTCGCTGACTTCAAGGAATTCCTCGAAGGCCGGCTCCAGGGAGTTTCCATCAGCAAGGACGGCGCGTTGGGATTGGCCCCCGAGGTCAAAGAGATTTTCAATCCCGAAGAGGCTTTGGCTTATTCGCTGGTCGCGGACGCCCGCCGCAATCTCTACCTCGGCACCGGGCATCAAGGAAAAGTCTTCCGGGTCACTCCGGAGGGTAAGTCCTCCCTTTTCTTTACCGCCCAGGAGCCGGATATCTTTGCGCTCGCCGCAGGTCCCAAGGGCGATCTCTATGTGGGAAGCTCGCCCGAGGGCAAGGTCTATCGCGTTACCCCGGACGGGAAGTCTTCGGTATTTTATGACCCCCGCAGCAAGTATATCTGGGCGCTGGCGTTCGATTCCCAGGGCCGGCTCTACGTGGGCACGGGGGATCAAGGAAAAATTCTACGCGTGAACCAGACGGGCAAAGGCGAGGTTTTCTTCGACAGCAATCAAACCCACATCATGTGCCTGGCGTTTGATCACCAGGGCAATCTCCTAGCCGGAAGCGTTCCGGACGGCTTGGTCTATCGCATCAACGCCAAAGGCAAAGCCTTCGTCATTTACCAAGCCGACTTGCCGGAAATTCATGCCTTGGCCGTGGGTCCGCAGGGGAACATTTACGCCGCCGCCTTAGGGGCTCCCGGCGCCATAGGAACTCCCCTGATGTTGATGCCCCAGACGCCGGCCATCACGGTTCCAACCCAGGTTATGACCGTCACGGCCGAAACGCCGATGGAATCCCCGGAGGATTCCAAGGTTTCCGGCCAGAAGCCCAAAGAGCCTAAGCCTCAACCCAAGAAGCCCGAAAAGCAGGAACAAGTTCCCAGCTTCATTCACCCGGGAGAAACGCTGAGGGGAATTACCGGTTTGCTGAAGGCCCAGAACCGCGGAGCCGTAATCGAAATCTCCCCTGACTCAACCGCCGAAACACTCTGGAGATCCAACAGCGAGAGTGTGTACGGGCTGGCGCTGCTCGGGAAGAAGGTGCTGTTTTCAACCGACTCCAACGGCCAGATTTTTTCGTTGGATTCCTCTCCCTTCGGTGAAAACCTTACCCTCCTGACTGAAACCCATGAATCCGTCGCCACGCGGCTTTTGATCGATGGCCAGAACCTGTACATCGCCACCAGCAACGTGGCCAAGATTTTCCGGATGGGAACGGCGCCGGCTCAGGAAGGCACCTACGAGTCGCCCGTGAAAGATACGAAATTCGTCTCTCATTGGGGAACGCTGGCTTGGCGGGGCCATATCCCCGCCGGGACTTCCATCAAATTTTATACGCGCAGCGGCAATTTCAAGCGGCCGGACCAAACCTGGAGTGATTGGGCAGGACCCTATCAAGATCCGAATAGCAGCAGCCAAATCACCAGTCCGCCGGCCCGTTACATCCAATGGAAAGCCGTTTTCCGGGGCTCGGCGGCGGCCGATCCCATCTTGGACGAGGTTTCGGTTGCCTATCTGAACCAGAATCTTCCGCCTGAAATCGGATCGCTCAGCGTGAGCAATGCCGGTGAGCGGGTCAGCACGGAAAGCCCTTCGTCAACCGCGGCCTCCCCGAGCATCAGTGTCAGTGTTGCGACGGTTGCCGGAGTAAGTTACCCTGTTGCCGCACCGCCAAGTCAAGAAAGCGGCAAGAAGCCTCTCACCCTCACCTGGCAGGCGGAGGATCCGAACGGAGACTCGCTCGTCTATTCGATCTACGTCAAGTCAACCGACGAAAAGAGCTGGCACCTGATCAAGGACAAGATCGAATCCACCAGTTACACGATCGATCCTTCCAGCCTGGCTGACGGCAAGTACGTGGCGCGCCTCGTCGCCTCGGACTCCCCTGGCAATCCTCCGGGGATGGCCCGGCAGGATGTGATGGTGAGCGCTCCCTTTTGGGTCGACAATACCCCGCCGGCAGTCAGCGTGGCGCGCCAGACCGTGAAAGCCGGCGAGACCGTCGTGCAGTTCCGGGCGGAGGATGCGACGTCGCCTCTGCACAACGCCCAGAGCTCCATTGACGGCAAGGCGTGGAACGAGATCGGATCGGACGACGGCATTATCGACTCCCAAACGGAGACCTTTACCATCAAAGCGCAAGGCCTCGCCCCCGGCGAACACGTGATCGCCTTGCGAGCTTATGACACAGCCGGCAACGTAGGGGTGGGAAAGGCCGTAGTCGAGATTCCGGGGAGCAGCGGGAAAAGCCAGTAAGTGTAGCTGCAACAATAACTTGTGGAACTTGCCGTTTATCCGTGGATATTGCTAAGCATTACCGATCGAAGAGACAACTTCTATTTTAACCGCCGCATCTCAACCAATGAGTTCAGGTGCGGCTCTCGGTGAGAGCTATTGAGTGCACAGAAACCGGCGGTACCCGGGGTCGCTCCCGATACTCAGCTAATCGCACGTGCCCAGCGAGGGGATGAGGAGGCTTTCACAGCGCTCTTTGAAGCCCACAAGAGGCGAGTCTACTCGCTGTGCTTGCGGATGACCGGCAATGTGGCAGAAGCAGAAGACCTTACCCAGGAAGCCTTTCTCCAGCTCTTTCGGAAGATTTCGACGTTTCGGGGCGAGTCTGCGTTCTCCACGTGGTTGCATCGATTAGCGGTGAACGTGGTGCTGATGCACCTGAGAAAGAAAGGGCTCAGCCAGATTTCGCTCGATGAAACGGAAAACTCCCAAGGCGACCCGATCAAACGCGATTACGGAGGCGACGACCGCCGCTTGGTGGGCTCGGTTGACCGGATCGCTTTGACGCGCGCCATTGGGGAACTTCCCCCTGGCTATCGGTCGGTCTTTATCTTGCACGATGTTGAAGGTTATGAGCATAATGAGATCGCTGAAATCATGAACTGTTCTGTCGGCAATTCTAAGTCGCAACTCCATAAGGCCCGCCTGAAGCTTCGCGAGTGGTTCCAACAGCACCAACTACAGCCGAGAGGCAAGGATTCGACCGGGCGGACACCCCCCGAGGGCCGGGAGGAGCAGTAGGGTTATGATCGAAGATCAGCATGAGGAGAAATTGAATCCGAGTTGCAGGGAGTTCCAGGCGAGTTTGGAGACTTACCTGGAAGGCGAAGGCGGTTTGCCTGCTCACGCGGGCAAGTGTCCCGCCTGCGGCGCCCTTTTCGCCGACCTCGCATTGATTCGTTCGGCTGCCGAGACCTGGCCGCTCGAATCGCCTGCCCCGCGAGTCTGGAGCAATATCCGCGCCCGCTTGGAAACGGAAGGCTTTTTCCGCGAGAAGGAAGGCTTTTGGAAAAGGTGGATGGCGCCGTTCCGCCTGTTCCCGAGCGCCGCTCCTATTGGGGCCCTCGTTTTTCTAATCGTTTTTGCGATTTTCCTGCTCTCTCCTGGAGACCTTTACCATCAGTCCAAGCCCGGCAGCGCCCCGGCTCTCGTCGCCACCAGCGTAGCGCCCGCCACTCTAACGGTGGTGGAAGCAAATCTGGTGCGAACCGTTCAGGAGATGGAAAAGAGTTATAAGACTCGGGAGGCCTATCTGGATCCCGCCGCGAAGCAGACTTATGCGCGAGGGTTGACGTCCCTCGATAGCTCGATTCGTGAATGTCTGGCTTCCCTGCAAGCGCAGCCTCAAAACACGCTGGCGCGCCGGTACCTGATGCAAGCCTATTCGGAAAAGGCGGACGTTTTGGCCTCCGCCTTGGAATACGATGGTCGCTAATCAAATGGGGAGAGCAATGAGTGCAGAGCTAAGTCAATCCAGCGGCGCCCGCAAGCGGAGCGTGATGCGTGGCGTTGGGATGTTTTTGCTGATACCGGCAGGGCTGTTGATCGCCGCCACCCCGCCCCAAGTTGAGAAAAACATCGAGACGACCGCCACTCCCCGGATCAGCATCTCAAATCTTAGCGGCAAGGTCATTGTGAAGGGCTGGGATCGGTCGCAGGTCCACGTCAACTACACTTCCTCTTCTCCCCAGGTCACGGTCGATACGGAAGAGTTTCCGCCCCAAGGTCCGGTCGATAAGGTGCATTTCACAACCTATATCATTGACCACTCGACGCCGGGCGAAGCGGCCACGGTCGATTACACTCTGCAAATCCCGGCGGGTTCAAACCTGGAAATTCGCAACCCTCAGGGATTGGTGCAAGTGGAATCGGTTCAGGGCGACACTTCCGTCGAGTCTCTGGGAGGAAACATTTCGGTGGCTGACGCAGGCGGGCATTTAGCGGTGCGTTCGGTGGGCGGCAACATCGAAATCATCCGGCCATCCGGCCGCGTGGAAGCCTACTCGATCAACGGCAGCCTCCACTTTGTCGATCCCGCAACTTCCCGGCTGCACGGCACCACCACCTCCGGGAACATTGTCTATGAGGGCGACTTCGTGCCCGGCGGGGATTACATTCTCTCCGACTACAGCGGCAACATGGATATCGTTTGTCCGCCGACCGCCTCCTTCGAACTGAACGCCAAGACGGTGCGCGGCAAAGTGAACAATACGTTCCCCCTCGTCTCCCGGCATTCCTCGGCCCCGCCGATCTCTTCCGCCAACAGCCTCTTCGGGACCTACAGCACCGGAAAGGCCACCTTGGAGCTGACCTCGTTCAGCGGCACCATCCACATCCGCCAAAAGTAGCCGCTTTCGATTCTTTACGCTAAAGGAGTTGACTCCTCTCCTCCGCAGCGCCTGAACGCAGCGGTTGCGAAGCGGTAGAAGGGGCTCTTATAATTGCGCCTGAGAATATCGAGCAACGTGGAATGAATGGCCGCCGGCAAAAACTAATCTACCTTCTCGGATTCATGGGAAGCGGGAAATCTTCGGTGGGGGCCCTCCTGGCGGAAGAATTGGGGTGGCCGTTCGTGGATTTAGACGCCACGATCGAGGCCGGCCAGGGAACTTCCATCCGGGAAATCTTCGAGGGGGCCGGAGAGCCCTTTTTCCGCCAGCTTGAACAGGCCGCCCTGGTGGAGGTCTCCAAGAAGGAACCGGCCGTCATCGCGCTCGGCGGAGGAACCTACGCGCAAAAACCGAATTTTGACTTCATCCGGGAAACCGGCGGGATTACCATCTGGCTTGACTCGCCTCTGGAAGAGCTCTGGCAGCGTTGCGCGACCATGAACAATCGCCCCTTGTTCCGGGATCGCGAAAGCTTTTCTCAGCTCTATGCCCAGCGTCTCGCATACTATCGCAAGGCGAATATCCGCGTTTCCACGGCGGGACGCCAGCCCCAGGAAATTGCCAGGGAAATTCTGGGCTTGAAGCTGTTTTAGCCGATAGAAGGAGTATGCAGGTGCTTCGGATGGGTTTTTGCCGGCTGGCACTTTTCGGCGGCCTCATGGCGTGGGCGCTCGCAAGCCATCCGGGCGCGACTTTGGCGGGGCCGGCGGCGCTCAACGATCAGGGGACTTTTGAGATTTCGATTGCAGGCAACAACATTGGCGCCGAAAGGTTCCAGATTATTTCTGCCAGGGACAGGATCGTTGCCAAGGCTGAAATTGAGCTCCACACGAAACAGGGAGGAAAAACCCTGGCATTTCACAGCTTTCCCGAACTGGTTCTTGACTCTCAACTTCAGCCTTTGTCATATGCATGGTCTCTCGAAGGCTCCGGGAGCTCCCGGCTCGAGATCGACTTTACTACCGCGCCGGCCAAGGCCCTTTATCACACCGTGAACGGCAAGGATGACCACCGCGAATTTCTGCTTGCGAAAGACGTGATTGTGCTCGATGACAACGTCCTGAACCAATACGAAATTCTGGTGGACCGCTACGACAAGACATCGCGAGGCCAGCAGATTTTTAGGGCCTTCATCCCCCAGGAAGCTCTGCCCGGACAAGTCAAGATTGCGGAGACCGGCATGGAACCGGTGAGCCTCAACGGGGAAAGCAAATCGCTTCGCCACCTCGTGGTGGCCACGGATTTGGCTCGCATCGACCTGTGGGCAGATGGGCAAGGCCGCCTGTGGCGCGTTTCCGTTGCCGCTGCGCGGTTCAATGCCGTGCGGCAGAAGTGACTCGACCCTGAAGCCACCCCTCTTTCACATTACCCCTGCGGCGGCCTTCTTGCGAGCTTCCATTTTCGGCTCCAGGCACGTCGTTTTGTATCCGATCCCCAGGATCATGGCAAAAATCATGGCGTTGGCGGGGATGTGCAGATTGAAATCCGTCAGGCTGTGAATGAGCAACCCGAGCGTGGCGCCGATGCACCCCAGGATAACCGCCCGCCGGTAACGCCGATGGTCGCTCATAAAAGCGAAGACCATCCGGATCAGGAGATAAAAAATCGGGATGAAAAGGAGGCCCGCCCCCAGCAACCCGGTCTCCGAGGAGAACTCCAGATAGTCATTGTGGGCATGGTCAATATGCAGATTCACCAGGTGGGTTTGATAAGGCCGCAAGGCCTCGCCGTAAGTCCCCAAACCGGTGCCGAGGATAGGATTTTCGCGCAGCAGATGAAGCGTGTCCTGCCAGATCATGCCCCGCTCGGAAGTCTGGAGATAATTGGTTTGGCCGGCCTGCTGGAACCGCTGCATGACAGGTCCAAGCCCGATCCAAAGCGTGAAGCCGATCGCCAAAACGGCGAAGGCCACCACGCCCAGCACCCAGGCTTTGCGCTTGACCTTGAAAGCCGTCAACAGGGATAAGACAATCAGCGTCGACAAAACCGCCAGGATTCCTCCCCGCGACCACGAGAAAATCAGCGCCAGAACCATAATCAGCATCAGGAAAAGATAGAAGACCACCTGGAAACCCGCCGCGCTGTCGTTCCCTGAGGCGCTATTCGCCACCCGGCCCTGTTGCCAGTCCGCCCAAAGTTGGTAGGAGTAGAAAGCCAAGGCAAAGGTAAAGGGAATCGTCATTTCCATTAGCCCCGCAAAATGATTGCGGTTGATATAAGTTCCCGTGGCCACCCACAAGTCATAAGGGTTCGTGACGGAAAAAATCTTGTTCCAATTCAGCAGATGCTGGAGGATGCCGTAACCAGCCTCAAAGCAGCCCAGGCAGACCAGGGCCAGAACCAGAAGGCTCCTTCTCCGGCCGGAATCAAAAAGGTGCACCGCCAGGACAAAAACCCCCAGGTAAGCGAGCAGCTTGAGGAACTCCAGAAGGGTTGCGTGCGGGTAGATGCTAAGGGTCGTCCAGGCCCCATGGGGGTCCAGCGCCGCCATCCACTTGGCGGGAAGCGCGCGCGCCGGCGAGATGGCAGCCGCCAGGCTCCCCGGCAGGGGAATGAGTTGTATTCCCGCCCAGAGGACAAACAGAACGGGCCAAATGGGCAAAGAAAGCCTGATTTGACCGCGCCGCTGCTGGCTCCATAAAAAGAGGAGCACCGCCAGGAAGATGAAGACTTCCGCCAGCGAATACGTGATGGGCTGCACACCGCCGAAAGCGAGCGTGCTTCCCAGGAAAATGAGCGCCAGAATAATCTCGAGAGTTTTCTTCATCACCACAGCCCACAGGCAAGACTTGATTCCATCACTTCATCACCACCGACCATCCTCGCCGAAAACCTTCCCCAAAACGGACCGCGCGCAACCATCGATCCCGCAACACCTTGGAATCGGATGCTTGCGTTGAAGCGCCCCCGAAAGCCAACGAGAAATCCTACGCCTTCATTCGGCGCTTGGCAATGCTCTTTCAATAATCACCACAACCTGGCCGCATCACGGGATCGATTCTCCAGCAAATATCTCCACTCGAATCCCCGGGATTTTACATGGGGTGAGCCCCAGCCTGCGTTTGCGATCGATCTAGCGGCTGCCCTCGCGGCCCAGAACTGTCCGGACAGTCCGCAGGACAATTTGGAGATCGAAGAGCAGTGAAAGATGCTGGATGTAATGCAAATCGTATTTCAGTTTCTCCAAGGCGTCCTGGGAAGATGCTCCATAGGCATAGTTCACTTGGGCCCATCCCGTCAGCCCCGGGCGAATGGCGCTTCGCAAGCTGTAATAAGGGATCGAGCGCTTAAGCTCGTTCACAAAGACGGGCCGCTCCGGGCGCGGGCCGACAAAGCTCATATCGCCTTTCAGGATATTGACCAACTGCGGCAGTTCATCCAAACGAAATAGCCTGAGGAAGCGCCCGAAAGCAAAGATCCGGTCATCGTCCTGAGCCGCCCAGACGGGACCGTTCGCCTCCGAGTTGGTGGCCATGGTTCGAAATTTGACTAAACGGAAAACTTGCTCGTTTTGCCCCACTCGTTGCTGCCGATAGAAGACCGGCCCTCGGGAAGAGAGCTTGATCCCCAGGGCAATCAGCGGCCACAGCGGGCTGCTGAGAATCAGAAAGGCGGAGGCAAGCGCCAAGTCTGAAAGCCGCTTAGCCTTCATCGCCATTGTGCTTTCAAAAAATTGGAACCCGTGCGCGCGGAGGAGCCACTCGGCGTCGAGATGTTCGAGAGGAAGTTTGCCGCTCAGAAGCTGAAACATGGTCGGCAGGTCCAGAACCGTGATCCCGGAAAAACGCGCGTCGATCAGCAGCCGGGCGGCCTCAGAATCCAGGGCGACCGAAGGACTTAAGACGATGATGTCGGGACGCAGCCTGGCGAGCGATGCCTCGAGCGCCGCCCTTCCATTGCCGGAGGAGCCGTTCCCGTCCCCGTGTCCGCCCGCCTCCGGCACAGGGCCATCGTTCGGGGTGGAAAGAGGAACCAGATCCAATTTGTGCTCGCTCGCCACCCGCCGCAATTCTTCCACGGCCAGACCGTCGCCCAGAACGCCCACCACCGAAGGACGCGCCAGCGCCCCGTAAAGCCGGGACCACAACAGTCTCTCTGCCACAACCAACCCGGGAGTGGCAAGAAAAACAATCAGGAAGAAAGCTCTGGAAATGGCCCAGCGAGGATAGAAATAAAATCCCAGGGTGACAAAAGCCATGGCGATGGCCACATCCATCACCACCAGGCTGGCGGTTTGCTGGCTGCGCTGATTCCGGCGGGGATTATAGAGATCCGTAATGTAAAAAAGCAGGGTTAGAAAGAAACAGGAGCCAATCGCGATGCTCTTGAAACCATGGGTGATGAAAACTCTCTGCCCGACCGTCAGGGAGACGGCAATTTGAACCGCCACGAGAATTGCGACCGCATCTCCCGCCCACAACATCAACTGCCTGTTCCGTATTTGCCGCTTAAGCATCAGCGTTCAAGGTGAACTCACGGATTTGGTGCGAAGAGTCCTCCGTTTTCGTCGAACCCCCGGTCCCCGGTTCCTGAAGCCCCGGGGAGCGCTAGACCGGACCGATTCCCGGGGATACCTCCGCCTTGCTTTCCGATAGCCGTTCCAAAAGGCCGTCCAGAGGGGCGAAGACTTGTTTCCACTCGAAGCGCGTTTCGATCAGCCTCCGGCCGGCCCGCGCCAATTGCGCGCGATACTCTGAATCCTGAAGGATTCTGACAACCTGGCCGGCAAATTCCCGGGGTGTCTCCGCGGCAAGCACCGGCGAGCTGCTACGTTCCCCAAAGGGCTTTGCCGCCAGCGGAGTAGTCACCACAGGGACCCCCATCGCCAGGGACTGCAGAACCTTGTTTTGAATTCCCGCCCCGAAGCGGATGGGCGCTACGCTGACCGCTGCGCGCGAAACCTCCGGGCGAATATCCGGCACATTCGCGAGCACTTCGACGCCGGGGATGCTCGCCAGGGCCCGCACCGATCGCGGCGGATTGAGTCCGACCACCGCAAACTGGGCCTCCGGAACCTGGCGCCGGACCAGGGGAAAGATTTCGTTCGCAAAGTAAAGGGCCGCGTCGGTATTCGGCAGATAATCCAGCTTGCCACAATAAACAATGCGCCGCGGGTTGTAGGGCCCTTCCTGAAACGCGTATTCCTCGGTATCCACGCCCATCAAGGACTGCGCGACGTTCGCGGCTCCCGACTGCTCCTGAACCCACTCGAGGTCTTCCTGCGTGTGGATGAGCACGCCATCGAACCATCGCGGAGCTTCCGCCTCATAGCGCCGGATGCGGCTTCGATCCACCCGCGCCCCCAACCACCGAGGGCTCCACCAAATCTTGCTCATCCGCGCGTAGTGCAGATAAATCGAATCGGCCATGTCCAAGACGCGGGGAAGGTGGTGATAAGGCCGGACGTACTCGGCCATGCGAACCAGGTGAACGAACAGCAGGTCATAAGCTCCGCCGCGAACGTCCGCATCCAGAGCCTGGAGGAAGTCAGGACATTCGTACAACTTGACCTGCAACGGCAGACTGGAAAAGAGCCCCCTGACGCCGTTCCAGGCGTAAGCGGCCTTCCCCATGGAAAAAATTTTCTGCTGAAGCCCCGGCAAATCCGGACGCCGCCTTCCCTCATTCAACTTGACCTTTGAATCGAGGGCGTAAAGAGTGACTTCATGAGAACGAAGCAGATGCCGCAAAGTGTAATAGACACGCATCCGGTAGCCGCCGATGGGCGGGAACGGATACCGGGCTGTCAGATAGGCGATTCGCATTCAACCTGAGTGACTCAGCGAGTCTCGCGCCGGCCAAGCTGCAAAGAAAAGTTCACAGGGTCCTTGCCGACCATTCTTCCTCCCGGGGCGGGGCCGGCGCTTAAGATCCAGTGGGCCGCCTCCCGGATAGAACCTGTGCTGAAATCCGCCGGCGGCGGACTTTCACCCTCAAAGTCTGCTGGCCGCATCCAGACCGTCCGGCAACCCGCCGCGTGGCCCGCCTCGATATCGCTTGCCGCGTCCCCAACCATCCAGGATTGGGAAAGGTCGATATGGTGTTCCTCGGCAGCCTGCAGCAGCATCCTTGGCTTCGGCTTGCGGCATTGGCAGTTAGCGTTTCGGCCGTGCGGGCAATAGTAAACGGCATCAATGGCCGCGCCTTCCTGCCGCAGCCG
>DATKQU010000190.1:0-8369 GCA_035532595.1 Terriglobia bacterium | reverse complement strand
CCTGCCCTCTTGCTGGCCGGCGTTCCTCCCATTTGGGCCAACGCCACCTCGACCGTGGCCCTGTGGCCGGGCACTATGGCGAGCGCCGGAGCTTATCGCAAGAAATTGCCACGCAGCGCCCGCCTTCTTGTTCCTTTGCTCTTCTCCTGTTTGGTCGGTGGATTTATTGGAGCGGGGCTTTTGTTACGCACTCCCCAGGCAACTTTCATGCGCCTGATCCCTTTTCTCTTTCTCGCCGCCACTCTGCTTTTGGCCTTCGGCCCACGCCTCTTCAAAGGTGTCCACGCGCACAAGGAATACAGAGCGCCCTGGCCCATGGTGGTTGGAGTCGCGCTCGTGCAGCTTGCGATCTCGGTCTACGGAGGTTTTTTTGGCGGGGGCATGGGCATCCTGATCTTGTCCCTGCTCAACTTCCTGCCGCTCGCGGACATTCACGCCATGAACGGCGTCAAGACGCTGCTCACTTCCGCCACCAACGCCGCCGCGATCGTCACCTTTGTGGTGGCGGGAATCATCGTGTGGCCGGAAGCGATCGTGATGCTGGTGGGCGCGGCGCTGGGCGGCTACGCCGGAGCGCACTTCGCCCAGAAGATCGACCCGGCCCGCGTGCGCCGCTTTGTGGTGTGCGTGGGCTTCGCCATGTCCTTCTATTTCCTCTGGAAATACCGTTAGCCGGCGGTGCGACGTCATTCTGGGCCCGCAGAGCGGGCGAAGAATCCCAGCATTCAAGGAATAAACAATACCGGGCCCTTCGCTTTTCAGGCTGAACGCCCCACCATGTCATCCTGAGCGCAGCGAACCGGTTCGGCATGGCCGTGCGCAGGAAACTTCCATGACCTGTCATTCTGAGGCCGCTTTTGGGCCGAAGAATCTGCTTTTCCGAGACCCGTTGTAGAAGCGAACTGCGTTCGCGGGGGCGGCGAGCATAGCTCGCCGGTACAGCGAAAAGCAGATTCCTCGCGGAGTTTACCCTGTGCCCCTTCGCTTCGCTCGGGGCCGTTCACAAGCGGAAAGAGGGGCGAACGGGCTCGGAATGACGGACAGAGGTGCTCTGCGGCGCGCTGGGATGGCATCGGCGGCGAATCAGGCTTGCTTTCACCGAAGCATGCCAGCATAATCGGGCATTCCAGGCTGCCAGCCTGCCCGAGAAAAGATTCGGAGGACTACAATGTCAACAGTTGAATGGGAAGGTGATCTTAAAGCCCAGGCGTCGCGCCGCAGGTTTCTGAAGGGCGCGGCCGCGCTCGCCGTCTCGGCTCCCGCCTTCGCGCGCGGCCAGCATGAGGAGCCCCGCTCGGCCAAAGGGCCGCTCCTCGCCTATGTGGGAACTTACACTGGCGGGGGCGCTCCCGGAGGCTCGGGACACGGGCGCGGCATTTACTTGTTTGAAATGAATCCGGCCACCGGCGCCCTCACCGAGCGCGCGGTCTTCCCGAATGATACCAATCCCTCCTGGCTCGATCTCGACCCTTCCCGCACGCATCTTTATTGCTCGAACGAAATTGCCAATTTCCAGGGCAAGAACTCGGGTTCCGTCAGTGCCTACTCCATTGACCGCTCGAACGGCCATCTCACCCTGCTCAACACGGTCAGCTCGGAAGGCGCCGTTCCAGCTTTCGTGAGCGTTCATCCTTCCGGCAAATACCTCCTGGCCGCCAACTACGGCAGCGGCACCGTCGCCGCGATTGCCATCCGCTCGAACGGCGAACTCGGCGCGGCCACGAGCGTCCAGCAAGATCACGGCCCGCTGAATGCAAAACATCCGACCAGCGCGGCTCCCGGAAACTTTGCCACCAGCGGCCACGACGCCCCGCGCGCCCACATGATCGAGGCCGATCCTTCCGGCCGTTTTGTGCTGTCTGCCGACCTCGGATTGGACAGAATCATGATCTGGAAGTTCGATCTCGAAAACGGGACGCTCTCGCCCAACGATCCGCCCTTCGCGTCCTTGCCGCTGGGCGACGGGCCGCGGCATTTTGCTTTTCATCCCAACGGTCACTGGCTCTATTCCCTGCAGGAAGAAGGGTCCACGGTGACTTTTTTCCACTACAACGGCGACAAGGGAACGCTTTCGCCGCAGCAGAAGGTGTCCACGTTGCCGAAGGAATTCGCCGGCACCAATATGTGTTCGGAGGTCCGAGTCTCGCCCGATGGGAGATTTGTTTATGCCGCCAACCGCCTGCACGACAGTGTCGCCTTCTTTTCCATTGGCGGCGACGGCCGGGTGACCTACGAGGGAGAGGCCTGGACGCGCGGCGACACTCCGCGCAGCATCACCCTCGATCCCGCAGGCAATTTCCTCTACTCCCTGAATCAGCTTGGCGACGCCATCACTACTCACCGCATCAACCGCAAGACCGGCCGCCTGGCCTTCACCGGCCAGTACACGCCGGTCGGCACGCCCGCCTGCATGGTTTTCCTGAATTCCCGGCTGTAGCGTCGAGCTGCGCTCGACGTTGCGATTTCGGCGATCATAGATGCCGCTACAGGAGGGCAGGCGGTGGGGACACCGCGTCTGTAATGCGGGCTTTGAGGGCCCGCGGCGGTTTCATGCTGCCGGCCGAAATGGACCGGAGATCACAGATCGCCGCCACAGTTGCGAGGAAGCGCAGGCGAAGGAATAGGGGTTGACAATCCTAGCGAACTATGCTACAGTACTAGCCTTCTCGGGGCTGGCGACGGCTGGCCCAAGACCGGAGAAGATGCTGCGGCCGGCGCCCCGAAAAGGAAGATTAGCCGGGCAACACGGCCTCTGCAGGCGGGCCGGGAGTGAAAAAAGCGCGCAGGCCGCAAGGTAGAATGAACCTCAGACCTGGAAAATTCGCGCCACAAGAGTATTTGCAAGTTATTGAAAAATATAGATGGCTAAAATGCGTGGCGAAAAAAAATCGTTTTTTAAAAAACGAAGCTAAGAAGTTATTGAAAACAAAGGATTGGCATCAAAAACGAAGCTAAAACGAACCCAAACGAACCTAAAACGAAGCTACCGAAGTTGTTGAAAATACGTAAGGGCTATAAGAACGAACCTGAAACGAAGCTAAAACCCCGCAGGCGCCATTACCCTCCTACTGGGACGGCTTCCGAGGCCTGAACAGGTGGATGAAGAGTGCGCCCATGGCAATCATCAGCCCGCCCCACCAGACGGGCGCGTGCAGGTTGGCTAGGACGGTATCCGGCGGATGAGACCACTCCAGGAGCCCGCTGATAAAGATCAAGATGCCGTAGATAAAAAGCAAAACCCCTACGAAGAACCAGACAGGGATCATATGACGTTCTTCGCTCATTCCTTTACCCCCCGATCACTCGACTTCGACACACCTTCGGTCTCTTTCATCGATGACTTTCATCCCCTACCAGAAGACCCATTGCAGCACCAGGAAGACGGCCAGGCAGACGCAGGACCAGAAGATCGGCCTCTTGAGGAGCGGCAGGTGGCCTTCGCCGGGGATCTCGGTTTCACCGTAAACCAGCCCCTTCAACTCCGCCGGGGGCCGGGGCTGGGTCACCAGGCTGATCACCACAGTGACCCCGACGCAGATCAGCCAAGACCACAGCGCCTGGTACATATCCTCTGCCATCATCTTGGCGTGGGACGAGAGCGCAATGATGCCCAAAGCCGCGGGATGGAACTTGACCGCCAGGAACATGCTGGCGGAAGCCGTGGTTCCGGCCAGCAAGCCCCAGAAGGCGCCCTTGCCGGTCATCCGCTTCCAGAGCATGCCCAGAACGACGGTTCCGAACAGCGGGGCGATAAAGATGGCGAACAGCGCCTGGACGTAGTCCATGATGCTGGCAAATCCCATCACGGCGTAGGCGGCGCCAATGCTGATGATGAGGCCGATCATCGTGGACCAGCGCCCCATCGACACGTAGTGCGAGTCGCTGGCGTCTTTGCGAACAAACAGCCGGTAGATGTCGTAAGTCCACACGGTGGCGAAGGCGCTGACGTTGCCCGCCATGCCGGACATGAATCCGGCCACCAAGGCCGTGATCCCGAGCCCCAGCAGGCCCGGCCCGCAATAGCGCGCCAGCATGAGAGGGAGAACTTCATTGTAACTGTGCTGCCCGGGTTGCATGGCGGTTTGCGGCACCAGGTGGAAAGGCAGGACCGAGAGCGCCAAGAGGCCCGGCAGGATCACGATGAAGGGGACCGCCATCTTGAAGAAGGCTCCGATCACCGGCGCCATCTTGGCGGAGCGCAAGTCTTTGGCGGAAAGCACGCGCTGCACCACCAGGAAGTCGGTGGTCCAGTAACCCATGGAGAGAACCGCTCCCAGCCCGAAGACGATTCCCGTCCAGTGAATGCCCATCGGGTTGCCGGAGAAATGCCCCAGGTCGCTCCACAGGTGCGTGAAGTTATCCCCTGGGAAATTATGATGGATTCGCGCCACCATGCCGGACCAGCCGCCCGTTTCCATCAATCCCAAAATAGGAATCAGCAGCGCGCCCAGCCAGATCAGAAAGAACTGGAGGACCTCGTTAAAGATGGCAGAATACAAACCGCCCAGCGCCACGTAGACGCCCACCGTCAGGGACGAGACCCAGATGCTGAAGTGGATATTCCATCCCAGCACCACTTTCATCACAATCGCCATCGCGTACATGTTGACGCCGGACATGAGAATGGTCATCACGGCAAACGTGACGGCGCTCAGGCCGCGGGTGGGACGCCCGAACCGGAGATTCAGATATCCCGGCACGGAATGCGTTCTGGAAATGTAGTAGAAGGGCATCATGACAATGCCCAGGAAAAGGATGGCGGGAATGGCGCCAATCCAATACCAGTGGGTGGCCAGAATCCCGTACTGGTAAGCCGCCCCGGCCCAGCCCAGCAGCTCCAGCGATCCGAGGTTGGCGGAGATAAAGGCAAGCCCGGCCACCCAGGACGTCATGCCACGGCCGGCAATGAAAAAGTCTTCGCCGCGCTTCGCAAACTTCTTCAGGTAGAAGCCGATGCCCAGCACCGCCACAAAATAGATAACGATGATGGCAAGATCCACCGGGCGTAACAAGATTATTTTGCCGGTTGCTGCGGCAGGTACAAAAGCAAGATGCGTCATAGTCGATCCCTGTAGAAGATTCCGTCGGCTATCAAGCCCCGAGAAGGTTCCGCTTCCTCCGGGGACGGTTCACTCCTGGCGGCCTCAGCGCAGCTTGATGGCTCTCCCCTTGTTGCGGGTTCCGGCTTGGGCCGTCCGGCACCGCCCAAAGCGAAACAGCAAGATGGCACGTTCCTTCGTTATCTTCAAGTACGAATTTCGGGAAAGCGCAAATTCCGCGACTCTCGCAGCGGGTAGCCCCGGCACCGATTTTGTGCCGTGGGCATTCGGCAAGCCGCGATCTACAAACCCACGGCATAAAAAACATGCCGTGGCTACCAACTACTGCGTCTGCATTGGCGCGGTCATCGGCCCCGACGGGCGTCCGTACATTCCGGCCTTCGGCCGCTGGATGAGCCCCCGGCCGCCAGGATTGTTCGGTCCCGACGATCTCAACCGGTACCAGTATGCGCAGAACAACCCCACGAACATGATAGACTCGGGCGATGGATCGCCAAGTAAGCCGCCTCTGCCGGGGGAGGAGCAAGCAGGCGATGGGAACCCTCCCCCGGGGTGTTTCACTGGGGCGATGGGCCAGGGTTTAGAGTGCGGCGCGCTGCCCGCCGCGAGCGGTGATGCGCTGGTAGGTTTAGGGGTAGGATCAACGGAATCTACACTGGAAGATATCCTGAATACAGGCTTAGATTCGGTTGTCAACACGCTTAAGAACGCCTTTTCCAATCCCGTCGAGACGTTTGTTAATGACACGTCGGGGTCAGTTCCCGCGTCCGGCGCGAATCAGACCATCACAGGATTCAGAGCAGTAAGTGAGCAGGAAATGTACAATATCAATGATACTGGTCAATTTGCTCCTGCGCCAAGCGGCGCAATTGGGAAGGGATTTTTTAATTCAGAGGGCCAAGCGTGGGATTTAGGAAATAGAGTATATGGAGAGGGAAACTTCGGAGTCGTCCAAGGCGATTTCCCGCCTTCGGTTCCAGTCGAATCGATTAATCCCGCAACCGAAGGTCCTGGATTTTGGGTCCCGAACGATTATCTGCCACTTGGGACCCCGACCTTTATATGGCCATAGGGGTGAGTATGAAGGTTCAGTTGATTGATGCAAATAAGGAGCGGTTGAACGATCTAAAACATGCTCTGAGCGATCTTCCTCAAATTGGGTTCATTGAGGTTGAGAAAGCTGCTTACATCTACCCTCCGCGAGGACTTGACATGATTTTTCTGACATTAGTTTTTGCGGCGGAAGAATGGAATGCTGACATTAAATCTCGGACGGCACAGATATTGACAACGCCACCAGAAAAGCAGGAGAAAGGCTTCCCGCCTTTGATAGTAACGGGAGTAAATCTGACACCCGAGGACCCAAAGGACCCTCTGTCGCAAGTGAGAATCGTGTTGGAATCGGTCTTTGACGCGGTGAGGGGTTTCGACCGCACGGCTCCCGGCAAGGTTAAGTATCTCGGATTCTGGGTGATGGATTTAACTAGGGGAGTTACCGTCACACAACTCAGCGAACTATTACATAGGCTCTTGCAAAACGAGACGACCGATCCCTGAAGGGCTCGATTTTTGGTAATCGAGGTGGCAATGCCAGCCGGGCCAGTCCTCCGACGTACGTCAGGCCATCGAGAGTTTCCAGCCCAACGCGCTCCGGCAGCGCCGTGATCTTCTCAGCGGTCTTCAACCCGAGCAGCTCCAGGAGTGCTGCGGTTGATCATCCTCATCTTAGAGAGCCGCCGCGATGGCGCGGAGGGCGAGCGGCAGCGGGGCCGTGCGCGATCAGGCCCGCAGGGCCTCTTCTTCGGTTTCCCGAATCTCAAAAATCCTGGTCAGGTGCGTCAGTTGCAAAACCTCTTGCACGGTCTTATTCAAGCCGAACAGCACCAGTTGCTTCTCCGTGTTGCGCGCCTCTTTGAGCACCTCGACAAGGGAAGCAATGCCCGAGCTATCAACGTATCGCACCTCGCGCAGGTTCACCACCAGGCGCGGCGTTCGCTTCAGGGAATCCAGCAGCGTCTTACGCAAACCGGGTGAGGTGCCCATGTCGATGTCGCCAGTGACGTCGACGATGGTGGTTCCGGGCCGCTGGCGAGTCGCAGTTTTCATCGGGTTTTTCCTGGCAGATGTTTCATTGATGCTCAGACCTTCCGCCGGGCGCCGGGCAGGAACTTTTTCAGGCACAGCCTATTCCGGCCGGGCAGGCGTTCGTAGCAAACCTCGTCCATGATCTGGCGGATGAGATGCGTGCCGCGGCCGCCCAGAGCCACCTCATCCAAGGGCTGTCCGCAGAACTTGGCTGGGTCCGCGGATTCGCCACGGTCCACAAAGATAAACTCCAGGCAATCCGCATGGGCCTGGCAATGGAGTTCAATCTCCTGGTCGCAACGATTCTTGTAAGCATGCCGGATCACGTTGCTCAGCGCTTCATCGATGGCAAGCGCGATGCCCCGGCACTGCTCGTCCTTAAAGCCCCAGACCGCGGCAAGCTCCGCGGCGGTGCTCCGCACCACGGCAAGCAGGCGCGGATCACTGGCCATCCGCATTTGGAACTTCAGAGGCCCGCTCGCCCCCTGGGCCGGCAGGAGTTCGGGCGCGTTCTCCTTGTTGCAACTCATAACCACTCCGATTGTCATCCCGGGAGACTGCCGGAATCATACCCATTTTCGCGGCGCAGGGTCAACCGTCCTGGCCGCGGCCGGGCAGTCCCCCTCGGCAGAGCCGCGCGGCCTTCCAGGATGAGCGGCTCTTCCTGATGGAATTCGGAAGCGGACCGGCCGAACGTTAATGCGGCATCCGAAAGGCAAGGGTGGAATTGCGTCGAAAGGCCGGGCGGGTGTTCAGTTGTTCCGGGCGGCTCTCAGACCGAAGGGTTCTTGAACCGCAGAGGCGGCGGCACCCTCTCCGCCTCATTCGCCGCCCGCAGAAAGTCGAAGCCGGTAGCCACAGTCATCTGGTAGCCACACTCAGTGCTTTGCTGAGTGTGGGCTTTTGGGGGGATGGCTTGGTGGGATGTCAAAGGTTCATCGCCTGCGCGTTGGGGACCGATTTTTTTTGTGAGCGTCAATTTGCGGCGGCAGGTTGCGCCTTTCGACGCCCCCGAGTACCCGCTGCCTGGATCAAAAGGCCCACGCACAGGAGAGCACTGTGCGTGGCTACCAGCTCGGGGACGGGAATCCCGACGCCGCCTCCGCTGCCGGGGGAGGAGCAAGCAGGCGATGCAAACAATGGGAGTCCGACACAGCCAGCGCCCTCGCCAAATCCTGGGAGATTTTCCCCGAACACGTGTTTTTATTTGGGCGCAGCAACGTT
>DATKQU010000189.1:0-3591 GCA_035532595.1 Terriglobia bacterium | reverse complement strand
GGCCCGAAGGTTTGCACATAGCGCTTGAGCAGCCGGTCCACGGAGCGGGTGGTGAGCCGCTGGCCGCGCGCGTTCAGAAACAGGGCGGTAATGCCGGTTCGCGTTTCCCGCAAGAGCCTCTCCCGGAAGGGCAGGTATGCTTCCATCGCCGCCTTGGCCTTTGAGCCAAAAGGAACAATCCTCTCTTTGCTGCCTTTGCCGCGCACCAGCACAAAGGAGTCTCCAAAATTCACGTTGCGCAAGTCCATTCCAGCCAGCTCGCTGACCCGCAGACCCGAAGCGTATAACAGCTCCATGATGGCGCGGTCGCGGTGAATGGCCGGATCGCCGGTCTGGGCGGCTTGCGCCACGCGATCGAGGAAGGTGTTCATCTCCTCCTCGGTCATGATCCGGGGGAGTTTCTTCTCCAGCTTGGGAGTTGAGATGGTGGCCGCAGGATTCTCAGTCAGAAGCCGTTCGCGGCTGAGGAATTTGAAGAAAGCGCGGATGGCGGCGAGCTTCCTGGCCACCGAGGCTTTTTCCTCTTGCTTTTGAAACAGAAACGCCAGGAAGGCGCGGATATGATGATGGTCGATGGTCTTGATGTCGACCTTGGCTTCCTTATTTCCTCTCGCAAGGAAATCCCGAAGCTGCAGGAGATCGCTGCGGTAATTCCGGATGGTGTGCGGCGAGGCATTTCGCTCGTAGCGCAGGTACTCGACGTAACGTTCGATCAGCTCATCCATGGAATGTTTCCGTTGTGTTCCCGTCCGCGGGTGCGCTAGAGCAGGGACGGTGATCGCCACCGGCTGCCTCAAGCGGCAAGGCAGGTGGCAGTTCTCCTGCTAACCACTGCGCGAGATTGGAAAGCGCTCGCTCGCACTGATGCTCCCGGCGGGCGCGGCGGTCTCGCGCGATGTGCCGCGGCAATCCTTCGATGGGAGGCAGAAGGTCAAAGGCGATGTTCGCTGGCTGATAATGATCCGGGTTGGCGTGGGTGATGTAATGAACAAGAGAGCCAAGGGCCGTGGTTCGCGGAGGCGGCACAAAAGGCTTCTCAGCCGCCCGGTGGGCCAGCGCCAGGCCCGCAAGCAAGCCCGTGGCAATGCACTCGACGTAACCTTCCACTCCCGATAGTTGTCCGGCGATGGAAACTTTCGGAGCGTTCCGCAAACTTAAATCCGGTTCAAGAAGTTTCGGGGCGTTGATGTAAGTGTTGCGGTGGATCTGGCCGAAGCGGAGAAATTCCGCTTTCTCCAGGCCCGGAATCATCCGCAGGATCCTTTTCTGCTCCGGGAACTTCAAGTGGTTTTGGAAGCCCACCAGGTTGTAGCTTGAGAACCGCAGGTTTTCCGAACGAAGCTGCACCAGCGCGAAGGGCCGCCGGCCGGTGCGGGGATCAAGGAGTCCTACCGGCCGCATGGGGCCAAAACGCAAGGTGTCATAACCCCGCCGGGCCAGTTCCTCGATGGGCAGGCAAGCTTCAAAATACTGCCGGTCCTCAAACTCGTGCGCCTCGACATTTTTCGCGCCCCGCAGCGCTTCATAGAAAGCGCGATATTCGTCCTCGGTCATGGGGCAGTTCAGATAGTCTTCGCCGCCCTTGCCGTAGCGCGAGGCCCGGAAGATGCGCTCCATGTCCAGCGTTTCAGCGTCAACGATCGGGCTGATGGAATCATAAAAAGCCAGGCTCTCGGAACCGGTCAGGCGCTGGAGGCTCCCCGCCAGCGCATCGGAAGTCAGAGGGCCGGTGGCGATCAGCATCGGTCCGTCCCCAACAATGTCCCTGACCTCTTCGCGGCGCAGGTCGATGAACGGGTGCTCTCCGATGGCCTTGGTCACGGCAGAGGAAAAACGTTCCCGGTCCACCGCGAGCGCTCCTCCTCCCGGGACCGCGCATTCACTCGCCACGCGCAACAGGAGCGATCCAGCGCGGCGCAACTCCTCCTTCAGCAGCCAGGAGGCTGTGCCTGAAGTGTTGGACTTCAGTGAATTGCTGCAGACCAGTTCCGCGAGGAAGCCGGTCTTATGCGCGCCGGTCGGGTGTTGCGGCCGCATCTCGCACAGAGTTACGCGTACCCCGCGCTCGGCGAGCTGCCACGCCGCCTCGCTGCCCGCTAGTCCGCCCCCGGCAATGATGACTTCGGTTCCCATGGTCCTCCTGAAGATTATAGCAACCGGGAAACGCGGAGCGGCAAAACACTTCAAGAGAACTTGTTCAAGGAGGCGGAAAGGGTTGATTCCACGGGCGTGCCGGCTCTCGCTATTTTTCTAGAAACTCGTTAGCGGCCCGGGCTATTTGATTCTCTTCGCAGCCGAAGCTGAGGTGTCCGCAGTCGGAAGTGAGCGGAAAGGTTTTGGCATGGAGAAGTTTTGCGAAGGCCAGCGCGGGCTGGGGATTCACCATGTGGTCTTCGAGCGCAGGAATGATCAGCACGCGCGCCCGGACAGCGGCGGCCGCCTTCGCCATCGAGCCCCCGAAGGGCTTGGCTACGTCGTCGGCGATCATTGCCTGCACCTGCCGAATCCAGTTGTTGGCGTCAAACTGGTCCATCATCATTTTTTGAGTGTCTTTCAGAAACCCGGGAAACTCCGCGCGGGTGGTGTGTGTGACGCGGTAGGCGGGGGTGGTCAAATTCATCGCATGGATATCCGCCACCGTCGCCATCCCGGCCACAGGCGGCGAAGTGTAATTTCCATGATCCCATTTCGGGTCGCACTCGATGGCGTGAAGCTCCGCCGTCCAGAGGAGCAAATCGTAAGAGGTAAGCCGCGGCGAGCCGACAATCGGAATGGCTTCATCCAGGAAGCGTGGATAAGCAACCATCCATTCGAATGTCTGCATGCCGCCCATGGAGATTCCCATCACGGCATGCAGGTGGAAAATCCCGAGAACCTGCGTCAGCAAGGCGTGCTGCGAGTTCACCATGTCGCGGATGGTGAATTCGGGAAAGTGCATGTGCGGTTGCAGGGTGCTGTTGGAAGGCGAGGAGGAGACACCGTCCCCGAGCGCATCAACCAGGATCACGTAGTATTTCGAAGGGTCGGCGAGCTTCCCCGTGCCCACGAACTTGAGCAAATCCCTCGTGGTCCCGGCGAACCAGGTGGGGAGCAATATCGCGTTGGACTTTTGCGAGTTCAGCTCGCCCAGTGTGCGGTAGCCGAGCTTGAGATTTTCAATGACTTGGCCGTTTTCTAAACGAAAATTACCGAGCGAAGCGAATTTGAGCTGCTGCGCCTCGAGAGAGCCTGCTAAGAAGACACTTGCAACCCACGCACCTACCAGGAGCTTTACCACCCGCGACCAAGTCATGAAACTTCATCCCCTTAATTCTCGAAACCGTTGCCGGCAACTCTGCCTATGGCATGACCCCCGGGATCTTCAGTTGGATTCGATAGACGCTGGTGCTTGCGGTGATATAAAGCGTTTTGCCGTCCGCGCCGCCCCAGTTACAATTGGCGGCTTTTTCGGGCAGCTTGATGGTGCCGATGTGTTTCCCTTGGGGTGAAATGATCCAGAGGCCTCCGGGCCCCGCGCCGTAGAGATTGCCTTCCTGGTCCACTTTGATGCCATCCGGCGTGCCCACGCCTTGGTCGGAGGTGGCGCTGCAG
>DATKQU010000188.1:0-15863 GCA_035532595.1 Terriglobia bacterium | reverse complement strand
CATCCCGGGTACGGCTTTCTGGCCGAGAACCCGGAGTTTGCGCGCGCCTGCGCCCAGGCGCGGCTGGTCTTTATCGGGCCCAGCGCCCGCGCCATGGAGTTGATGGGTTCGAAGGCCGCTTCCCGGCACGCCCTGATGCAGGCAGGCCTGCCCGTGGTGCCCGGCACCGACGCCACCATTGAAGACCTCGGCGAACTCCGCCGCATCGCCCAAAAGATCGGGTTCCCGGTGATGCTGAAGGCTTCCGCGGGAGGCGGAGGCAAAGGGCTGCGCCTGGTGCGCACCGCCGCAGATCTCGAAGCCGCCTATCGCGAGGCGCGCTCGGAAGCTCAGAACGCCTTCAACGATTCCTCGGTTTATCTCGAGAAATATCTCGAACGCCCCCGCCACATTGAGATTCAACTGCTGGGCGACTCGCACGGCCGGCTGATCTACCTGGGGGAGCGTGAATGCTCGCTGCAGCGCCGCCACCAGAAGGTTCTGGAGGAATGCCCTTCCCCGCTGCTCGATGAGGATCTGCGGCGGCGCATGGGTGAGACGGCGGTGCGCATCGGCAAATTGGCCGGCTATACGAATGCCGGCACCGTGGAGTTTCTGGTCGATCAGGAGCGCAACTTTTACTTCCTGGAAATGAACACGCGGCTGCAGGTGGAGCACCCCGTCACTGAGGTGGTGGTCGGAATCGACCTGGTCAAAGAGCAGATCAGGATCGCGGCCGGCGAGCGGCTCAAGTGGCTTCAGGAAGACGTGAAGCTGCGCGGGGCAGCCATCGAGTGCCGCATCTACGCGGAAGATCCGGCGCGGGGCTTTTTCCCTTCTCCCGGGCTCATCACGCGTCTGGCCATTCCCTCCGGCCCCGGCGTGCGCGAGGATAGCGGCGTTTACGAAGGCTGGAGGGTGCCGCTCGAATATGATCCGCTGCTCTCCAAGCTGGTGGTTTGGGGCACCGACCGCGAGCAGGCAGTGGCGCGCATGCGGCGCGCCTTAAGCGAATATGAAGTGGCCGGAGTCAAAACCAATCTGCAATTCTTCCGGCAGCTCCTCACGCACCCGGAGTTCGCCGCGGGACAGATCGATACGGGTTTCATCGATCGCATGCTGGCGGAGGGCACGCTCGAGAGCCCGCCACCCCAGATCCTGGAGCGCGTGGCTCTACTAGCCGTGGCGCTGGAACTCCGCAAGCGCCAGGCCCAGCCCGGCCAGCCCGCCAGTCGCGCTTCCATGACCCGCTGGAAATCCGAGGGCCGGGAGCGCCAGTTGAACCATTGGCCCGGCTGATTTCCCCGCCCGTGCGGGGGAGGCAGCAGCATGAAAGTTCCGGGCGTGTAGATTTGCCAGGCGGACGCGCCGAGAGTCGTGACCAAGACCCCTCACCCGGTTCGCTACGCTCACCACCCTGGGAGGAGGGAGTAATTCAAATTTAGGGCGTCGCGCCTCACGCTCCGAAGGGAGAAGGCAAGTGGCCCAAGCAAGGGTTTTACAACTCAGCCCTCTCCACTGGGAGAGGGTGGCCGACGAAGGAGGCCGGGTGAGGGGGCTCTCGTGGCAGCCCAGGCTGCCAACGATGGCTTTCAGGCCCCTTTGGGGGCCAGCGTGATAAAGGCCTTGGCTCTGCCGGGGAATCATTACTGTGCTTGATCGGAAAATGCGATGACCTTTGAACTTGAACTGCGCAAGGAATCAGAAAGCAGCCGGCACCGCGTGGAGCTTCCCGCGCGCGCGGAGCCGGAAACCGCCGGAGCGGGGGAGCGAATTGTGATTGACGAAGTGGCGCTCCAGGCTGACTGGGTGGAAGTCGTTCCCGGCGCCTATTCGATCCTGCTGGACGGCCGCTCGTATGAAGCCCGCGTCACCGCGGCCAGTGGAAATCATTCCGGCCCGAACGGCGCCTGGGTGGTCACCATCGCCGAGCACGACTTTTACCTGGAAACCCGCGACCCGCGCGCGCGCCGCTACGCCGGGCAAGCCGCGGTGCGGGAAGGCCCGCAGGAAGTTCTGGCGCCCATGCCCGGAAAGATTGTCAGGATTCTGGTGGCCGCGGGCCAGGAGGTGGCGCGCGACCAGGGGTTGCTGGTCATCGAGGCCATGAAGATGCAGAATGAATTGCGCGCCCCGCGCGCCGGGCGCGTTGCGGAACTGCACGTCCGGGAGGGCGTGGGGATTGAAGCAGGCTCGCGGCTGCTGAGGCTCGAATAGATCTACTTCACCGATTCCGGCCCCTGCTCGACGATCTGGGCGGCGAGGAAATTCTTAATTTTTGCGTCGTCGCGCAGGTACTCAATGTAGGCCGCCTTGAGGAGCTGTTCCTTTTCATTGACGAGCGTTTGGCGGATGCTGCTTTGCACCTTGGGATCGGCCAACTGGCCTTGCCCGGCAGCTTCGATGCCGAGAAGCTTGATGATATGGTAGGCGCTCTTGGTTTTGACAATGCCGGAAATCTCCCCCACCTTCAGCGACTTCACCACCTTCTTGAGGGCGGGGTTGGAGTCCAGGCCGGAAGCGGGGATAAAGCCCATGTCGCCGCCGGTGGAAGCTGTGGTGGGGTCTTCGGAATATTCCTGCGCCACCGCGGAAAAATCCTGGCCGGCGCGCAACTGCGCGTAGAGTGCTTGGATCTTGCGCTCCGCCGCCGCAGGGTTTTTGGCGTCGTCATTTTTCAGGTTGCGCACATCGCCGTCCGGGCGGGGCGTCACCTCGATCTGGGCCAGATGATATGCGGTCTCCGGAATGTTGAAGGCCGCCTGGTTCTGGTGGAAATAGGCCCCGATCTCCGCATCGGTGACGGAAATGCGGGAAACGATATCCTTGTCGATGAGCTTGTTGACGATCAGGCTGTTCCGCACCTCTTCCCGAAAGTCGCTTTCATCCATGCCCTGCTGCTTCAGCCTTTCCTCAAACTCTGGCTTGGAGAAGGGGCTTTCAATCTGCCCCACCTTCGTGTCCACCTCCGCCTCCGACACCGTGATGCCGGAATGGGAAGCGTGCGCCAGCAAAATCTGGTTGTTGACCAACTCATTGAGAATGTTGAGCTCCAGGCTGAGCGTTTCCTCTTTGTCGGCGGCTTCGCCGCTGGTGCGAACGCGGCTGCGGTAGATCTTGAGCACCTGCTCGCGAAGGATGGGCTGGCCGTCCACTTCCGCCCAGACGGCCCCGGACTTCGGCTTGGCACGCTGGCAGGCGGACGTTGCGAGAAGCAGCGACGCCGCGCCGAGCAGGCTAAGGGCTGGCAACAAATGGAATGGCCTACGTCCCCCTCCCCGGCCCGGGCTCGCGCAGGGCCTGCGGCCGTAGGCAGGAAGCTGATTTTCTGGTACAATAAGAGTTTGCATTTCGGAGTAGTTGTCCAGTCTAAAGGGAGTTCTCATGGCTCGTATCTGCGAGATTTGCGGAAAAGGTCCCAAGTACGGAAACAACGTCAGTCACGCTCACAATATCACCCGGCGGCGGTGGAATCCCAACCTGCGCCGCGTTCACGCGGTGGTCAACGGAGCGCGGAAGGCGATCCGCGTGTGCACCGCCTGCATTCGATCCGGCAAGGTCACCAAAACCGCATAAGCACGAGCCTCGAACGCGCGACTTGCCACGGCGAATGGCCGCCAACCGAGCTTCGATCACGGCCGGCGCGAAGACTTGCATTATACTTCCGCAACCAGATCAATTTCGATGGAAACGTCCCGGGGCAGGCGTGCAACTTCCACCGTCGCCCGAGCGGGCGGGGTTTCACCAAAGAATTTGGCGTAGACTTCATTCATCCTGCCGAAATCACCCAGGTCCCGAAGATACACCGTGGTCTTGAGAACCTTGTCCAAGCTGGACCCTGCTTCCTCCAGGACCGCGGCAAGATTCTTCAACACCCGCTCCGTCTGCACCTCGATGTTGCCGTCCACCAACTCACCGGTGGCAGGATCCAAGGGAATCTGGCCGGAGACAAAGAGCAGGTTCCCCGACCGGATCGCCTGCGAGTAAGGCCCCAGAGCCGCCGGCGCCCCCGAACTTGCAATGGCTTCCTTGCCCATAGGTTCTCCTTCAAGACGATGGCCGCGCTGGCAGTCCGCGCAGGGTTGCTGCGGCCGGCGCGAGCGTCAGGCCCTGGTCACCCGCTCCACCTGATAAACCCCTTCGATCTTTCGCAGGGAAGCCACGATCTTCTCGAGATGTTCCTTATCCACAATGTCCACCGTGACTTCAATCGAAGCCTGCTCGTCCCCCGTGCGCGCCTCGATGTTCTGGATGTTCGAGTGGTCGCTGCTGATGGCCGCCGTGACCTCAGCCAGCATGCCGTGGCGGTCGGTCGTCAGAAGGTTCAGCCTGACAGGATAAAACGTATACTTGGGACCCGACCATTCTACTGCAATCCGCCGCTCGGCGTCATACAAAAGGTTCTGGACGTTCTTGCAATCCCTGGCGTGGACCGAAATCCCTTTCCCGCGCGTAATGTAGCCGACAATCTCTTCGCCCCGGATGGGATTGCAGCAGTGGGCCCGGTAAACCATCAGGTCGCCATGCCCGTGCACATGGATGGCGATGTCCGCCCCCAGGCCCAGAACCCGCTTGACGGTCCGGGTCAGTTTGGAAGGCTGGCCGGCTTCGTGCGCGACGCCGGGAGAAAGCTTTGCCAGGACCTGGCGCGCCATGAACTTTCCAAACCCGACGCCGGCCAGCAGATCGTCCGCCGCGCTGCATCCGTATTCGCGCGCCACGCGCTGGTAGTCCTCGTCGGCGATCTTTTTCATGACGATGCTGTATTTTCGAGCTTCCTTCTCCAGAAGCCGCTTGCCGATTTCCACCGCCTGCAGGCGCTGCGTGGTGTTGAGCCAATGCTTGATCTTGTTGCGCGCCCGCGAGGTCTTCACGTGCGCCAGCCAGTCCCGGCTGGGGTTCTGAATGGCTTGCGTGGTGATCTCGACGATGTCGCCGTTCCGCAGCTTCGACTTCAACGGGACGATCCGCCCGTTCACTTTGGCCCCCACGCAATGGGCCCCGATTTCGGTGTGGATGGCGTATGCAAAATCAATCGGGGTCGCGTCGCGCGGAAGGACAATCACCTTCCCCTTCGGGGTGAACGTGTAAACTTCCTGGGGGTAGAGATCCACTTTCAGGGTGGAAAGGAAATCACCCGAATCCTTCATCTCTTTCTGCCATTCCACCATATGGCGGAGCCAGGCGAAGCGCTCGGCGTCCTGGACGGTCGCTTCGCGTCCATCCTTGTATTTCCAATGCGCCGCGATGCCCTCTTCGGCCACGCGGTGCATCTCCTCGGTGCGAATTTGGACCTCGAACGGCTGCCCATGCGGGCCGATGACCGAAGTGTGGAGCGACTGGTAGAGGTTGGGGCGAGGGATCGCGATAAAGTCCTTGATGCGTCCCGGAACCGGCCGCCAGGTGTTGTGAATCACCCCGAGGGCGGCGTAACAGTTCTTGACGTCGTCAGTGATAATGCGGATGGCGAGCAAGTCATAGACCTGCTCGATTGCAATGTGCTGGCGCTGGAGCTTCTGCCAAATGCTGTAGAGGCGCTTGATCCGTCCCTCGACCCTGGCGGGAATCGAATGCCCCTTCATCTTCGCCTCCACCAGCCTCCGAACCTCGGCGAGAAATCCTTCGCTGACTTTCCGCCGGCGCTCCACGGTTCTCTTGACTTCCATGTAGGCGTCCGGTTCCAGGTGCTGGAAGGCAAGGTCTTCCAATTCTCCGCGCAGTTTGCCCATGCCCAACCGATGGGCAATCGGCGCATAGATTTCCAGTGTTTCATGCGCAATGCGCTGCCGTTTCTCGGCGGGAAGGTACTCCAGCGTCCGCATATTGTGCAGGCGGTCCGCAAGCTTCACCAGAACCACTCGCACATCATCCACCATGGCCAGCAACATCTTGCGGAAATTTTCCGCCTGCTGATCTTCAGGGCTCAGAAAATGCATGCGGCTGATCTTGGTGACGCCTTCGACAATGCGCGCCACGTCCACCCCAAATTGCGTCCGCAGCCCCTCAATGCTGGTCGGCGTGTCTTCCACCACATCATGAAGCATGCCCGCCACCAGGCAGACCGTGTCCAACCGCCACTCCGCCAGAATATTCACCACTTCCAAAGGATGAGAGATGTAGGGCTCGCCGGAAAGCCTTTCCTGTCCCTTGTGCCGCTCTTCGCACAATCGATAGGCATCCTGCAGCACCCCCAGATCGCCGTCGGGGCGGTAAGTGTGGACTTTTTCCAGGATGTCGCTGAACTGGCTCATACCCACCTATCCCATTCTAGGGCAGTGTTGATCGAGGGTTCAAGCGCCGCCGTCCCCGCGCCTGTCGAAGCACCCGGCCGCCTGGTCTCTTGCGCCCTTCGACTGGAGAAGGCGGCGCAAAAAAAAGGCCCTTCGAACTCCATGGTCGAAGGGCCCTGACGGTTTCAGTTGAACACGGGAAGAATGCCTAGCCTGCTGAACTCGACTTCGGAGGCGTGAGCTTGCGCAGGTTCATCGCCTTCTGCTGCCAATCATCAGCCGTTTTAAGGTCCGCCGCGCGCGCTTCTTTGCTTTCCTCAATGTCCGCTTTCTGCCGGTAGAGCAGATTCAAATAAGCCATCGTATCAAAGTCATTCGGCTTAAGGTCCAGGGACTTGTTCAGCGCTTCAAGCCCTTCGTCAATCAGCTTGCTGTTCTTCTCTTCCAACTGCGCCCGGTATTTCTCCGGCAGGGGAGGAAGAACTCCAACCTTATTGGGAGTTGTAAGATCAAGGTCCTTGCGCACTTGGCCGTCCTGCTGAAAACAGACGGCCCAATTGATGACGCCAATCCAGTAGTAAGGCTCCGGATTGTTGGGCTCGACCTCCATGCGGCGCCGCTGGAACTGCTTCGCCTTGTCGAAGTCCTTCATGTTGTAATAGATTTGCGCGATGCTGGCTAGCGCCGTGGTGTTTTGGGGATCAAGCTTCAGAACTTCCTGAAAGGCGTCAATCGCCTGGTCGCCGGTCTTGACATTCGACTCCGAGTCGGCTCCCGGAACGTATTGCTGCGCGTAGGCGGTCGCCAAATACAGCTTGGCATTCAGCAGGGTCGGGTCCAACTGCACGGCATTCTTGAAATGCTCGATGGCGGTTTGAAATTGGGCATTGCGATAGGCGGCAACTCCCTTGTTGAGCTGGTCGCGCGCCTTGAGGGCGCGCAGCGTGCCGCAGCCACTCGCGACGATCGCCAGCACCAGCACCGCGCAAAGTGGCGCGAGTTTCTTGAGACGCATCTTGTTGGGTCCTCCGTAGGTCAATAAATTCGGTATTCGTCTGCCCAGACGCTATTGCTGTTCTTCGATCTGCTTTGTGATGAGCCCGATCTTGTCAGCCCCGGCTCCCTTGGAAATATCGATGATCTCCGCCACGTCCGCGAAGGGCAGGGATGAAGCGCCCTTGATGAACATGATGTGATCATTGCGATTCTTGAAGATATCTTCCAGGCGCTGACCAAGGTCCTGGACCGATACCGGCTGCTGATTGATCGAAATCTGTCTTGAGGCATCGACGGACACCACAATCGTCCGTTCGAGAACTTCCTTGTTCGGCTTGGCGTTCTTGTCAGGTTTCGGAACAAGGGCGTCCAAGCCCTTCGGAGTCAGAGGCGTAATGATCATGAAAATAATCAGCAACACCAGCAAGACGTCAATTAAGGGCGTCACGTTCAGGTCCAGCATGGTGCCGCCCTGCCCGTCGCCAACACCCATCGCCATAGTTTTATCCTCCTTCGGCCACCGTCAAGCTTCGCGGACTCAACCTCGTCATTGCATGGCGAGGGGAATCCTTGGCTTCACTTGCTCGGTCAGCAGTCCCAACTGCTCGACTCCTGCCGCACGCACGTTATCAATTACTTCGACCACATCGCCATACTTCGCCCGGGCGTCGCTCTTGATAAAGACCGTCTTGTCCAGCTTGGTCGCAATCAGGTCTTTGACTTTGGAAGTGATGTCGCCCACTTGAACGGGAGCTGCGTTCAAAAATATTTTCCCATCCCGCGTAACGGCCAGTTCGACAGCATCGGTTTTTTCCGCACTTGGCATCGGACGAGGATTGTGCGTCTTCGCCAGATCAACGGAGGTCCCGTGCTGAAGCATGGGAGTGATCACCATGAAGATGATCAAGAGCACCAACATGACGTCCACCATGGGCGTCACATTGATCGCCGCCACCTCACGCATTGCCTTGCGATGCACCGCCATTACTTTTTCCCTCCCGAGCGCTTGATAAAGTAGTCGACCAGCTCCGAAGAGGAGTTATCCATCTCCACGTCAAACCCTTCGATCTTGTTGGTGAAGTAGTTGTACAGCCAGACGGCAGGAATAGCCACGAACAAGCCGATTGCCGTAGTGACCAGCGCTTCTGCGATACCTCCGGCCACCGCGCCAAGTCCCGTGGATTTCTGAGCGGAGATCCCCTGGAAAGCGTGGATAATGCCGAGCACCGTTCCGAACAGCCCTACGAAGGGAGCCGTCGATCCGATGGTCGCCAGGCTTGAGATCCCGCGCTTCAGTTCCGCGTGCACAATCGCCGAAGCCCGCTCCAAAGCCCGCGTTGAGGCCTCGATCATTTCACCCGGGATTTCGGCCGAGACTTGATGGGCTTGAAATTCCTGTAAGCCCGCCGTCACCACCTTGGCCAGGTGGCTCCGCTTGTTCTGCTCGGCAATGGAGATCGCCTCGTCCACTCTGCCGTCTTTCAACGCCCCCGCCACAGCCGGGGCAAAGATGCGGGATTGCTTGCGCGCCGCCTGGAAAGCGATCCAGCGGTCGATGGCCACGCCGATGGACCACGCCGACATGAAGAACAACACGATCACCACCGAACGGGCCGACCAGCCCATCGATTTCCACATACTGACCGGGTCAAACCCGGGAGCGGCTTCCTGAAACAGTAAAACCATCAACAAAAGGTTTGCTCCTAACATGCTTGTCTATTTCCTCCTCAAAGAATTTTAAAAACTACGCCTACCCCTCCAAGGTGAAGTTCACATCGATTTCAGTTTCCACTTCAACGGGTTGACCATTCAAGAGCGTGGGTTGATAACGCCATTGTTGCACTGCGGAAAGAGCAGCCTTCACCAGGAGGGGATGGCCGCTCAAAATCTTCAGGTCCTTGATCGTTCCGTCTTTAGCGATCAGCGCTTCCAGCCTGACTGTTCCTTGGATCCGCGCCATTTTAGCAAGAGGAGGATACTCAGGCTTCGGACCAAAGATCAGCTTGGCCGCTTCCACCTGGCCGCCCACGCGGATGCGCTGGGGAGCCTGGGGTTTCGGCGGAGGCGGGGGAGGCGGTGCTCCGGTCATGCCTCCAATAATCCCGCCAATAACTCCGCCCATCTGCCCGCCCGGCATGCCGCCTGCCACGCCACCCACCACGCCGACCGAGGACGCTTGGATGGGTTGATCCTTGATCTTTGTAATGGCCTTAGGGATCACGGTGGGCGCTTTCATCAAATCCGCCATGCTCACTCGATGAACGACGACTGGGGGAGCCGCGGCAGGCGGAGGCGGAGGGGGCGGAGGCGGCGGGGGCGCCACCAAAAAGGTCATCAACTGGGCCTTGGGCAGCGCCTCGGTGTAAATCAGCGGAATGATCACCATCACCCCGATCACCACCACCTCGATGATGTAGGCAATCGGCAGCGTGGCGCGCTTCCAATTGTCAGTTTTGGCGGCGCTGTAAATCAGGTAAACAATAAAACCCACGATATTAAACAGGAACGTGAGTGCCATCCAGGGCCACGTTGCAAGCCCCAAATGCCGCGAGTCCGCATACACGTAACAAAGCATCAACGCAAAGCAGAAAAATAGAACGCCGAGGATCGAAGACTGCGTGATCAGCACTTTCAATTCCGGCGTTTCAGCAAACGGCAGTCCGAAGTAGCCGAGAAAGAAACCTGCCACTCCGATTGCGAATACGATCAGCCAGTGCCGGCCGTGCAGCACAGGTTCCCGGCTCGGCGACGATTCCAGTAATGAATCACCAAGCATGTCTATCCACCTCCCCCCTCACCGACGTAGTCAAGCGCGACCATCCTTGCTCTTCGACTCCGCGAACAGATTCATCGTCTGGCGGCGGCAATATCCCGCTCAGAGACTTTAGAATTGACCTTCACCCGGCCCTTGCCGGTCCGATCCTGCCAGTAAACTAAAATGGGACTCGCGATGGCAATCGATGAATAGGTCCCGATCAAGACCCCAATCACCAGAGCAAGCGCGAAACCATGAATCACCGCGCCCCCAAACACATACAATGCCAATACCGCCAGAAACGTCAACCCGGACGTCAGAATCGTCCGGCTCAAGGTTTGATTAATACTCCGGTTGACCAAGTCATTAATATTTTCCCGCTTGTTCAATCGCACGTTTTCACGAACCCGGTCAAAAACCACGATGGTGTCGTTCATTGAATACCCAACCAAGGTCAGCAGCGCGGCGATCACCGAAAGTGTGATTTCCTTGCCGAATATAGAGAAGAACCCTATGGTAATGAGGGTATCATGAAAAACCGCAATGACCGCCGACACTCCGTAAATCAGCTCAAAGCGGAACCAGATGTAAACCAGCATCGCCGCCAAACCTGCCAAGGTCACGTAAACCGCCTGGCGCCGCAAGTCCGAGCCGACCTTGGGCCCGACAATTTCGGTGAAGCGAATCGCAAAGCCGGAAAGGGAAAAATTCTTCTCCAAAACGCCGAGCACCGCCGGAGTCACTCCGGGAACACTCTTCAATTGATCGAAGTCGCCGATCAAGCCGCCCTGGGGCGGATGGTTCCGGTAGTCAACCATCGCTTGGGCAAGGTTTTGGTATGATTTCGTGGCGGCGTCCAGGCCCTTTGCTGCCAATCCCAAGGGGTCAGCCACTAACAGGCGATCCGCGACGGTCTGGGCGCCGGCATTATTGAAGTCCACTTTTCCCGCAGTGCTGGCGCCGTAAAGAGTGTCAAGCGCCTTCAAGATACTGGCTTTGCCGGCGTCAACCGCCGTCATGCCTGAAGCGTTTGCTTCCAGAGGAACTTCAATGATCACCTGATTTTCAGCAACGGAGCCGATGCGCTGAATCGTGGCATCGCCCAGCTTCTCTTTGCCGAGCTGGCGGCGGATCGCGCCGATGTCCGGCGTCTTGGAAAACTTCACCGTCACCTGGGTACCGCTCCGGAACTCGATTCCATAGTCGAGTCCCCGGTGGAGGGCAATCGAGATCATGCCAGCCACAAACAAAACCATCGAGCCGGCAATGAAATACCATTTCTTGCCCATCCAATCAATCTTCGGTTCATGAAAAAACTCCATTGCTTATTCGCTTCCCTCGCTCAATCTTGTAGACACCGCAACGCCGCCTTAAGTTCCAGAAATCTCTCTAAACACTGAGCGCTTCTCCTTTTTGCCTTCGGGACAGAACGTAGTCGAAGATTGTCCTCGAAACATAGACCGAAGTAAAGAGGTTTGCTGCCAACCCAATTGTCAAGGTGACCGCAAATCCTTGGATTGGACCCGTGCCGAAAGCAAAGAGGATCGCCGCCGCCGCTACCGTGGTCACGTGAGTATCGATGATGGTCTTGAAGGCATGTTCAAAGCCGCCCGCCACCGCCGCGCCCACCGCTTTGCCCAGCCGGAGTTCTTCCCGAATACGTTCGAAGACAAGCACGTTGGAGTCCACGCCCATGCCGACGGTCAGGATCACACCGGCAATCCCCGGCAAGGTCAGCACGGCGCCAATGTAAGCCAGCGCGGCGATCAAAATCACCAGGTTCAGAACCAGCGCCACGTCGGCGTTGATGCCCGCCCCCCGGTAATAGACCAGCATGAAGATGATCACCGCCAGGAACCCCACGATGCACGCGACGATGCCGTGCCGAATGGAGTCCGCGCCGAGCGACGGCCCCACGGTGTTTTCCATCAAGTAGGAAATCGAAGCCGGGAGCGCTCCCGAGCGCAGCATCAGGGCAAGGTCCGAGGTCTGCTGAGTCGTAAAGGAACCCGTGATTTCACCCGAATCCGTGATCTGGCTCTGAATCACGGGCGCGGAAACCACCCGGTTGTCAAGAACGATGGCGAGTTCCTTGCCGATATTCTTTTGGGTCACCTCTCCAAAACGAGCCGCCCCGTCACGCGTCAATGTGAAGTTCACGCTAGGCTGCCCATTTCGGCCCGTCGATGGCTGCGCCCCGCTCAGATCCCGGCCGGTCACAGCCGCCACCTGATTCACCAGATACCAGACCTGACTGCCCGATGAACTGCTGGAGGTTTCGGAACTCCCCGGAAGCAACTGCGTGCCAGGCGGCAGTACGCCGCCGAACGTGGCCAAGGCGGCTTCCCGGCTCGGGTAAGGCCCGCCCCGCACAATCTTCAGCTCCAGCATCGCCGTAGCCTGGATGATGTCTTTGACCCGGGTGGGATCGTTCACCCCCGGCAGTTGAACCACCAGTTCAAAATCTCCCTGGCCATAATCAGCGACCTCCGGACCCACGACGCCCAAGGCGTCAACCCGCCGGATGATCGTGCTTCGCGCTTGATCGAGCGCTTCGTTGCGAATTTGCGCCGCTTCGCTGACCTTCATCGACAGCAGCCGCGAGGTCGGCTCCCCAGGGACGCGCGCAACATTCCAGATCGAAAATTGCTGGTTGATCAGAGCATCCAGATCGCCGGTCTTTGAATCCGGAACGCCCTTAATCAGGATGGAAGAGATGCCTTGCCGCTGAATATCGGTGTAGGGAATGCTTCGGGAAGTCATTCCGTCGCGCAGCCGCTCGAGAGCCTGATCGGTGGTCACCTTAACGGCGTCATCCACGTGCACCTGCAGGACCAGGTGCGTGCCGCCCTTTAAATCCAGGCCCAGATGAATGCGGCTGGCGAGGTTCTCTTTGAGTTGTTGAAAATTCTTGGGGAAACCCGTCAAGCCCAGGATACAGGCAAGCACGACAACCAGGATAAATAAGAATCGATTTCGAACCCTATGTTCCATTGGCCAAATTACCCGCGTGTTCCCGGTCCCGCTCGTTTATTTTTTCGCCTTGGCTGGCTTGTCCGGGGCCGCGCTTTCCTGCTCGGAACCTTGCAGACCGGTGATCGCGGACCGCGCGACGTCCACCTGGACTTGGTTCGCGATCTGGATTTGCACGATATCGCCGCGAAAGCCCATAACCTGTCCCAAAATGCCCCCTGATGTTACCACCCGGTCTCCGGTTTTAAGGTTGGAAAGCATATCCTGCGTCTTGCGGCGGTTGCGCTGCTGCGGAAGGATCACGAGGAAATACCAGATCAGAAAAAGAGGGGCAAACAGCAAAAGAAACTGGGTCAGCGCCCCGCCAGCACCGGGATTCGCCGCCAAAACCATCCGATTGACCAAGAAATACCCGACCAAAATCGAGCCGTCAGAATTTAGAGTAGAGGATGAATTATCCCGCACATGGTAGGCGAGATGAACAAGGTCCGCCGGCTTTCTCTATTCGTCTTCGAAAGTATTGAAAGGAACTCCGACTACGACTCCGTGCGTGCCCTTGCCAGCCACTTCCCGAACCCACCGGAAAAGATAGAGTGCCTGACTTTGCGCATCATGTCAAGGTAAAACCATACGTTGTGATAGGTTGCGAGCATCGCCGCGGAAATCTCGCCCACGGCGAAGAGGTGCCGGAGGTATCCTCGCGAGTACCTCCGGCAGACGGGGCAACCGCAGTTGGGATCCAAAGGTCCCTGGTCCTGAGCATACCGGGCGCTCTTGATCACCAGCTTGCCCGCCGAGGTAAACACGCAGCCGTTGCGGGCGTTGCGAGTCGGCATCACGCAATCAAACATGTCGATGCCGGAGGCAACGCCCTCCACCAGGTCCCGCGGAGTTCCCACACCCATCAAGTAGCGGGGCCGATCCTTGGGTAAGAGCTGGACCGTCGATTCGATCGCGCCATACATCTCCTCCTTCGGTTCGCCAACGGAAAAACCTCCCAGGGCATGGCCGTCGAAACCGAGTTCGACGATTTCCATCGCGCTTTCCTGCCGCAGGCTGCGGTCCGTTCCGCCCTGAACGATCCCAAAAAGGCCGGGGGCCGATCCCGTGTTCGCCGATCCGGGAGGGGAGTTTGTCAGCCTCACGTTGGCCTCAAAGAATTCCTTTGAGCGCCGCGCCCAGCGCCCGGTCAGCCGAACCGCTCTTCTCAGGCTTTCGTGGGTGGAAGGATATTCAACGCACTCATCGAGCGGCATCAGAATGTCCGCGCCCAGCGCCAACTGGATTTCCACCGCCTTTTCCGGCGAAAAGAAATGGGGAGAACCGTCCAGGTGCGAGCGAAACCGAAAACCATCCTCCGTCACCCGGCCCAGGCCCTTGAGGCTCATCACCTGGAATCCGCCGCTATCGGTCAGGATAGGATGCGGCCAGCTCATAAAGCGGTGAAGTCCCCCGAAGCCTCGCACCGTTTCGTGGCCCGGCCGCAAATAGAGATGGTAGGTGTTGGCCAGGATGACCTGCGCGCCCGCTTCTTCAAGCTGCGCCTGCGTCATGGCCTTCACCGCTCCGGCGGTTCCGACGGGCATGAAGATCGGAGTTTCAATGTCCCCGTGAGGAGTATGCAGAATTCCCGCGCGCGCTCCCGTGGTGTCATCCTGCCCGACAATCGTAAACTTCAATCCCATAGGTTTTGGTCTTATTCAAACGGCGCCGCAAGGCTGGAATCGACACGCTGCGCGGAGGTGGACTCCGATCAGATTCGAGAGTCCGGACGAGCGCAGAGTCAGGAGCAGCGCCAGGTAAACCCGAAACAGGCCCCCGGCGCCGGACCTAGGTAAACAACGCAAACCCCACTCTCGCCAGCACCAGGATCATCCAGAGCCCCAAGTAAACCAAAAAGATCGAACGGCTCGACACCTTTCCCCCGGAAACCCGCGACAAGCCCATTGCCAGCAAGATCAAGAACCAAAAAACAAAAATATCGAGTGAACTCGCCAAGGCAAGAACCGCATGGGAGGTCTTCAAGGGGTTCAGGAAAAATCCCGGATTGCTGGGGGCGGGACTTTGGGGGTCAAAAGCATTGGGATCGCCGAAGAAAATCACGGCCACCGCCATCACGCCGCGAATCACGCCGGGCAACTCGGCATAGCAAGCTACCGCAAAGACCTTCTTGAAGCCCGCGTGAACTCCGAAGAAGCCGTTCAACACGATCAAGCCGACCGCCGCCACCAAGGCCAGGAAGATGGGCACCGCTAAGAGGCCGCTCACGTGTGCAAAGACGGCCGCAATCGCCGCGGTTTTCTCAACAGCCTGATTGATTTGCTCGGGGCTCAAGCGGGCCGTCTGCCCGCTTTGCACGAGGGAGGCACGGATGATCCGCTGCATGCCGATCTTGGATAACATCGTTTCGGTGACAACCACCGTAACGGCGATCAGCAGCAGCAGCGGCCTGATAAAATCCGGTTTACGGGCCACCTCCCCAAGCACCCTGCCGGGTTCGGTGAAAACTCCGATCAAGCGTTGCGGAAAGGAAGTCTCATGCACGTCCGCGCCGGCTTCCCGCGGATAGTCGATGCCGCTCATGCTCGTTTCCCTACCTTCGCCAAGTTCGAGTCCCCACTGCATAGGTCTGCAACTTCTTGAAACGCATCTGACCCCGATAATCCGAAACAAAGAACCATGCTAAAACAAATCCATTAGGGTTCCGTAACAGAAATTGGCAGCATAAGTAAGCTCCGGAGGAGCGACAGAGCTTAGCCCACGGCGCAAGCCGTGGGTGGATGAGCAGATCCCACTCCCCTGGCCCCTCTCCCGCCCGTGCGGGAGAGGAGCGCCAAGGGCGGGGTGAGGGACCTGCGCTCCCAGGGCTCACGCCCTGGGCTAAAATCTTCCGCCCCTGGAGGGGCTTTTGAACCCAACCTCGGAGCCCG
>DATKQU010000187.1:0-9671 GCA_035532595.1 Terriglobia bacterium | reverse complement strand
CATCATTCGCACAGCTTGGCGATGGCATTTCGTGTTTGCTCCCGCAGGCTGACGAGTTCGCGCTGGTCTTGGATTTGCGGAAGAATCGCTTCACCCACGGAAACTCTTGCTTCTCCAGCCGCCCCGGACCCTCGCCCCATGGAAAGTATATGAGATGTCCCGCGAACTCCAAGAGGATAAATGAGCGTGGAGGTTTGCACTGCCGCATCAAAAGCGTCCAGGCGGAAGCGGCTGAGATGGGCCGGCGCCGTCGGAGGGCCTTCGGAAAGAACCAGGACCGAATGCCCCGCTTCGAGGCCGCGGCGAATCCGCTGGCGAAGCGTGCCGCCGGGCGGCGCCAGGACATCAGGAAGTGACGGCAGGAGGAGGGGCTTCAGCAGAAAAGCCGCCCTGCGGGGCAGCGACTCGAGCGCGCCCCCATCGACCAGCCGCATCGGCACGGGTATGGCGGCCGCCAGCACCAGCGGATCGAGCCGGCCGGCTCGGTTGGCCACCAGCACCGCCCTCTCTCCCGGTTTAATCCGCTCGCTTCCTTCCACGCTGACCCGGTGGCCCAGCAGCCGTAGCAGGATGCGGGAGGTCAGGCGTACCACCGCGGCCGCAGCCGCCTGGCCGGGGAGCATCCGGGCCAGGATTCCGCCCAGCGTCGCGGCCACAAACAGCAGCCCCTGGGTGTATTTCTTATGGAGTCCGCGGCCCAGGCGGGAAAGCTGGAGCGCAGCCCACGAGCCCAGGTTTTCCCGCCACAGCCGCAGGAGTTGGAGCCAGGGCGGGCGCTTGTTGATCTCCAATGCACCGCGCTCGTAAAGCAGCCGCGTTTCATTGCGGCGGATCTTGCCGCTGGAAGTCTTGGGAATGCTCTGCGGCGCCACCAGCTCAACTTTGTCGGGAGGAATGCCAACCGCAAAACCCACTTTCTGGATGACCTCAGTTCTAATCTGGTCGCGTTCTGCTGCCCCGATCGCGCGCGTCTCCGCCACCACCACCAGTTGTTCCGTGCCCTGCTCGGGATCGCGGGTTCCAAAAGCCGCCACGCATCCCCGGCGCACCTGGGGGACTTCCGCCGCCGCAATTTCAACCTCTTGCGGAACGATGTTGCGGCCTCCCTTGATGATCAGATCCTTGGCGCGGCCGGTAACATAGAGCTCTCCTCCCCCCCAGTATCCCAGGTCGCCCGAATCCATCCAGCCATCTTCCGTCGTCACGGCGGCGGTGGCTTCAGGATTGCGAAAATATCCGGCGGTTTTCGATGGTCCGCGGAAGAGCACCCGGCCCTGGGTCCGCTCGGCGCATTCGCGGCCTTCCTCATCGACAATTTTGATTTCGTGGCCGGGCAAAGGCTTGCCGTTGGCGACAAAGCGCAAGGCGCTGGAATCCTCGGGGGCGGCGGGAACAGCTTTGCCCTCCGCTTCGAACAGGTCGCGGCGAATGCGGTCGATCACCGGTTTCCGGTTGATGGGTGGGAAAGCCAGTGCCACCGACGACTCAGCAAGGCCGTAGCAGGGAACAAAACTTTCCGCCCGGAAGCCGTACGGCTTGAAGCGTTCCGCAAAGCGTTCGAGCGTGGCCGGCAAGACCGCTTCCCCGGCGTTGATGGCAATCCGCCAGGCGCTCAGGTCGAGGCCTTCGAGGGCGCTCGCCGGAATCTTGCGCGCGCAAAGCTCGTAGGAAAAATTGGGCGCAGGGCAGAGCGTTCCTCCCGATTCATGCATCGCCCGGAGCCACCTTACCGGCCGGCTGAGAAAATCCAGCGGGGAAAGGACGGTGATGGGCAGCGCATAGTAAATGCTGAAAAGCCACGAACCAATCAGCCCCATGTCATGATAAAGGGGCAGCCAGCTTACCACGATATCGGTGGGCTGGACATTGACCGCCCAGCCGATGCCGCGGATGTTGGCCAGCAGATTCGCCTGGGTCAGCACCACGCCCTTCGGGTCTCCGGTGCTTCCGGAAGTGTATTGAATAAAAGCCGCCTCGGCGGCCTCGATGGCTCCCGGCTGCAGCCTTGCGCCGCTCGCCGCCAGGTCCTCGACCGTGGTGACGCCCAGCATGCCTGGAAGATTCAGCCGCAAGAGCTCGGAAACTCGCTTGACGTCTTCGAAGCTGATCAGAAAGCGCACTTCCGCATTGCGCAGAATGCCCACTTGCCGCCGGACATATTCTTCGATCTTGTCAGGACGCGCCGGAGGATAAATGGGAACGGCAATCCCGCCCGCCAGCATCACGCCAAAGAAGGCGTAGAAGAACTGCGGGGAGGTGGGCAGCATGATGGCCACGGTTTCATTCCGCCGCAGCCCCGCCGTGACCAGCCCCGCCGCCACGTTCGAGGCGGTGGCCAGCAACTGGCCGTAAGTGATGTCCTGCCCGGAGTCGCCTTCGAGCAGGTGAGCCTGGACGCGGTCGGGATCGACTTCGGCGTGCTTGCGAAGGACTTCCAGCAGCGTGCGAGCGGACTCGGGCGCCGGAGGCGCCGTGCGTTCCGGCTGCTGGATGCTGTAGCGAGTGGCGGCCGGGGTTTCCTGGTTTCCCCTCAGGATCGCCTGCACCCACTCGCCGGGCGTTTCCGTTTCTTCAGCGATGCGGTCAGGCAGGCGCACGTTAAAGCGCGCTTCCGAGCGCACCAACAGCTCCACCATTTCCAGGCTGCCTAATCCCAGATCGCGGTCGAATGCAGAGTTGAGGGAAACGGATTCCGCCGCCCGCGCGGAACCGAGTTCGATGAGAAGCTCCCGCACGATTTCCAGCATTTGCTCTTCGAGCTGAGTCGCGTCAAGCTGTCGGGGTGCGGTGGACATATGAGAATTCTTGTCAGAGAACGATCACATTTGCCACGTGGTTAAACTGTCATCCTGAGCGTTTCGTTCGTCATCCTGAGCCCTTCGGCTTTGCTCAGGGTAAACTCCGCGAAGGATCCGCTTTTTTCGTCTCAATACAAGAAGCAGATCCTTCGTTGCCTGCGGCTCCTCAGGATAACAAGATTGGCAGTCACCGCGGTGAGGTTTCCGCCGTGGGGTTTTCGACAACCCACGGCACCAACAGCCGTGCCGTGGCTACCACTACCAGACGCTAAGGCTCTTATATCTTAAACGCCCAATCCTTGACGGCTTCGGGCTGGATCCACTTCTCGATACCCGCAATTTGATGATGAATCCAGTAATTCTTCCAGTGGATCCTTTCCGGGTCCCAGGGCAGCAGCAGCTTGTCTTTTTCCGAAATCATCGTATAGGCGGTGCGAATATTTTCCGACTCAAAGATGTACCGGTTATGAAGAATGAAGGGCAGGTACTGGTCGAGAGTCTGTTCTCGAAATTTCGCCTGCAGCCCCAGGGTTCGCAAAGCGCTCTGCCAGCCGGCCAGGGATTTCCTTCCGGGCAACCGGGTGTTCTTCACGGCGTTGTGCATCCGATCGATGATTGCCTGCGCCCTCCGGATGCGCTTCTCCAATCTTAGCCTGCGCGCCCGGGCTTCTTCCACTGAAACAAAGCGGGCGCGGCCCCGCCCGCCGGAGATGCCGAGAGATAAGGCTCCCAGGCCGTTCTTTTTGTGCTTGCGAGCTTCTTCCCGCAGCAGATACACCAAGGGGCCGAGCTTGACCGGGTTGACGTCGGCGGTCCCCAACTGGTAAACGGGCTCATGGCGGCCTTCGAGCAGCAACGCGCCAACCGTCAGGATGGCCGCCGCGATCAGGTCCACGGGCACCACTTCCAGCGCCGTGTCGCGCCGCACCGGCCAATGCCTCAGTCCACTGAGCGCCATCAGAACCAGGGGCGCGGCGGTGCGTCCTCCCTCAATCCAGCCAGGGAAGGGGAAACGCAAGGAGCTTTCCACGATTGCCGGCCGGACAATGCTCCAGTCAATATCTTCCTGCGCGGCGATAATTTGTTCGCCCAGGCTTTTGGAGTAGGTGTACGTATTGACCCAGCCCCAGTGTTCAGCGCGCCGCTTTCCCAGCGCGATGAGCTTTTGTATCACTTCTTTGGATCGCGCTGGCGGCTCTTGCGCGCCATCAGGATCTGCGGGCTGAGTAATCAGCCGGATCTGTTCGCGGCAATAAGCGAGCTCTTGCACGGCATTGAAGGAGCGGTCGTCAACTCCTTTGCGGTGCGGGTAAAAACCCAGGATCGGCTCGGTTTCTTCAATCAGACCGTCGGCCGCCCCCGACACAAAACACGTTGAAACGTGCAGAAGCTTGGCGGCGGAGCGCCTGGCCAGCGCGACGATATTCTCCACGCCGTCCACATTCGCGTGAAGGGATTCATCAGCCGGAGGGAAAAAATCCACGCGACCGGCGCAATGGATGATCAATCGAATGCGGCCGGCAATCTGTTCCAGCGCGGCGGAATCAAGCCCGCAATCGGGCCGGCCGACATCCCCCGGCCACACACTGACCTTCTCGCGAACGAAGCGGTCTCCCCTTCGCTCCCGGAGCGACGCCATCACAGGCGATTCCATGATTTCCGCATCGAATCGTTCCTGGGCGGAATGAAGGCGGCCGGGCCGCAGCAGAAGGTGAAGGTGTTTCAGATGGGGATAGCGGTCGAGAAGAAGCGCCAGAACGACTTTACCCAGAAAGCCGTTCCCCCCCGTCAAAAGGATTTCGTTCTCCTGGAAGGTTCGACCTACATCCGTCAAATGAGACTGTTGGACCATCTGCAGCCAGGCAATTCGCGCGCTTTCAAGGCCTTCGTAGCCAGGTTTGAAACTGCATACCATGGCTGCCTTTTTGGGATGTGTATTTTCAGGGATTGTGTTGAAACCGGATATCCGGTTCCATCGCAATCTGAGGAACCTTATGTTATCGACCGCTCAAAGCGCTTGTCAAGACTCTGTCCTCGCGCCGCCGGTTTGTGACACGCGCTCATCACCCGCGAATCGCTGCGCCGGAAAGACGCTTGGCTCTGGGCGACCGAGAGGGCATACTTATAGATGCGGGTACTGTCACTGGGGCCATATGTGCAGAAGAACTAATTTCCATTGGCACTTGGGTAACCACTTGCATAACCAACGCCAATTTGGTTGTCGGTCATATTTAGTGTTAGCGCCATTCCGAGTTTCCGACTATGGCTGCTTTTGGGGATCCTGAAGAAATCTTAACGCGGTTATCACTGTTGAATGATTGATAAGTCCTCTTACTGATGTTGTATACGCCATAACCTTCCTCCTTCTTCACGAATTGGAACGTTCGGCGTGATCTGACAAATATGCGCAATACCGACTGGCGTGTCTTGCTATAGCCAGCTTCGAAGGTCAGTACGGCCCCACCTTGAGAAACGTCATTGTCGACTAACGGTTGGCGAACCGTTTGAAAAGCTCATGTGTCCCCCTTCCGCAAGTCGAAGACAATTAAAATCGTTACCTATTATATAAAGACTGAGTTCCATGTCAAGACCTGAATTTTAAAAAATCAAGGGATTAGCTGATTTTGCGAGAAGCAACACCATTTCTTCCTTGTGCGGACTTACACCACGATGGGCAGAATAGCTCCGATGACGGAGCAATTTCAACATTGTTCACTGTGGCACGCCGCTGAATCGCTGTCGCAGCCCCGCTTCTAATTACAAGGCCAAGAAGCGGCTCGAGCTCTCTTTCGGCCGTGCGTGAAGATAGCGGCTGGTTGTCGCCAGGCTCGCGTGGCCGAGCGTCGCTTGCACGAGGTGGATGGGTGCGCCCCGGTCCAGCGCATGAGAGGCATGCGCGTGCCTGAACCAGTGCGGCGAAACTTTCCCCTCAATCTCCGCCCTCTCGGCGGCCCTGCGCACAATGCAATATACCGCGAAAGGCTTCAGGAAACCGCCCTTCTTTCGCGACGGGAAGACTGGGTCGTCCCGACCGGCTTCGCCCCGCAGCTTCAGCAACTGTTTCCACACCGACGCCGGCAGTTGAATCGACCGGGTCTTGCCTCCCTTTCCAAAGACCGTGATCTGCCCGCCTTCGCCCGTGGCCTGAAGGTCCTGCCAGGCGAGCCCGCAGATCTCGCTCACGCGGCAGCCGGATGCATAGAGTAATTTTAGGAGCGCCCGGTTCCGCTCGTTCGGCTCCAGGCTCAGCATGCGGTGAACATCGACTTCGGGAAGAATCCGCTGCGCGAGGTTATCTCGGACCGCCGGGAGTCTTAAGGCCCGCCCCACGTCGAAGGGAAGATAACCGGTCCGATACCCAAAGGCCAGCAGGGATTTTATGGCGGAAAGAACCCGGCAGGCGCTGGCACGCTTAAGGCCCGAGAGCGTGTCGGCGAACTCCTGCAGGTCGATAAGCTTCACGGTGGCGAGGGGCTTGTTGGTTTCCCCCCGGAACCGCGCGATATCCGCTCCATAGGCGCGTTGCGTATTGGGCGAGCGGCCGTGGAGCCAGAGTTGGACGAGCAGGTCGTCGGAAGCGGAACCGGCGGAAGCGGGAAGCGGTTCAAGAATGTTGGCAAGTGCATTTTGGGGACTCATAGCGCGGTTAATAGCTTAGTATACAACATCAGTAAGAGGACTTATCAATCTTATAACGAGGCGCGACCGTGTCAAGATTTCCTGAAGTCACGACTGAACGCAACGCGAAAAACGCCTCTGGGCAGCCACAAGGCATCGGTCGCCCCCTGAGGGTTTCGATTCCGGTAAAAGCCACAGCCCAGACTGCGGCAGGAGTGGAAGAGTATGAGGGGCGGCTGGAATCGCTCGGCGAAAGACACGCGCGGATCACCTTCGATCATCCTCTGGCGCAAGCCACTGAACTTTCACTTCTTATTGAGTTCAAAGACAGACGAAATAGGGAAATCCGTTTTCGGTACGACGGAAAAGTGACGTCTCCCACTTGCACCCTGTGGTACGAGGTCGACGTGGCTCTTGAAGATGGCGTGGGGATATCGGGAAAGGATGCACGGGAAATCCTTTCGGAACTTTTTCAAGAAGAAGGCCACGCCGGTGGCGCATAACATGACGCGACCCATTTGGCAGGCAGAGCGTTTTGGATTTTCCAGTAGGGCCGAGAGAATCGTGCGGGACCTTTCCCACGCCTCTGTGCTGGTATTCGCGCTTACGGCTGTGCTGACAGGTATCCTGGCCTCGATTTCCCTGTCGTCGGAATTTGGCATCGGGGCGACCGCCTCTTTTATCGTGGTGGCCGTTCTGTTTCCTCTGCTCTGTGGCTGGCTATGGAAGGAACGGTGGCGCGCGAACAAGCTCGAGGAGAGGCTGAAAAGGCAGCAGGCCAATTTCAGATTGATGAATGACGCCACAGTGTCTGGGGATGATACCCCCGCAGGATTGTTGATTATTTCTTCAGACTTGAGGGTCTGTTTTGTCAATCAGACGTATCTCCGATGCACACTCCATAGGCCGGAGGAAGTTCTGGGAAGGAAGATCCAGGACGTCTTGGTAGCCGAAAGCGTTGAAGACCTTGCCAAAGCTCTTCTGGGGCATTCCTACCTCGCGGCAAGTTGCTGCTTTAACACATGCATCCGCGCAAGGCTGGCAGGGGAGCGCCCCGTGCACATTACCATGTCGCGCATTGCCCCGCAGGAGGGAAAAGATCGCGTTTTGGTTATTGTTAAAAATCTCCCCCAGGGTTGCCCCCCATCAGACCTGTCGGGGTAAGGTTACGTATACTGCCGATGCCTTTGCCGCTCGATCCGGCCTTTACGCGGGCGGGCAAAAGCCTGCACCGCATGGCAGAACGGTGCCAATCGTCTGCATAAGGCGGCGGCTGACTTCAGCGATGGATCAAGACCCAGCCTTGCACTCAAGCAGACCGTTCCGGCCTGTGAAGGCCTCTGAAGACGGCATTCTCCGAGTGCTCCGAGGCAGCGGCTTGGGGACCGTAGGTTATCAGTGAATTTTCGGCTCGTGAAACGCCGCCTGGATGCCGATACATATCACGTTACAGGAGCACGCGATGACAAGTAATGTGCGAGCGCTGGTTGCGAAACGTCATGTGAACCTTTTCGCTTGGGCAGCGGAGCGCCACGGCGGGGTTTTCTCCTGGGTTCCGCTGCATACGCGTTCCTTCCACAGGGGGGCTTCCGAAGAAAACATGCACTTTGCGCTTCCGGACAATAGCCAAGGGGGAGGAGGTTGGCTGTGAAAATTCGGCATGGGGACGGCCGCCGGATCGCGGCAATGCGCGCGCGTTTTACCAGGCTTGCGGCCTCGCTGCTGCTGGCCGTGCTGGCCATCTGCCCGGCCATGAAGTCCCAGCAGCAACAAGCGCCTTCACCCATGGAACCACCACCGCAGCGGCATCAACAAAACGAGCAAGACTTCCAGACTGCTCCCCTTTCCGACCTGGCACTGGAGAATTTGAACTACATTGCCGCCTCTGCGCAGCAGATTGAAGATGTGTTGCGCAGCCAGCCCGGTTTGCTGGTGGAACTGGAGCACTGGATCGCCCGCGACGCCACTGACCACGGGCAGATGGTGGACGAACAGGGAATGAGCCAGGATGGAATCTTCGATCGCCTGGAAAGAGACCGCAAATTTCGCGCCGTGGCGACGCGCCTCCTCCAGCGTTACGGATACCTGAAGCCGGAAGTTAATCCCGATTCACAATTGGGAAAGCAGCAGCAGCTTGAGTTTCTGGCAAAGCAGAGAAGATTGCAGCAGCCTCCAGCCCGTGCGGCTCGTGAAGAGCCCCCCACTTTCTACCCGGTGCCGATTCCCACCTATCCGTCCAACATCCAGAGTCCTCCTCGTGCGCCAAGGCGTCAGCGGACTCAGCCCATACCTCCCCCGCCTCAGTTGGGCCCTGCGCCAGCAACACCGCAGAATCCCTACACAAACGGCCTAATGGCTTCTGCTGATTTCCCGGCGCGGTCCGCAACGGACCCGGAAGGGAAGTTGAGCCGCGCCCAGATGGAGCAGGAACTCCGCGAACGCGGGGTGGAATCGCCGGCTCCGCCGGGAGGGACTTTGGTGCGGCCCTGGCAAAACTCTCCCTACTCCCGGCAGGCTGGCAACGGCTATGAGGAGAAGTCCTCGCGCCCGGAGATTGTTCACCGGGCAAATCCCTACTCGAGCATTCCTTCCCTTTACGACCTCTACGAACAGGTATCGCCCCATTCTCCGGAACTCCAGCGCTTTGGGACGGAGGTTTTTGAGAATGCGCCCGCGGATATAACTGAGCTGCCCATGGACCTTCCTGCGGGCCCCAATTATGTGGTGGGCCCCGGCGACGGGCTGGCGATCAGCCTGTGGGGAAGCGTGGCGGAGCGCTTGTACCGCGTGGTGGACCGCGAGGGACGGCTGGCGCTGCCGGAAGTGGGTCCCGTCATGGTGAGCGGAGAAACCATGGGCGCGGTGCAGCAGAGGGTACAAGAGGTTTTGCGCACCCAGTTTCGGGATGTTTCCGCGGATGTATCCCTGGCGCGGCTCCGAACCGTGCGCGTTTACGTGGTAGGCGAGGTCAAGTATCCGGGAGCCTATGACATCAGTTCGCTTTCGACTCCCCTGAACGCCTTGTTTGCCGCCGGCGGGCCCGCGTCCGACGGTTCCCTGCGCCTGGTGCAGCATTTTCGCGGCAAGAAGCTGATCCAGAATGTCGACCTCTATGACCTGCTGCTGCACGGGGTGCGGTCGGACCTGGAAAGGCTGGAAAACGGCGACACGATTCTGGTGCCGCCGGTGGGTTCGGAAGTCAAAGTGGAAGGAATGGTCCGGCGTCCCGCGATCTATGAGCTGCACGGCGAAAAG
>DATKQU010000186.1:0-6787 GCA_035532595.1 Terriglobia bacterium | reverse complement strand
CGAAAGAAGTACGGCCAGAAGGGCGCCCGCAAGCGGTTCCAGTTCTCAAAGCGGTAACCAGCGCAGACTTTGGACATCCGGACCTGCACTTGGGTCAGGTCGCCGAAAGTCCCTGATTTTTGGAAGTTGGAGGAGATTTGCCGACCATAACAATGAAAGAGTTTCTGGAAGCCGGGGTGCATTTTGGCCACCAGACGCGCCGTTGGAATCCCAAGATGAAGGACTATATCTATGGCGAGCGCAACGGCATTTACATCATCGACCTCCAAAAGACCCTCAAGCTATTCAAGGAGGCTACGAAGTATCTGTCCGACCTCTCCCGGGAGGGCAAGAACATTCTGTTTGTCGGGACCAAGCGGCAGGCGCAGGAAGCGATTGCCGAAGAGGCCAAGCGGTGCGGGATGTTCTACGTGAACCACCGGTGGCTGGGCGGCTTGCTGACCAACTATTCGACCATCCAGAAGTCGATTCAACGCCTGAGAGAGTTGGATGAGATGAGCCGGGATGGCCGCTATGATCTGCTGACCAAAAAAGAAGTTCAGAGGCTCGAGCGCGAGCGGAAACATTTGGAACAGAACCTCGCGGGGATCAGAGATATGCCGGGTCTGCCCGACGTTCTCTTTGTGGTCGATTCGAACAACGAAGAAATTGCAGTGCTGGAAGCGCGGAAACTGGGCATCCCTGTCGTGGCGGTTGTGGATACGAATTGTGACCCGGACGTTGTGGATTATGTGATCCCCGGCAATGACGACGCGCTTCGGGCGATTCGGTTGTTCACTTCCCGGGTTGCGGACGCCATTATGGAAGGGCGCCAGCAGGCCATTGAGAAACAGATGGAAGAGGAAAAGATCGCCGCGGAGAAGGTTGCCGAGGAGCTTGAGGCGCAACGGCAGGCAGAGGCGATTGCCGCCGGTGAAGGCGAAGCCCCCGCGCTGGAAGAAGGCTCTCAGGCAGAGGAAGGTTCCGAAGAATACGTGGAAGGGCCTGAAGCGGTAGACCCCTCGGTGGTGGAAGCCGCTCAGGAATTCGCTGACGGGCGGGTTCGGCTGCCTAAAAAACGGAGGTTGCCTGGCAAGCCGCACGGCCGACGGTCGGAAGAGGGCGAGGAGAACGACTCGCCGTTCAATGGGGCCGGGTCCTAAGGATCGAGGTAAGCGAGGATTGCGGTGCAACGGTAGGCTGGCTCGGTAACGCCGCCTACCTTTTTCGTGTCTGGAGGATGTGAGGATAGGATGGCCGTTTCACTGGATGCAGTCAAAAAATTGCGCGAGATGAGTGGCGCGCCGATGATGGAGTGCAAGAAGGCCCTGGACGAAGCGGGGGGCGATCTCGAGCAGGCCTTTACCGGCTTGCGGAAGCGCGGGCAGGCGTCGGCGGCCAAGAAGGCAAGCCGCGCCGCGAGCGAGGGTCTGGTCGGATCCTATATCCACGCCGGCGGGAAGATCGGCGTGATCATTGAAGTCAACTGTGAATCCGATTTCGTGGCTCGCAACACCGAATTTCAGCAGCTGGTTCATGACGTGGCGATGCAAATCTGCGCGACGGATCCGCGCTTCATTCGCAAGGAAGATGTGACCCCGGAATTGCTGGAGCGCGAGAGGGAAGTTTTGCGGGCTCAATCGGCGGCCAGCGGCAAGCCGGAAAACCTTGTGGCCCGCATCGTGGAAGGCAGGCTGGAGAAATTTTTCGAAGAGAACTGCCTTTACGAGCAGCACTTCATTAAGGACAGCGCCGGAAATCTGACCATCGGCGAACTGATTGCCTCCAAGGTGGCCAAGTTTGGAGAGAATATCCTGGTCCGGCGCTTTGCGCGGTTCAAGGTGGGTGAGGGAATCGGCAAGCCCGGGACCGACGGAGCTGCAAGTTGAACCTTTGGCCTGAAATCGGGCGAGAGATCCGAATCACGCCATGAGTGTTCCTGCCTTTCGACGAATTCTTCTCAAGCTGAGCGGTGAATCGCTCATGGGTTCCCAGGGATTTGGTGTGGACCCGGCCGTCGCGGCGCGCATCGCCTCCGAAGTGAACGAGGTGCGCGAAATGGGTGTCCAGATCGCCATCGTCGTCGGGGGAGGCAATTTTATTCGCGGCGTGGCAGCCGCGCAATTCGGCATCGACCGCGTGGTGGCCGACCATATGGGGATGCTGGCCACCATCATCAATGCCCTGGCGTTGCAAGACGCGCTGGAAAGAGCGGGGTCGTTTACACGGGTGGTGACCGCCCTGGAAATTCGGGAGATTGCCGAGCCCTTTATCCGGCGGCGCGCCATCCGCCACCTTGAGAAGGGGCGCGTGGTGGTCCTTGCGGCAGGGACAGGCAATCCCTATTTTTCGACGGACACCGCGGCGGCGCTGCGGGCGATGGAAATCAAGGCGGACGTGATTTTGAAAGCCACGAAGGTGAACGGGGTCTATGATGCGGATCCTGCCAAGGTCCCGGACGCCAAGATGATTGCGAAGATCAATTACCTGGATGTGCTGTCCCGTGGACTGGCGGTGATGGATACGACAGCGATTTCGCTGTGCATGGATAACCGCTTGCCGATCATCGTCTTCAATTCAACGGTGCCGGGCAACTTGAAGCGCGTGATGATGGGAGAGCAGATCGGCTCGGTCGTGACCGCTTAAAGCCCCCGGTAAAGGTTGTTGCCATGATCAAAGAGACAGTGGAAAGCACCAAGGCGAGAATGAGGAAGGCGGCGGAAGACCTGCGGCTGGAACTTGCCACGATCCGGACGGGGCGGGCGTCTGTCAGCCTTTTCGACCACCTCCGGGTGGATTATTACGGGGTTCCCACGCCGTTGAGCCAAGTGGCCACGCTTGGAACTCCGGAGCCTACACTTGTGACTCTGCAGCCTTGGGACCCCACCATGCTGGCGGTCCTCGAAAAGGTCATTCGCTCTTCCGACCTGGGATTGAACCCCGTCAACGACGGGAAGATTTTGCGGGTACCCATTCCGCCGCTGACGGAGGAGAGGCGCAAGGAACTGGCGAAGCATGTCCATAAGGTGTTGGAGAATCATCGCACCGCCGTCCGGAACATTCGCCGCGACTCAAACGAGGATTTGAAGCGGCTGCTGAAAGACAAGAAGATTTCCGAAGACGATGAAAAGCGGGGGCTGGAGAATATTCAGAAGCTGACCGACGAATTCATGGAGAAGCTTGAAGAGCAGGGGAAGAGCAAGGAAGCGGAAATTCTTGGCACGCGCTGAGCGCATTTTAGCCGATAGAATTCTTGACACTTCTCCAATGCTTTGGTACATTTAGAAGGTTTCGAGCGTAGAGGAAGTTTGCACAGGGTGTGGAAGGCGGCTGAGGAGGTTTGCGGCCCCGCCACACGGAGAGAGGAAGATGCCCACATTTAACCAATTGGTCCGCCGCGGACGCCGGAGGCAGCGGTACAAAACATCCAGCCCGGCGCTCCAAAGCTCGCCGCAGAAGCGGGGTGTGTGCATCCGCGTTTATACCCAAACACCCAAAAAGCCGAACTCGGCTTTGCGGAAGGTGGCTCGGGTCCGCCTCACCAACGGCTTTGAAGTAACAACTTACATTCCTGGGGTCGGTCACAACCTCCAGGAGCACTCGATCGTCCTCATCCGGGGCGGCCGCGTCAAAGATCTGCCGGGCGTTCGCTATCATGTGATTCGCGGAACCCTGGACTCTGCGGGCGTGACGGACCGGCGTCAGGGGCGGTCGAAATACGGGGCAAAGCGCCCCAAGGCTTCCTGAGCGTTCTCTTGCGGGAACAGTCGAAGGGAATGCAAAGGAGAATGAAAAAACGGTATGCCGCGTAAAGGTTATGTTGAGCATAGGGAAGTCGGGTCGGATCCGGTGCACGGCAATGAGCTCGTGCAAAAGCTTGTCAACTGCGTCATGTACGACGGCAAGAAGTCCACGGCGCAGCAAATTGTCTACGGCGCGCTGGAACTGATTCAGCAGCGGTCGAACGACGATCCGCTGAAGGTCTTCAAGAAGGCGTTGGATAACGTCAGGCCGGCGCTGGAAGTCAAGAGTCGCCGTGTGGGCGGCGCCAACTATCAGGTGCCGGTTGAAGTGAACCACAAGCGGCAGACTTCGCTGAGCATCCGCTGGATTATTAGCTATGCGCGGGCTCGCGGCGAAAAGTCGATGGTGGAAAGGCTCACCGGGGAACTCTTGGACGCTTCGAATCATCGCGGGGGTGCCGTCAAGAAGCGGGAAGACACGCACCGCATGGCCGAAGCCAATAAGGCTTTTGCTCATTACCGCTGGTAACCCGGGATAGCCGGGGTCAACACGGGTAGGGCGGGAGGTGGTTCGGCCTCGAACCACGATCCGCCGTGCGGGTCGTATCCAGCGACCCTCCTACGCCAACTGGATTTGAGCGCTTGACCTTGCCTTGGGGCAAAGGTTGAGACGGAGTTTTGTCAGGTAAAAGAGATTATGCCGAGACAGGTACCTCTCGAAAAAACTCGGAACATCGGCATCATGGCTCACATTGACGCCGGTAAGACCACCACGACGGAGCGCATCCTCTTTTATACGGGGATCACCCACAAGATGGGCGAGGTGCACGAAGGCACGGCCGTCATGGACTGGATGGAGCAGGAGCAGGAGCGGGGGATTACCATCACCTCGGCGGCGACGACGTGTTTTTGGAATGACTACCGCGTGAATATCATTGATACGCCGGGTCACGTGGATTTTACAGTGGAAGTCGAAAGGTCACTCCGGGTTCTTGACGGAGCGATTGCCATTTTAGGCGCCGTGGAAGGGGTTGAGCCGCAAACCGAAGCGGTGTGGCGGCAAGCTGACAAGTACCGGGTGCCGCGGATGGTTTTTGTGAACAAGATGGACCGCGTCGGGGCCGATTACGAAGCTTGCGTCGATCAATTGCGGTCGAAGGTCCATGCCAATCCCATTCCCATCCAATGGCCGATCGGCTCGGAAGAGAACTTCCAAGGTGTTGTCGATATCGTGGCCCAGAAGGCGCTGGTTTGGAAGGAAGAGACCCTCGGGGCCAAGTACGTGATTGAAGAGATTCCGGAGAGCCTGGCGGAAACCGTGCGCCAGCACCGGGACAAGATGATTGAGGCCTTGGGTGAGGTTGACGACAAGATCCTGGAAAAGTATGTTCACGGTGAGACGGTTTCGGTGGCGGAAATTCAGGCCAGCCTGCGGCGCGCCACAATCGAGTTGAAAACGGTGCCGGTGCTGTGTGGTTCGGCATTCAAAAACAAAGGCGTTCAGCCTTTGCTTGATGCCGTGGTGGCTTACCTTCCTTCCCCCGTTGACATCCCTCCCATTGAAGGCGTGAACCCGAGAAACGAAGAGCAGAAAGTGGTCAGGCCGGCGGCGGATGATGAGCCGTTTTCCGCGCTGGTCTTCAAGATTATGAGCGATCCCTTTGTCGGGCAACTGGCCTTCATGAGGGTTTGTTCGGGGGCGCTGCGAAGCGGGGATACTGTTTACAATCCGCGGCGCGACCGCCGCGAGCGCGTTGGACGCCTGCTGAAAATGCACGCCAATAAGCGCGAGGAAATTAGCGAGGTTTTTGCCGGCGACATTGCAGCCGCCGTGGGATTGAAGAGTGTTTCGACGGGCGACACGGTCTGCGCGGAATCGGATCCGGTGGTCTTTGAGGCTATGGAATTCCCGGCCCCGGTCATTTCCGTTGCCATCGAACCCAAGACCAAGGCGGACCAGGAAAAGCTGTCCGGGTGCCTTGAAAAGTTGACCCAGGAAGATCCCACCTTCCACGTTCATACCGATCCGGATACCGGCGAGACGCTGATCTCCGGCATGGGCGAGTTGCATCTTGAAATCCTGGTGGACCGCATGATGCGGGAGTTCAAGGTGGGCGCCAACGTGGGACGTCCGCAGGTGGCTTACCGGGAGACGATCAGCGCCGCGGCTGAGGCGGAAGGCAAATACATCCGCCAAACCGGAGGCCGAGGACAGTACGGCCACGTTTTCCTTCAGGTGGAACCGTTACCCCATCCCGACCCTGCCGCCATTGCCGATATCACCAAGAAGAAATCAACCAACAAATTTGATCCCGATCTCCAGTTGCTATTTATTGATGGAATTGTGGGCGGCTCGGTTCCGCGCGAGTACATCCCGGCGGTTTACAGCGGGGTTCGCGAAGCTATGGAAGGCGGCGTCCTGGCGGGTTACGAGTTGACGGGCATTCGAGTCGTGCTGACCGAAGGCTCCTATCACGAAGTCGATTCATCCGAAATGGCATTTAAGATTGCGGGTTCCATGGGATTCAAGGAAGCGGTGCGGAGAGCCCGCCCCATCCTGCTGGAGCCGGTGATGAAGGTTGAAGTGGTTGTTCCTGAGGAATACATGGGCGACGTGCTGGGGGACATCAGCGCGCGGCGCGGGCACATCGAGAGCATGGAAAAGCGGGGTTCAACACAGATCATCCGGACTACGGTGCCCCTGGCGGAGATGTTCGGGTACGCGACGGATCTCCGCTCGCGCACGCAGGGGCGGGCATCGTATTCAATGCATTTCTCGCGCTACGAGCCGGCTCCCGCTTCCATTTCCGAGGAGGTCATTGCCCGGGTGCAAGGGCGCGCGGTTGGGAAATAACAGAACGCAGGCAGGGCTAAAGTTCTCGAATTCCAAACAGTGAGGCGATAGAGGCATGGCGAAGGAAAAGTTTGACAGGTCGAAGCCGCACATGAACATCGGGACGATCGGGCACATCGATCACGGGAAGACGACGCTGACGGCGGCGATCACGAAGGTGCTGGCGAAGAAGAACCCGAAGATACAATTCCGGGCGTTCGACACGATCGAC
>DATKQU010000185.1:0-5294 GCA_035532595.1 Terriglobia bacterium | reverse complement strand
TGTTGCGACATCAGAGCCTGGGACTTGTCTCCCGACGGAGCGTGAGTTGTGTGCCAAATTGGGCGTTGGACGCTCGACTTTGCGAGAAGCTATCCGGTCGTTAACCTTTATGGGAGTCGTTCGACCTCGTCAAGGATCAGGCACGTACGTCACGAGCCCAGAAGACCAGGCTGTGGAGAAAATGATCGCTCTGGGTCTGACGTTTCAGCGTGCCAAGGTTCAGGACATCATTGAAGCTCGGCGGGTTCTGGAGGTTGAAGTCGCTCGACTGGCCGCGGAGAGGTACACCGAATCGGATCGCAGCAAACTGGAAACAATTATGAGCGCCATGAGTGCTTCCGGGGTGCAGCCTGCAGAAGCGTCCCATTGCGATCTTCAATACCATGTGAGCCTCGCTCGTGCGAGCCACAATGTGGTGCTCGTTCATCTCATCAATGGAATGCGAGCCCTGCTGGAGATTTGGATGAACAGGGCGGTAAATCGGGTCCCGGTGATTGTGGACATCGTGCGCGAACATAACAGTATCCTTGAAGCAGTGTTGAAGCGTGACGCCGAGCAGGCTTCCGTTCGGATGAGTCTTCACCTGACCAATGCAGCCGAACGACTGTTTTCTGTCGTCGGAAAGGAGCAGTTGATGGCTGATTATCTATCGCTGCTCCTGGGCGGGAGCAATGAGAGCTAAGTGGTTCATAGGTTGCGGCGATCCGAATTAGATGAAGGATTGGTTGTCCGCTGCACCTCTGCGTTGAGAATTCTGGAGACCAGCTGAACGATGCTAAGACGTGTTCGAGGACAAGGTGCTCTGCAAAGAGATTGTTCAAATTTGCGTTTCTGCAAAAAGGCGAGTGCTGTCTTTTTACTATTATTCTTCGGCTTTGCCGTTGGGCTCAAAGCTCAACTGGTTCATGAAATCAATCCAGCTAAAGCTTCGTCTGGCTATTTGTTGAGTCTCGCTGAGTATAATGCCAAGGCTACGGTCTCGTGCAACGTCTGTCTGCCGGCCGATGCCCAGCGGCTTGCTAGAGGGCTCCAGGACTGGAACGAACTGAGTCGATATCACGCAGATGATCTGCGAATTGAATCGACGCAGCCAATTCCAGGCAGAGTTGTTTTTCTCGGTGATTCGATCACTAACCATTGGGACTTATCCAAATACTTTCCCGGCAAGCCTTATGTCAATCGCGGCATAGGCGGTCAGACGACTCAGCAGATGTTAGTGAGGATTTACCCTGATGTGATCGATTTAAGACCCGCAGCGGTCATTATTCTTGCCGGAACCAATGATATCGCCCGCAATACTGGGCCCGAAACCGCAACAATGGTCGAAGAGAATTTCCGCGCGATGACAGAACTTGCTCGAGTACACCATATCAAGGTCATCCTATGTGCCCTGACGCCGGTAAGTAACTATACCGCACAGCTTCAAACAACCCAGCGCCCCCCAAGCAATATCCTGGAACTGAACGCTTGGCTCAGAAAGTATGCGGCTGAGTCCGGCGCCATCTTCGCGGACTACTATTCCCCCGTGGTTGATGACAAGGGAATGTTTAGAAAAGGCTATTCGAAAGACGGACTGCATCCAAATGATCGAGGATATGCGTTGCTGGCGCCCGTGGCAGAAACTGCCATCGAAAAAGCGTTACAATGAGTAAGGTCCACAAATTCCTATAAGACCAACTGAAGGTTAGCCTTCCTGAGACGAGCTTCAGCCCAAGAATAACGTTCTGCGGCCGGGGGAGTTACTCCCGGGGGCACGAAGGTAAGGTCAGCGGAATCGCCTCGATACAGGACAAACGGGTGAATTTAGTCCTTTGAACCCGAATTCGCAAGCTGGACGAGGTTTTTGGCCTCTGCATGAAGGCTTGAGGGCGTTATTTACCCTGTGTTGGTTCAGCCTGAAATGGTGAGAAGGCGCTCTCCGTTAGTGAGTATTCCGCCAGGCAGGGACGACGTTCTTGTGGGCCGAATCGTTGAACTCGTAAGACGGGACAAAGCCGTTGAACAGAGACTCTTGCATCTCGGTGGGTCTGAATTGCCGCCGGCGAAACGGCTAATGCTCGCAAGGGTTGTCAGTCAATTCGGGACTCTGGAAGCCGTTTTAGCCGGTCTTGAGTTAATCAACGATGGGGCTATTGATTCCTGCATAATAAATGTCCTATACTCTGGCCGGGAGATATGTCCTGCGCCCGGCCGGAACTCCAGACGAGCTCGAACGGCGCCGCTTGCGCGCCGTCGCGCTGCTGACCCAAGGCCATCCGCCCGTCGAAGTAGCTCGGATGGTGGGCGCGAATCGACGCAGCGTCCGTCGATGGAAAGCCGCCTACCGGAAGAAAGGTCGCCGGGCGATCGAGGCGCGGCCTGCTTCCGGGCGACCACCCAAACTGCCCGCCCCCCAGATGCGCCGATTGGAGCGGGTACTGTTGCGCGGCGCGAAGGCGGCCGGGTTCGCCACCAACCTGTGGACCTGCCCGCGGGTGGCGCGCTTGATCGAGCGACGTTTCCGCGTCCATTATCACGTGGACCATATTGGTCGCTTGCTCCACTCGCTCGGTTGGAGCCCCCAAAAGCCTGCCCGGCGGGCCGTCGAGCGAGATGAAGAGGGAATCCGGCGCTGGATCAAACAAACCTAGTGTTCTGTCCCGCGTAATATTTTACAATCCCGGCCTGAGCCCTCACCCGTCGCTTCGCGCCACCCACCCGGCTTCCAACTATAAGGGTGGCGCGCCAGCGCCCGGGTGAGGGTCCTTTGTTCCCAGGGCTCACGCCCTGGGCTAACATCCTTCGCCCCTGCGGGGCTTTTGAACGCGGCTTCGGAGCCCCAGACTTCGTGAACGAACTTCAGTTACACCACGCTAACGAAACGCTTCCTTATTCACAACGTAAGGGATGTCGGCAAGATTGCCCTCATTCTCGAGGACATCGATCAGCGCCTGGACCGTGCGTCCGGCCATCCCCCGGTTGGGATCTATGGAGAGGCGAGTAATACGCCCGGCGCTCGCGAAATGGTGGAAGATGCGCAAACGATCTGCAAGCTCCGGATCGCGCAACGGCGAGTCCGCCGGAAGCGGTTCCTGCTCAAAAACATCCAGCGCCGCGCCGGCAATCACTCCTTCCTTCAAGGCGCGCGCCAGCGCCGCCTCATCCACCACGGGCCCGCGGGAAGTGTTGACGAGATAGGCCGTAGGCTTCATCAGCCGCAACGTCTGGTCATTGATCAGGTGGAAGGTGGAAGATTCTCCTTCCCGCACCAGCGGCACGTGAAGGCTGACGAAATCCGCCCCGCCGAGAGCTTCTTCCAGGCTGACCACCCGAATCGTCCGAGACTCCTCGGAGAAGCCGTAGTGGTGGCGCAAGTCCATTTCGTCCTGCGCCTTCTCCAAGAAATCCGAGCGAACAAACGACGCGTCGTGGCATAGGAAATTCACGTCGAACCCGATGGCTTTCTTCATGAAGGCTTGGCCGATGCGGCCGAGGCCGATCACCGCGATCGTTTTGCCGGTCACTTCGTCGCCCAGGAAGGGAAGATAAGGATGCCAGGCGCCCCAGCGATTTTCGCGCACCAGGCGCTCGCTCGGATAGAGCTTGCGCGCCGCCGCGCCAAGGATTAAGAGAGCAAACTCCGCGGTGGCTTCGGTCAATACTTCCGCGGTATTCGCAAAGGGGATATTGTAACGGTTGGCGTCCTCGCGGTTGATGTTATCAAAACCCACGGCGTCCTGCGCCACCACTTTCAGGGTGCCCTTGCCCGCTTCAAAGACCTCCGCGTCGATGGGGTCTCGCAGGGTGGTGATCAGCCCGTCGATTCCGGAGCGCACTTTTTCAAGGATCAGGCTCTTGGGCGGCGGCTCGAGCTGGCCGTAAACCTCCAACTGGTAACCGCGCTTGCGCAGAAGATCCAGCGCTTCTCGGCCGATATCGCAGGTGGCAAAAATGCGGAATGGTTTTTGGGGTTTCGTCATAAGCGTCTACAAACCTTTCTTGATCCAGTTTTCGATGCGGTCGAGAGCCTTCTGGAGGTTCTCGACGGAATTGGCAAAGGAGAACCGCAGGTATCCTTCCCCCCACTCCCCGAACGCCGTGCCGGAAAGGCACGCCACTCCCGCCTCATTCAAGAGGGCGTCCGCCAGCGCAGCGGAGCTTCGTCCTGTTTCCCTGATATTGGGAAAAGCATAAAAAGCGCCGTGGGGTTGCCGGCAGCGAAAGCCCGGGATACGGTTCAAGCCGCCCACAATCACCTCACGGCGCCGGCGAAATTCGTCGAGCATCGCCTCCACGGAACTCTGGTCTCCGCGCAGAGCCTCAATCCCCGCAATTTGCGTGAAGCTTGCCGTGCAGGAACTCGAGTTCGTCATCAGGCGCGCCACGTGCGTCGCGAGGTCCGGGCGCATCACGCCGTAACCAAGCCGCCAGCCCGTCATGGCGTAGGTTTTTGAAAAGCCGTCCAGCAGGATGATCTTATCCCGCAAGCCCGGGAAGGACGCGATGCTTGTGTTGTCACCCTCGTAAATCAAGCGGCTGTAAATTTCATCCGAAAGAATCATCACGTTCTTGGTTCTCAGAGCTTCCGCCAGCGCCGCCGTTTTTGACCGGCTGATGACCCCGCCGGTGGGATTTTGGGGAGAGTTCAAGATCAGCAGCCGAGTCCGGCCGCTGATCTTGCCGAGGACTTCATCCACGTCGATATCAAAACCGCTCTCTTCGACCAGGGGATAGGGCACGGCCTTGGCGCCAACAAAGTTGATCATGGAAGCGTAGATTGGAAAGCCGGGATTCGGATAAAGCACTTCATCCCCAGGCTCAGCCAGCGCCAGCATGGCGAAGAACATGATCGGCTTTCCGCCGGGCGTGATAACCACCTCGGAAGGATCAACGGAGATTCCGCGCCGTTTGCCGGCGTCCTCGGCGACCGCTTCCCGAAGTTCCGGCAGACCGGCGGAAGGCCCGTAATGCGTCCAGCCACCTTCCAGGGCCCGCTTGCCGGCCTCCACGATATTCGGCGCGGTGGCAGAATCCGGCTCACCGATCTCCAGGTGGATCACCTGCTTCCCCTGCGCTTCAAGTTCACGCGCGCGCACCAGCACTTCAAAGGCGCTCTCTGTTCCCAGGCGGCCCATGCGTTCGGCAAGGTGAAGTTTTGGCGATTCAGTTGCCATTGAAGTCTCTTGGAAGGCGGTTCAGACTGCTTGCCCCTCGTTCGCAGAAGATTAAGAGAATACTCTGGCGTCCGGGAAATGTCCAGGGACGGCCGCCTGTTGTCAAGGCAAAGTAAGAACAGGAACTACTTACTTTGCCTT
>DATKQU010000184.1:0-12371 GCA_035532595.1 Terriglobia bacterium | reverse complement strand
GACGCGGCGCACGTTTTCAAAAATAAAGGTATCGCCGATGACGCCGCGCCAGCCGTCAGTCCCGAATTTGATGCCGCCTGCGGATTGCTCCAGAGTTGTCTCCCTGCCTCTTATCGAGAGTTACAAAATATAGTGACAACTATTACTGTAGCGCGGGTCTATGACCCGCGTCTTTTGCCGCTCATAGAGCGGCGCTACAAAAAACGGCGTCACTATATTTTGTAAACATCAGTAGTTTGCTGCCTGCCATTTCAAGCGCCTCAGCCTACAGCAGCTTGTTCAACTTCCGCCGTGCTAGTTCCTGAACCGCCTTGCCCACGTCCTGGGTCCGCTCGCGAGCACACAACAGCAAGGCATCGCCCGTCTGCACAATAATCAGGTTCTCGACCCCGATCGTGACCAGGAAGCCCCGATCCGCCACCATCATATTCCCCGCTGAGGCAATCGAGAGCGAATTCTTCGGCCGGACGTTGCCGTCCTGATCCTTCGGGCTCAGCTCATAAGCGACGGTCCAACTTCCCACGTCGCTCCATCCCATCTCGGCTCCCACGGCGAAAACGCCGGAAATCTTTTCCATCAAGGCGTAGTCGATGGAGATTCTTTCGAGGCGTGGAAACAGTTGCTTGAGTTTGCGCAGGTTGTCGATTCCGCCCGCCGCAGCGATTTGCTTGAGGCCCCGCGCCATCTTGGGTTGAAAGCGCTGAAGGTTTTCGAGCAGCGTCGAGGCCCGCCAGACAAACATGCCGGCATTCCAAAGGTAGCGCTTGGAGGCCACGTATCGCCGCGCGGCCGCCAGCTTCGGCTTTTCCGTGAATTTCTCAACTTGAAAAATTCTTTGGGCGTCCAACCGCGCGGCGAGATCTCCCAGACGAACGTAGCCGTAGCCGGTCTCCGGCCGAGCCGGTTCAATACCCAGCACGACCGACCGGCCTTCGGCCGAACCCCACCGGCAACCCGCCTTCAAAGCCTTCCGGAATGCTCCCGGCTTCGTAATGACGTGGTCCGCCGGAAGGATCACCATCACGCCGTCGGGATCGCGGCGAAGAACTTCATGGGCCGCCAAGCCGATGGTTGGCGCGGTATTGCGCTGGGCGGGTTCCGGAACGATCTGCCGTTTGGGAATCTGGGGCAGGCGTCGCGCCACCGCGGCGTGCACAATTTCATTGGTAAAAATATAGATGCGTTCAGGCGGCACCAATCCCTGGAGCCTTTCCACCGTTTGCTCCAGGAGGGTGGAGCGCCCAAATATCTCCAGCAATTGTTTGGGATGGCTGCGGCGGCTCAGGGGCCAGAAGCGAGTCCCGCTGCCACCCGCCATAATAATGGCGTAAGCGTGCTCGAAGGCGGAGTTTCTGGAGTTCGTCGCTTGCCCCATAAAGGTATCAGTCGAAAAGAATCTTTGCTACTAGCGCAGCTTTGAACCCGCGGCGCGAGCGAAGCCGCCGAAAATCCCGTTCGACATCCGGCACGTAAAACTTGAGCAGCCGGGTCTTCTCCACGGGCGACAACCGGTACTGCCCCGCCGCCGGCGGCACCACCCAGGCGTCTCCCGTCCGGTATCCCAGCCAGCCGGAAGGTGTCTCCACCCGTCCCTCTCCGGCGAGAATCGCCAGAGTCTCGACGCGCTCCGGGGCCGCTTTGAAATGCGCCGTCTTCTCAAGGGTCAATTCCTCCACCGCAAAATACCTGCTGGCGACGACGAACCGGCGAAATCCGAAGGGTTCGCGCAGGACCACCCGCGGAAGATTGCGATGAGGGGGAAGCTCCGGCTTGGTCACGGCCAGGCCTTTTTCCAGGTGGAGCGGACGCGGTTTCCCATCCAACCCGAGCCGGCCAAAATCATCCAGGCGGTAAGTGATGTCGGAGTTTTCTTGCGCCTCAAACAGCACCAGGCCGGGCCCGAGGGCATGCGGGGTGCCGGGCGGGACAAAAACGCCCTCCCCCGCTTTGGGGTGAAAGCGGTGAAACAGACCCTTGCTGGCGCCCTTCTCGCAGGCTGTACGCAGCATTTCCAGGGTGGTGTTCGGCTTTAAGCCCAGCAGGATTTCCGCCTTGGGGTCAGACTGAACGATGTACCACGTTTCGCACTTGCCCACGCTGCCGGGCTCATGAGCCTTGGCGTAGCGGTCATCGGGGTGAACCTGCACCGAAAGCCAGTCGCTGGTAAAAATGAATTTGGCCAGAATGGGAAAGCGGCGCCCTTTCCAACTCGATCCATGAAGCTCACTCCGGAATTTTTCCGAAGCTTCCCCTAGCGTCATCCCGGCGACGGGACCGCTTAGAAACCTTGACTCCTCGCCCGTGAGCCACGCTTCACCAATGGGCTCAGGCTCAACCGAGGAGCCTGGCTTCACAGCACTTTCGCACACAGGGCCGTCAAACAGCGGACTCAGATCGCTTTTACCCCAGATTTTTGGTTTAAGGACGGGGGAAAGCTTGAGGGGCGCATTCAGTTTGGGCATAGATCGCTCAGAATTGGCCAAAGAATTTCTTCAGGCGCCGCAAACCCTCCTCGATGCTTTCCTCCGAAGTGGCATAGGAAATTCGAACATGATCCTGAGTTCCGAAGGCCGGGCCGCCGACCAGCGCCACATGCGCTTCTTCCAGCAATTTTTCCACCAGCGCATCGACGTCACTGATCCCATCCTTCTTCAGATAGGCGCCGACGTTCGGATAGACGTAAAAGGCGCCCGCGGGCATGTTGCACTTGATTCCGGGAATCGCTCGCAGGCCGCTCACAATAAGGTCGCGCCGGCTCTGATATTTGGCCAGCATCTTTTGCACGGAATCCTGCGGGCCCCTCAGCGCCTCGACACCTCCCTTTTGGGCGAAGGAGGTCGGGTTGGAGGTCGAATGGCTTTGCAGCTTCAGCATGCTGCGCAGCAACTCCGGGCTTCCCAGGGCAAAACCCACCCGCCAACCGGTCATCGCGTAGGTCTTGGAGAGCGAGCCCACAATGATCAGTTTCTCATTCTTGCCGGCGCCGCCCAGCGAAAACGGTTTGCGGCCGTCGTAGAGGAATTGGCAATAGCACTCGTCGGACATCAGCAGAACGTTCCGGCGCACGGCCAGCGCCAGGAGTTTTTCCATTTCCTCCGGAGGAACCACGGCGCCCGTCGGGTTGTTGGGAGAGTTGACGATAATCATCTTGGTTTTGGGCGTGATGAGCTTCTCGACGGCCTCCGCCCGCACCTCAAAACCCTCTTCCTCGCGGGTCTGGAGCAAGACCGCCCGGCCGCCGGCATAGTTGATGATGTCCAGGAAAGAAACCCAGTAGGGCACCGGCAGAATGACTTCATCGCCGTGGTTGATGGTGGCCGCAACCGCCTCAAAGATGGCCTGCTTGCCGCCCACAGTGACCAGGCATTCCTCGGCTGAGTAAGCGGAGCCGAAATCCTTGGTGTGGCGCTCGATGATGGCCTGCTTCAGTTCGGGGATTCCGCTGGTGGGTGTATATTTCGTGAAATTCTGGTTGAGCGCCTCGATCGCGGCCTTCTTGATGTTGTCGGGAGTCGGGAAATCCGGCTCGCCGGCCCCAAAGTCCACCACGCTCGCGCCGCTCGCCTTGAGCTTGGCGGCCTTCTGCACCACGGCGAGAGTGGAGGAAACCGAAATGCGTGAAATACGTTGTGAAAGTTCCATACAATCAGACCTCGTGAAGTTTTGGCTTTATCTTTTGCCGCAGACGTTTTTCGACCACAGCGGGAACCAGCTCCTTAACCGAACCGCCATGCCGGAAGATTTCCTTGACCAGCCTCGAACTGACGTAGGCGTTGGACTCCGACGGCATCAGGAAAATCGTCTCAAGCCTGGGTTCGAGCTTCCGATTCATCAGGGCCATCTGAAGTTCGTATTCGTAATCGGAGAACGCCCGGATGCCGCGGACAATGGCCTTTGCTTTCTTCTGAACGGCATAATCCACTAGCAGGCCGCTGAAGGTATCCACGCCGACGTTTTTCATGCCCCGAGTCACTTCCCGCAGCATGCCCACTCGGTCCTCGACGCTGAACAAGGGCTCCTTCTCCGCATTTGTCAGCAGCGCAACGATCAAGCGGTCAAAAATCCGGCTACTACGCTCGATCAGATCAAAGTGACCGTTGGTAATTGGGTCAAAGGATCCTGGATAGATGGCGAGAACGTCCGACATAAGCCGAATGAAAGGACTGTTGAAGTCAACGAATGCTACAAAAGCATTCTAGCGGGTGGGTTCAAAGGTTGTAAACCAGATTCTGTTTTGGCTGGCAAATTACCTCACTTTCGCTGCGAGGTCGGAGCGTATTCGAACTCAATGGTGGAGGTTACCGGCAGCGGAGCGTTCGACTTGCGGGTGAGGCTCTGGGGGTTCAGGTCAAAGTAGGTGTGCACGCCGTTGGCGATCAATTGCACCTTATGCTTTCCTGGTGAAAGCCGGGATAGGTCCAACGTATAACTTTTTCCGGGGAAGTCTTCGGCGACCGTCTCGCCGTCCACCTTGAGCGTGTAACTGCTGGGAGGCTTGCCGAGGTAATTCCAGGTGAGAGGCAGTTGGTTTCTCTTAACGACAGCGGGTTGGGAAGGACCGGAGAGCGCCAGGACGGTGATGTCGGGAGTTTCCTTCCGGTAGAGGGAGATCAGCGCTTTGGTAAGGTTCACATAATAGTATCCCCAGCCGCCGCAGCCCCGGTAACCGCACCCGTCCAGCTTGGTGGGCTCGATGTCGTCACTCAACTCCAGGCTATATTCGTCACCGTACACGTCATGGTTGGGACCGCCGCCGTGGCCGTCCGCCGCCCCGGCAAATTCGTTCCACTGATGAATTTGAATAAACTTCGGCTGGCTCTCGAAGGCCACCTTCCAGCTTTCAACGTAAGGAGCCCCGTGGTCTCTTCCCGTCGCTCTGGGATCAAGCCATCCTTTGTTGTGGGCAGGATCCCCCCGCAAGGGCCAGGGGAAACATGAGGGAGTTACCACCGTCTCTTCGGCGACATGGTCGCGGAAGGTCACCGCTTGCCGGATGGTTCCATCCATCCAAGACCAATACCCGCATTGCTCAACATGGTTATCCTGAAGCTGCGTTCCCATCCAGCGGACCGTCCATTCAGGCGCCACCACGCCGCTCGTGTCCTTGGCGAGTTCATCGCAGGGAAGATTCGCAACATTCAACATGGTCAAAAGCGGCTTGCCCTGGTAGACGAGCCACTGATTTTTGTACTGCGGGTTGGCCAAGAGGTTCTTGTCAATCCACCGAATAATCTGGTTGATCCTTTGCGTTGCCCCGGGCCGGTGTTCGAACCCCAGCATGATGACGATTTTCGGGGGGTGTTTGCCTTCCTTCTGCAACTGGCTATAAGTCTTCAAAAGAAGTTCCGTGGTCTCCTCAACCTCGCGCGTGGGACCTTTCTGGCTCTCCCAAGCCGGTTTCGCGGCAAGAAAGTCCGCCCAGTCAATCAGCAGCCAATTGACTCCCAAATACTCGAACCACTCCTCATGCTTCTGCAGGATCTTGACGTCATACGAACTGTACTTTCCGAGGATGGGGATGGCCTCCTGGGTCCCGTTGTCGAGCCCCACCCAACCGGCCGGGCGTACCGCCCCCCAGCCGACGTTCAGAGGGGTGCGGTAGAGTTCGTATTGGAGTCCGATCAGGGTTTCAGGCAGCTTTGCAGATTCCTGATGCTCCGCGTCTTGGTGTTCAGGCGCGCTGCGCTTAACCGAACTGCAGGCGCAGACCACTGCCAGCAGGATTCCCGCCAGCGCAATTCTAAATAGCGTCTTCATGTGCATCCCCCGACTCTATTATTCCGGCAATCTGTTGAGTCACGGTGCGGCGTTTCGATTGTAGCGGCTGCGAACGAGCTGCGAACTTGCGCCGCCTTTCCGCCCCGGGCGTCAAGCACTCCGTCTTCAAGTGGTCTCCTGCCAAGCCCCCTGCAAAATGTTCAAAAATGTCTTCGTCTCATTGGGATCTTTCACTCGTATTCCACCAACGCCATCGCCAATAGCTTAAAGGGCGCCAGTCTAAACTGAACGTACGGTCCGACTTTTTCAAACACTATTCCCTGCGGGTCAGGCAAATGAAGCACTCGTTTGGGTCTGCGTTCCGCGGGCAGATGAACGCGAACCGTTGCGCCCACCGGGATCATGGGAGTCTGAGCCTGCGTGTTCAGCAAACTAACGAGGAGCCGCTGTTTCTCCGCTTGATGAAAGAGCGTTGCTTCAACCGAAGGGTGCGTGTCCGCTTGGAAATGATACGGCCCGGGGAGAAAACGCCGGATCAGGTGGGAGACGATCCTGGCATAAACGGCATCGGTTCCCGTTTCGATCGGCGCTGACACCCAGATACTCTTCCCCTTGCCGAAGGAGTTGATCACCAGCCCCGGGTTACGGCCCGGCGCGGCGGCCGGAGGATTGCTCCAAAGCTGGGCGAAACGAGCCCCGATGGCGTACCCACGCTCCGGTTCAACGAAAGGCAAAGTCACCGTGGCCAGCACCTCGGCTCGAGCCAGCGCCTCGCCCTGAACCATGCGCCCGTCGAAGGTGATATTCTCCTGCGGCCAGATCACCTTTTGCAAACCCGCATCCTTCGGAGAAAGATAAGTCGTGACGGACCCGATGGATCGGAGATACCGGACGCCCAAAACGTCCTCCAAGCGGGACCCGATCCGATCGAACTGGTCCAGCGACGACGGTCCGCTGACGTAGAGAACGCCTCCCTCCCGCACGAACCGGCGAAAATGCTCAGCCTGCTCGGCCGTCATCTCCAACACGCTGGGAAGCATCACGGCGCGGTAACGGGACAACTGATCCAACGTGACGTTGGTGACGACGCCAAAGGGAATGTGAGCCTCGCGCAGAATTCGGGTCGCACCCAGAACCGCCTCCATATGAGGTAGGCTTTTCCCCGGAGGTATCTGGAACGAGTTCTTCCGGGGTCCTCCATACCCAAACGCCGGCGCCGCCTCGGAAACGTGCAACCCGTTGTCGTCCGGATTGTACATCGAGTGCTTATCGTAGTAGATCGCCACATCGGCCAGCATCTCACCGCCCAGAAAGGGCTCGTAAGCGCCATGGAGTGCGTTCACTTCCCCCATGTAGTCATACGCGCGGTCGTTCAAAGTGCCCATCGGCTTGATGGCGTCGATCAACAAGGTGGCCGAGGAATGGATGGTCGGAAACAACGACTCCATCTGCAGGGTCTCCAAGGGCTTGGTGGTTTCAAAATCCTGGAGTGACTTGGTGCGTGAGGTCATGAACTCAAAGGGACGAGCCGGAGTTAATCCGTAGTAAGTCTTGCAAACCAGAGAAAACTGCGCTGCGCCGCCATAGAAGTCGCCGGAGCAAAAGTCGGAGGCTTCCCGCTGCTCCAGGGATACTCCAAGAGTCCAAGAGCCAAAGGCGCTTCCGAACTGGTGATAGGCCGCAATCGGCCGCGTTTGCTTGATGGCTTGGGTGACGGACCTGGCGAACTCCAACATCCACTTTTCCCTGGCCTTTTGGAAGCTTCTCCAGGCAGGGTCGTTCCAATTGACAATCCGAGGCGGCTCCTCGTTGTACTCCCGCCAGAAACGGGCCGTGCAGTGCGGGCAGTAGCAGACAACCGGCCACATGGTGATATCCAAAAAGATGCCTTCAAAATCATAATTCCCCACCAATTCGCGCAGGCAGGCCAAAGCATGATCGCGATAGGGGGAATTCGGGCAGACAGTGGCCGTGCGGCTATAAAGCTTGGGGTCGTATCCTTCTTCCGGCAGCATTCGCCAGTCAGGATGCTTCTCGTAGGCCCAGTCATCCAGGATCAGGCAGTAATACGCCAGCCGCTGCAGGTTATGACGGCTGCATTCTTCCATGACCTCCCCAAAGAAGTCGCGTCCCTTCATCGCCGCATGCATCTGGCCCACCCGGGTGCGCCATAGCGCGAGACCCACGGCAGAGTTTGCGTCCTGCATCAAGGCCTGGAAGCCCCCACGCGCGATCGCGCCGACGTAATCGGCGGCGTTGAATTCGGTCAGCATGCTATCCCAGTCCGGCACGTGCATATCGACCAGCAATCGCCGGTAGGTTCCGCCAGGCCATTCCACCTGCCGCTTTTCTGCCGGCGCCGCAGAGTTCTCATGGGCTTCGAGATTCAACCCCAGCCCAAGACCCGCAACTCCTCCCGTGCCGATCAGTTTGTTGAAGGTTCTTCTGTCCATTCGTCACCTCGATTAACTACAAGGCTCAGCAAGCCGCTCCGCGCGCCGTTTCATTTCCGCTGCGAGGTGAGAGCGTAATCGAACCCAATCGCGGAGGTTACCGGCAGCGGAGCAGCCGACTTCCGCGTCAAGCGCTCCGGGTCCAGGTCAAAGTAGGTGTGCACGCCGTTCGCGATCAGCATCACCTGATGCTTTCCTGGTGAAAACTTCGATAGGTCTAATCCATCCGCAACAAATTGATTCTCAGATCCTCGAACCACTCGTCATGCTGCTTAAGGATATTGACGTCCAGGATTCCCGCCAGCGCAATTCCAAACACTGTCCTCATGGGCATCTCCCGCCACGCTACCGCGGCAAATGTTAAGACAGCGCGCTTAAGTTGCCGTCCCGGAGCGGCAGAGAAATTACTGCCATCCCGGCGCGGCCCATGTGGTTCTACTTCTCCTTCTCTTTCAGGTGCGCCTTGTAACCGTGCTCGGCCGCCCAGCGATTAAATTCCCGGATCATCGGGTTTGTCCAGTAACCGTCAATCTGGCCCGGATTGTACTTCTGCTCGCGGAGCATCAGGTGCCCCCAAGCATCCTGCGCGTGAAAGACGTCCGCCTGGTCCGCCACTTTTTTCACCATCTGCGATGGAATAAACGTAATCCCTTCCGCGTCGCTCACGGCGATGTCACCGGGCATCACGGTGGCATGGCCGATTCGTACCGGAACGTTGATTCCCACGAGCATCACATTTTTCAGCGCCGAGGGATGCGTCCCCCGGCAAAACACTTGAAAGCCCTTAATCTCCCGAATGCCGGTAGTATCGCGGACCGCGCCATCGACGATCAGCCCGTTGTGACTCTTGGTATAAATGGAGGTCCCGAGATTGTCGCCGATGAAGGTGCCGTCCTCGATCTTTCCGAACAAGTCCACCACCAGCACGTCCCCCGGCTGCAGCGTATCGATCACCCAGGAATTTTCCCCCACCCCCAGATGCTGATCCTTCTGGCCGTTGGCCCGGATCAAGGAGTCCAGATCAGGCCGGACCGGCATGAATTCCGCCGTGACCACCCGTCCCACCATGCGCTGTTCGGAAGGATTGATCATTTTCCATCCACCTTCAAACTGGTTGGGATATCCCGCAGGCACCAAAACCTCAAAAGCCTCCTCGGCATCCACGCCCTTGAGCCTGTTCAGTAGTTGCTCGGAAACCTTGGGGCGCCCATCCGGGAAGCGGTCGCCTTTCCAGGCTTGCGTCATTTCAGTGAGCTGTTGCCTGGAAATCAACAAAAGTTGTGCGTAGGATGGGCTTGCGCACGCCAAAGCCAACATCAAAAAAGTTGCAACGCGAACAAACAACTTCATAAGGTAGTTCCCTCCGAAAAAGTTATTTCCTGTTGTCGACGCTGGAACAGCCAGCAAACTTAATGCTGCCCGGCCGGGCTGAACCTCGGAGCGTATTTTAGAACATCCTACGACTCGCTCCGATGGGTCGCAATTCGCCCGCCCTAAACCCTTTCTGTTTGCGCCCGTAGCCACGCATCCCTGAACCGCCATCATCATGTCGATAGGAACCCTTCGATTCGCAGGAAGAAGCAAGCAGCGGTCAGGCCCGGGTCTCTCGAGCAACGCCGCGCGAGGCGTGCAAGAGCAAGGTCACGCCCGAAGAGGCAATGAACGCCACGCCGAGTATCGCAAATCCGTAAACAAAATTTCCCGTTACCTTGTCACAGTAACCGACCACCAAAGGTCCAAAGTATCCGCCTAAATTGCCGAGGGCGTTAATCAGGCCCATGGCGGAGCCGCTCACCGAGCGCGGCAAGGTCTCCGACGGAATGGCCCAGAACGGGCCAAGCGCTCCGAACGATCCCGCCCCCACCATCGTGAGGCACAAAAAGGAGAGCCAGAAAGAGTGCGGGCTGAGCAAAACACCTCCCAAAAGGAACACCCCGGCCCATACCATGCTGGCGGCAACGTGCCTTCGCCGCTCACGCTTTTTGTCGGAACGCCGCGAGAGCACCACCATGCCAATCCCCGTCACCACAAATGGAATCGCAAAGAGGATGCCCACCACAAAATCGCTCAGGTGTTTCTCACTGTGCAGGACGCTGGGAAGCCAGAAAAGGAATCCGTAATTGCCGCTGTTGAGCAGAAAATAAATCAAGACCCGCAGGAGGACTTGAGGCCGCAGCAAAGTTTCAAGGAACCGCGCGGGCTTCACGGGCTCCAGCTCCGCGGATTCGCGGTGCAGAGTCTCTTCCAGATAGTTTCGCTCGCCGTCGGAAATCCACCGGGCCTCGTGCGGCCGGTCGGCAATCATCGTCATCCAGATCACCAGCCAGGCAAAAGGCAGGAGCCCTTCCGAGATCAGCATCGCGCGCCAGCCCCAGCGGCCCAGAATCCAGCCTGAAACCGGCGAGGAAATCACTACCGCAGCGGGCAGGCAGAGCATCCAGTAGGCATTCGCCCGGGCGCGCTCCGTACGCGGGAACCAGTGAGCCAGCAGGACCAACGTCGCAGGCCACACGCCGCCCTCCGCGATGCCCAACACGAACCGCATCACCCAGAATTCCTCCCAGGTCCTGACCAGCCCGCACACGATGGCCGCCAGCCCCCACAACACCAGCAGGATGCTCACAAAGCGCTTGGCGCTCCAATGTTCCGCCAGGTAGCCGCCGGGAATCTGCAGCAACAGGTATCCCCAGAAAAAGACTCCGGCCGCGCTGCCGGCCTGCGCCGGGTTCATATGCAGATCGCGGCTCATCGAAGGCAGGGCGAGAGAAATGTTCGTCCGGTCCACAAACGCAATGGTGTACATGATGAAAGCAACGGGAATGATGTGGCGCCAGCGCTGGGCAGGAATATCCATGCGCGCCGGATTATACCAGACTCTGGCCGATTGACACCCTAATCTAAGGTGTGCTACCTAGAAAGAACGGGAAGCATGGGATCAGAAGAAATCCAATCCGCGTTGGAACTGCTGAAGGAAGCCTACCAGTACCAGGTCGGTGGCGAGTATGAGATGGCCGTCGAGTTGTACAAGCGCTCCCTCGACCTTCACCCGACCGCCGAAGCTTATACTTTCCTGGGATGGACATACGGCTATCAGGGCAAAATCGACGATGCCATCGCGGAATGTAAAAAAGCTATTCAGCTCGATCCCGATTTTGGCAATCCGTACAACGACATCGGCGCCTACCTGATCCAAATGGGAAAGCATGACGAAGCCTTCCCGTGGCTGGAACGCGCCCTGCACTCCCAGCGGTATGAGTCCTATCACTTCCCGCACTACAATCTGGGCCGGGCTTACATGGCCAAGGAAATGTATGGCAAAGCCCGCCAGCATTTCGAGCAGGCGTTGGAAATTTGTGAGAACTATGGCCCCGCGAAGGAAGGACTAAAAAGCCTCCGCCTCAAGCTCCAATAGGTCCGGACTTCACTAAACAGCTTCCTGAAAAACCCTTAGCCCGCTGTCATCCTGAGCGGAGCGAAGGATCTGCTTTTGGTTTTTAGTGAGAAACAGTAGTTCCTTCCCGGAGTTCGCCCCTGAACTGAGAAAAGCAGATTCCTCGCTGCGCTCGGAATGACGGAGCGAACGGGCTCAGGATGACATCGTTCTAGCCGTCTTTTTCTCGTACTGTTCCAGGCAATCCTGGGAGCAGAAATGAAAGGTTTCGCCGCCTTGCACGAGGCGGTGAGAAACCTCGGTGGAAACAAACATCCCGCAGACAGGGTCCCGCGCGGTGCGGCCCTTGGCAGGTTGCGCCTTGCGGTTGGATTTGGAATTGGCTGCCCCATGGGGGCCTTTATTGGTGCGGCCCAAAAAGCTCCGCACGCTCTGAGCCAGGGTCCACACCACCCCGATCAGAAAGATGAAGTCCATGAGGGCAGCGAGTAAACGTGCCACGATAATTTGGCGGCATCCAACCGAATCGGGATGCCTTTTCCTTACTGCGGCGCGGAAGCCCCGCGAGAGGTGCGCAACGCCGCATCCAGTTTTTCTTTCAACGCCTGAAGACCCGGATAATTGGGATTGCGCCGGTCGAGCTCTTTCCAGAACTTTTCCGCGGCCCGGAAGTCGTGGGTCCCTTCGAGATTGACGATGATCAGGTTGAACATGGTGGGTTGGTGGTCCGGTGAAATCTTGAGAGCTTTCTGGTATTCCCTGAGGGCGTCCTGGGATTGACCAGCGTAAAAATACGAGGTCCCCAGGTC
>DATKQU010000183.1:0-28382 GCA_035532595.1 Terriglobia bacterium | reverse complement strand
GGTGTGAACGACTCGCTTCGCGCGGGTGGCGCAGACATTGAAGTGCAATGTCTGCGAGGCGGGGCGCGGCGATAATCTGGCGCTGAAAAGCAGATTCCTCGGCCATGGAACTGGCCTCGGAATGACGTGGGTGGTGAGCGGGTAGCGCATCAAAGTTTCCGTTTTCGAAACTCTGCGGGTTTTCGGTGAATTCATCGGAAAAGCCGCAGACTTCAAACAGCACGAAGTCTGTGCTGCTCCCTGAAAGTGCAGTAGGTGGGCAGCGTCAGCAAGCTCCGGAAGGAGCGGCAGAATTTAGCCCACGGCGCAAGCCGTGGGTGAATGAGCGATCCCCTCACCCCAACCCTCTCCCGGCGGGAGAGGGGGGACCGCGAAGCGGTGGGTGAGGGCTTCGTTCCCAGGGCTTACGCCCTGGGCTAAAGTCTTCCGCCCCTGGCGGGGCTATCGAAGCCGCCGCGCCGGCTGGCGCAGACATTGAAGTGTAATGTCTGCGAGGCGTGGCGATAATCTGACGCCGAAAAGCAGATTCCTCGGCCATGGAACAGGCCTCGGAATGACGTGGGTGGTGAGCGGGTAGCGCATCAAAGTTTCCGGTTTTCGAAACTCTGCGGGTTTTTGGTGAATCCGTTGGAAAAGGCCGCAGACTTCGAGCACCACGGAGTCTGCGCTACGCGCTTCGCCCGTCATTCCGAGCGCAGCGAGGAATCTGCTTTTTCGTTTTTTCAGTAAACGCGACTCGTACGGAAAAGCAGATTCTTCGGCCAACAAACCGGCCTCAGAATGACGTGTGCGGCGGTCCGGGCTCCTCAGAATGACGTGTGCGGCGACTACGGTCCTTTAGGATGACGGTCAGCGGGTAGCCACGGCACCGGTTTTGTGCCGTGGGCTTTCGGCGAGCCGCGACCTACAAACCCACGGCATAAAAAGCATGCCGTGGCTACCAACTCCCCAGGGCGGTCGCGCACTGCGTCCGGAAGGCCGCTTCTCCGGCGGAGCTCGCCTTGATTCGTTTTTGGGTGTGGGGCGATTCAGGGGAAGGAAAGGTTCACCTTTCAGTCAACATCGCTTCCAGCGTGGAAGAAACCTGCTCTTCATTCTTCGTTGAGAGGTACCAGTCGATCGTGCGGTGGAGGCCGTCCATAAACTTAACTTCCGGCTCCCATCCAACCAGCTTCCTGGCCAGGGAGTTGTCAGCCACGCGGTTGTAAGGGCCAGTCGGCATTTCCGGATGAGGCTCAATCCGAGCGTTATGGCCCATGTAGCGCAAGACCTCCCTGGCCGCATCGATCACCTTGATGCGTTCCATAGTCCCGAGATTGATCGCGGTGCCGTCGTCGATGAATTCCGCGGCGAGCATCGTGCCGCGAACGATGTCATCGATGTAGGTCCAGTTTCGGATCTGCTCGCCGGTGCCCCACACGACGAAGGGATCCTGCTTCACAAAGGCGCGGGCGATCATGGCAATGACCGCATGGTTCTCGACTCCGCGAGGGCCGTAAACCGTGAAATAGCGGCAGGAGGCCGACCTCAAGCCGTAGTCCTGGTAGTAGGCGCGGAGGGTCATTTCAGCCATCAGCTTGGCCCATCCGTACATGTTGTCAGCGTCGTAAGGCGGCCCCACCATATCTTCGATCAGGTAGAGAATTTGATTCGGGTCAGTTTGCAAGTGGTTGGGATACACGCAGCCGGAAGAAGCGTACACCACCTTGTCGACGCGGGCTTTGACGCAGGCGCGAAAGACCACCCCATCCAGCACGAGGTTCGATGCGCAGGCGGCCTGGTGCAGGTCCACATACCCGCGGCCGCCGTGGTCGGCGGCCAGATGAAACACCACGCTCATGTTCTCGATCATCCGTTCCGCTGCCCCGGGTGCCCGGAGGTCGTTTTCAATAAATTCGACTCGATGATGCATCAGGTGATCCGCAAGGTTTTCCAGCTTGCCGCTGCTCAAGTCATCGACGACCCGGACATGGGCGCCCTTGGCCACCAAAGAATCGACCAACGTCGATCCAATGAACGATGCCCCGCCCGTTACCAGAACATTCCGACTTTTCCAGTCCATTATTTCCTCCTTGAAAAGCTAATTGAATTTTTTAATCTTGAGAATTTCCAGGTTGACGTTCCAGACAAATTTCGACCCGTGGACGAGATAGCGCCGCCAAAGTCTCCGGGGCTCGGTCAGCAGACGAAAGAGCCATTCGAGCCCGTGCTCGCGCATCCACGGGGGAGCTTGCTTCGCCTTTCCCGTGGCGAAATCAAACGCGGCGCCAACGCCCACCATCACCGGAACGTTTACCCGGTCGCGGAAGGCCAGCATCCACTTCTCCTGTTTGGGCGTGCTCAAGCCAACCCAGAGCACGTCCGGCGAGGCTGCCCGGATCATCTGGACAACCTCCCGCTCTTCCTCAGGAGTCAGCGGGTGGAATGGTGGAGAATAGGTCCCAGCCACCTGAATGCCGTATCGTTGTTGCAGTGTGTCCGCCAGGAGTTCCGGGACATGCGGGGCGCCACCGTAGAAGAAGTGCCGGTAGCGGCTTGCCGTCGTCTTGCAGAAAGTTTCCATCAACTCGGGGCCATAGACCCTGCGCCGCATTGAGAAACCTTGCCGGCGCCCCAGCCACACAAGCGGCATTCCGTCCGGAACCACTAGGCCGGCTTCACTAAGGATCGCCTTGAATGCCGGGCTATGTTGGGCTTCCATTACCCCGTGCATCCCGGTGACGGCGACAAAATGAGAGCCCTCCCCTTCCCGAATCCAGTTTTCCATCACCGAAATGGCATCGGGAATTTGGACGGCATTCACCCGCACGCCCAGTACCCGGAAGCTTGGGACGCCCGCTCTGATATCAGATGTAAAGGCTGTAGACATGGTGTGGGGTAGTCACTCCTAGGATTGGACGGCCTGCGCAAGATCATCTTGCAGGCCGTATCCGTACTTGAACGGCGAGGGCTTACCGATGGCGCTCCGATAGATTTCCATCATCATGGAGTGGTTCTTCTCCGCTGTGTATTGGGTTTCGTAATCTCGCCGCGCTTCTTTGCCCATGGAACTCATCCGCTCACGATGGGCCCATGCCCAGGAGACTTTTTCAGCCAGGTCTTGGCTGCTGTTTGCGGCAAAGTGAAGCCCGGTGCGTCCGGGCTCGACAATTTCCTGCATCGCCCCAAGGCGGGAACAAATCACCGGGGTCCCGCCGGCAAAGGCTTCCACAATCGTCATGGGAAAATTTTCGTAGCACCCGCTGGGCAGGATGAGAAAGCGTGCTGCTTTAATGGCTTCCTGCGTTTCTTCATGCTGCAAACGGCCCAGAAAAGAAACCTGCGACAAGTCGTAAGCGGCAGCGTACTGTTCCAGTTCAGAGCGCAGAGGGCCATCACCGATGACAAAGAGCCGGATGGGCATTTTGAGGCCGGTCCAGGCGGCGAGCAGCGTTCGCAGTCCCTTTTCTTCAGACAAGCGCCCTACAAAAAGCGCGTAGCTGCATTTTTCAGCGCCCTGGCCGGGGTCAGGGTCCACAAAATTGGGTTTGATCTGGATTTTCCGGGCAGGAAACCCTTGGCGTATGAACTTTTGTCGCGCAAATTCCGTGAGGGCGATGTAGGTGTCGATGTTGCGGGTCCAGGTGCGAAGGCTGCGGTGCGTCGCCAGCATCATGGCCACCGCAGCCGTAGCCGGACGCGACCCTCGATAACACCCGTGCTCCACACTGTGCCAAAGGCTGTGCGTCGCACATTCCTCGCACACCCTGCCGTCGCGATAGAAAGTTGCAGCAGGACACAGCAGCCTGAAATTGTGGAGCGTCTGGACCACCGGAATTCCTGCCTCCCGGCAGGCGGTATAAATCGAGGGAGATATTTGCGTAAAAGTATTGTGGACGTGAACGAGATCCGGTCTTTCTTCATCAAGAATCCTGGCAACGTCGCGACGCGCGTCCTCAGCCCAGATGAGTTGTTTAGGAAGCAACAATCGCTGCCCGGTTGAAGATCGGCTGATTTCGTGGTTGCTGCGCCGGTACGTAAGCACCGTATGGCCGAAGCGGGAAAGGAGTTGTTCCTCCTGGCGAAAAACGATGTCTTCGCCTCCCGGCTGCTGATATTCGTTATGGACGAGGAGTACTTTCATCCTTCAGACGGGCAATGATGTTCAAGCTGCAAGCGGTCGTTTGCGGGAGCATAGTCCAGGATGCCGGCATTGGAAAGATAGAGAACGCCCTCCCGCATGGACACATAGTCCAAGACCTCTTTGAGGTCGTTCCACAGGCCCATTTCGTCGATCTCCCAGGAGTGTCCATAGAGGTGGAAAATGCCGCCTTCCCGCAGGACGGAATCAAACATGATCTTGGCCAATTCTACCCAGCTATCCACTTGCCTGAGTTGGGTAAGGTATCTCCAGCCCGCTCCGAAATCCGCGGCGCGCGCAGCGTTCCGGACATAGTCCGACTTAGAGTGGGGGAAAACATGCACGGTGGTCGGCATCTTATAGGGATCGAAATTGAGTGCTTGAACCAGCATCTGAGTTGTGCGAGCCCCTGCATACCCGGCCTGCTTTACGGAACGGATGGCCGTGCCGCTGTACCGGCCCCGCGGGTAGGCGAACATGCGCACCTCAGTTCCCAAGATCTCTTCGAGGCGCTTTTTACAGGTCTCGACTTCCTGCGCCAGTTTTTCTTTTGCGCAATGAGAAAGCACCCGGTGAGACAATCCGTGCGCGCCGATCTCAAAGCCCCCGCTTCCAAGGGCTCTCAGATCGCGATCATCCATCGCGGAAGAACCCTGATGACCGGCAATCGGAACGTAGAAAGTTCCGGCAAGTTTGCGAGCCTGCAGGATTTCAGCGACTCGAAGGTCGTAGCTATCCCCGTCATCCCAGCTCGTCGTGACAATTCGGGGGAAAGCTATCGCGACCTCTGAGCGTTCGGCCTTACCCCTGTGGAGGGCTGCTTGATTTGTCGTAATCATGGTTATGCTCTCGAAAGGTTGGATGAAGTGGCTAACCGAGCAAACTTATTTGAGACGATCCTGGAAAAACCAATCGTGGGAGACTTCTTGAAAGGAGTTCATTGCTCTCATTTGACTATTCCTAATGCCGGTCCCGTCTCCGCCACGCTGCCAGGGTTTCAGGACCATTCAGCCAGGCGAAATAGTTGCCGTTCTCAGATGCGAGATGGAAGGTGTTGTTCGCAAAACGGTTGCCCCAGGATTCAAAAACAGACTGACTCATTAACCTTGAGGATAGGATTCCCGCGGCAATCCCGGTGGTTTGTGTGATCACATTGTCATGGACGTAGAGGTTGCGAAGCGAGTAGCTTTCCCCCCTGGCGTTCTTCCGGTCGGGTTGCAATCCTACAATGCCGTTCATGCAATCGGTCAGCGTGTTGCCATAAACTTCTACGTTCGCGGAGCCAGTGATGATAATTCCTGCCCCATGCCACGGGCTGTCTTCTCCCGGTCCATCGAAGCCGTCCTTTTCAATGGTGTTGTCCCGGATGATGGCGTGGTAGCTGATTTCATGCAATATGCCCGCTTCTTTGTTGGCGGTTGTGCGGTTGTGTTCGTAGAGAGCATCGTGATTTTCGATGTCGGTCCAAAGGCCGGGGCCGTTGTTGTTGTGCACAAAGTTGTCGCGAACGACCAGGCCCTTCGTGAAGGCAAATTTAGTACCGCCGGCCTCCCATCCATACTTATAGCCGGCATAGTTGTTGTAGGCGATCTCATTGCCGGCCACGAGGATGCCATCGCCCGAACCGCCCAGACCCATTTGTCCGTTGTTGACAACCTTGTTGTTCAGAACCTGCATGCTATTGCCCAAGCGGATGCCCATGCCATGATTGAGCTTGATCACATTATTCTGGATGACCCATCCTTGGCTCCGCTGCGCGCTCTCCGACTGGCCTTCGATAGCGCCATCGCCGGCCACATCCGCGTACTTTTCGATCGTCAGCCCTTGAATCGTGACGTCCTTGGCCGAGCCGTAGAAAGCGTGGGCGACCAGGCCGATTTCCACCGTGTGATGATTGGGGTTATCGCTTAGGTATACCTTGCCGGCGCCATAGTCCAGATACCACTTTCCAGGTGATGCGTCGGATAAATTCCCGGCCCGTTGAAGCGGAACATCATCAATAAAGAGATCCTCTGGAAACATGCAGGCAGGATGGCCGGCATCGCATTCGCCGCGATATGAACCTTTTGATTTCACGGATACATCCGCCACCCAGTGCTGATCCTTGCGAGTAAAGGAAGTGAGCACTTCCGCTCCGCTCAAGACCGCTCCTGATTCGCCCGCGAAGGAATCTCCATCCTTCGGCGAAATGGATTCCAGCCGGTAAACTCCGGGGCCGATGGTGAACGAAGTATCAGGCGGGTGAGCTTTGACAAGCGCTTGAATGTTGTCGCCCGGGTGCACCATGACCTTAGCCCCGGAAGATGATGAGAGTGACTTAGTCGCTGTCATGGCAAGCATAAGGACGATCACTCCCGCACCAAGCAGGACCGTAAGCTTCTCGAGGCCGCCCCAGGCCTTCATCCGTGTTCCGCTGCGTGTTCTCTTCAATGGACGTATCTCTTGGTCGTTTCTTGCGGGTCAGTGATATTTGAGGAGGCTCCCACATTCTCGAACTCCCGATCCTGGATGATATGGAACGCAAGGGGAATTTCCCGCAGCCGTCTTCGTCTCAGGAACTCCGCGTAGCCCAGGATCACTAGAAAATCCAGCGGCGGGTGCCAGGTCAGCATGGTCATGAAGATGGAGCGAAAGGTCAGCAAGCCGAGCACGACCACCGCCTCGTAGGTGAGCTGTTGGTCATCCTTCATGACCGTCGACTGGCGAAGGTAGCGAGCGAGAAACCACCAGGCTCCCAGCAGCGCGGCCAGGAACAGAAGGAGCCCCCAAATCCCGGTCCCTACGATCATTTCAAGGTAATCGCTATGCATGGTGGAAGTTTCGGTCAAGCCATGTTTAGCCAGGACGGCGAAGCGGCCAGCCGCATAGGCGCCATACCCCAGGAGCGGCCGCTGCAGGAACTTTTGCCAGGCAAAGGACCACCAATCCACGCGGCTACTCAGCGTTGCAATCTGTTGGGCGTTCTGGCCCCTTTCCAGAAACGACCAGATCAAGCCGCCCAAACTGCTCAGGATCAAAAGCGGCGCAACCACAAACGTGAGGAAGGCGCTGAGACCCAGCCGCCTGGAAAAGAAGAGAAGCAGAAAGACTCCGAATAGAAAGCCTGCGATGGCCGACCGGGTTTGGGAAAAAACCATGGTCGCCAGGCTCGCAACGAAAAGCAGAACGTACCAGGCACGATCGGTCTTGCCCCCTGCGACGGGAAGAAGCCTGCAGAGAGAAACAAGAGCAAGAATCGCTGCATAGGTTCCGACATCGTTGGCGCTTACGGCGGGCAAGACGCCTTGAAGGCGAGCCCCCAGCAATCCAACTTTGAATCCGTAGGCGTACAAAGCCTGCTGTGGCCACAAAATAACTCCCAACCATACGGAAAGAAGAAGCAGGCCATAGAGGGTCCAGGTCCAGTTAAAGAAGTCTTTGTAACTCTTTACGGACCGTACAGTGGCCAGGATCGCGGCAAGCAAAGCGATATCCAGCAGGTATTCGAAGGACTTGTATGAGGTCCAGGCCGGAAACACGGACCACACCGTCGACGCCAGTTCGACCGTGCCAAATAGCGTAATGACTCCCACGAACCCCCGGAACATCGATCCAAACCATAGCGTGCGGCGTAGCGCGAGGCGTATCAACAGCACCGACGCTACGATCAGTTCCAGGCCGATTCGGTACATGGCCCAGGCATCGACGGGATTCCGTTCAATCTGGTTTGCGCCCCGCACCCGGAAAACCAGAGCGCTTGCAAAGAGCAGCAGCCAGAGGCCGTGCCACCAACTCAGTTGCGCTTTCAAGCCGCGCAAAAGACCAAATACCCTGCGCATCGCCACGACAAAGAGAATCAAGGCGACGGGGACGGCTACCAGCACCAACATGGAAAGAGCGCCTCCGTGCTGCAAGACTGTGGTGGTACTACCCCAGGTAACCACCAACCCCAAGATCACAAAGGGCACAAAGACCCAGCCCCACTTCGCGCGACTTGAATCTCGGCGCATGTGCGTTTCTGAATGTGCGAAAGTTCTATTAGGAATTGCCATGGTTCAGACTTCGCGTGGGCCCTTTGGAGTTAAAGGACGTTTCGAAATGTCGAGCTGTGGCGGTTGTGCGTACCTTCAAACTAATCGTTGCGGCTCGATTGCGATTGGTCTTTGCGGGCAAATGATGACACGGGAAACTGGAGCTTTCCTGCCAGCAATCCACCAACTCAAAAGCGCTTTCACTCCTCCTACTGATGTTTACAAAATATAGTGACTCCGTTCTTTGTAGCGCCGCTCTATGAGCGGCGAAAGACGCGGGTCATAGACCCGCGCTACGGTAATAGTTGTCACTATATTTTGTAACTCTCAATAATGTCGGCAATTTCCTTCAGATCCCTGTCTGCCGAAGCAGCCGAGCAAAAATCAGGCGCAGGAATTCGCGGTCTTCTACGTCAAGCCCCAGCAAGGAGAGGACGGCTACAAAAACGAGGACAGAAACAACAACGGCGCCCGTCAGGGCGAGGAAAGGTGAAGTGACTTGGAACTGCCGGAAGAAGAAGAGGGCCGCCGCAGCCGCGGCGGTGGCCACCAAACCCTTCGAATAGCGCCGGTCATAGGGCCAAAGCTTCAGGTAAGCCTTCGCCATGAAGATGGAGATCAGGCAAAGGAGGCCCACCGTTGCGGCAGTGCCTAAAGCGGCTCCCCATATTCCGAACCGCGGAACCAGCAAGACTGCGCAGCCGATGTTGGCCAGAAACATGGCGCCGCTCAGCACCGAGAGCTGGTTCTGGTGACCTGTCATGACTAACAGCGCGCCGACGGGGCCTGTTCCGGAATTCAAAAGCTGGCCTGCTCCGAGAATGGGCAAGACCGCCCATCCTGCGATATACGCATTCCCAAAGATGACCGCCACCGCTTGCTGGGGAACAAAGCACATCACCAGAAATGGCGGGATGCTCAAATAGAGAGACCACTTGGTGCTGACCCGGAACAACTCTTCCAGCCGGCTTTCCTTCCCTCGGTGGTAAAGTTCCGCGATCATGGGGGTCACGATGGCTCCAAAGGCGCTCAAAATCACCGCCAGCGCGATCGACAATTGCGAGGCGGCATGATAAATACCCACTTCCGCGGCGGGCCGGTAATATCCTACGAACAATCGATCCACCCAAATAAGCAGGATCCCAAACATCACCGAGACAGAGGCAGGAAGAGAAAATGAGAGGAGATGTTTTCCCGCGAAGACGGGTCTGATCGCCTTTGAAATGATCTCCGGGAAAAGTTTCCCGATGTAGTAGATCGCCAGGATCGAAGCGAAGCCGAAGGACAAAACAAAGGCCGCCAAAGCTCCGCCCAATCGATAACCGAAAAGATAAAACACCAAGATCAGCGCCAGGGCTGCAGCGGGCTGTCCGATCTCTTCTGCGTAGGCTGAGAATTTCATCCGCTGGGAGACGCGGGTCGCCGCCGAGGCGACTTTCAAGCAGGTCATCAACGGGAAGCCAAAGGCAAAGCACCGGAAGACGGCGATCAGGGTGGCTTGATGAAATACGCTCAGAGCCAGCCACGGTGTAAGAAGGTAGAAAGCGATTCCCAGCAGAAGACCCGACAAGGTGGAGTATTGCAGCGACTGGGTCACGGCGCCTTTGAACCTCGCAAGGTCCTGGTTCCTGTAGGGGGAAGCGAAGCGAATGACTCCCGCATCCAGCCCCAGAGGCGCCAGCACGGTGGCGATGCGCGCCAGGGTCCATCCAATGGCGTACAGGCCGAACGTGGCGGGCCCGAGAATGTGCGCCAGGACCACGTCACCGACAAGCCTCACGCCTCGGCCAATCAGCTTTCCGGCCAGCGCGATGCTCGCTCCGGCAGCCAAACGCCTGACATCCTTCTTCCTTTCAGAGAAGGCCGGGTCAGGGAAAGGCCGCGGCATGGGTCCGGCCGAAGGCTCCAGAGCCGGCGGCGAAATGTCTGCGACCACGGTTTGCCCGACGACTTCTTCCTGCAAGTATTTGTTATGGCTATCCATTTCGGCTTAAGACAACTCGGAATAGGTGAACCGGCTCGCTATTCACTGCCCACCGAAGGGTCAAGCGCGATGGGGAGATCCAAACGCTGAGCGACAATGGCCCGTTCCAAAAAGGTTCTGTAGAGTCGCGCGTTGATTCCGCCAATCCATCCTTTCCGTTCCCGGCGTGTCAGCAGCCGGGAAAGGTGGTGATAGAAGACTCGTGCTAAGGCCAGAGCTTTGACGAATGACGTTAACTGAGCGGATGTCGGCCCGTAACCCCACCAAAAGGCTTGTTCCCAGGAGAGGATGATCGACTTGGGAATAAGCGGATTCAGGAGCTTCGACCGAAGATCTGCGATCAGGGCAAAGAGGTCATGGCAAACGGGCCGGGAGCTGGCGAGTTCAAAGTCAATGACCGCCAGCCGCCAGCCGGCATCGTCCCAAAGGAGGTTCGAGAGACAGAAATCACCGTGCGTGAGTGCGACGGGAACCGTGAAGGTCGTCGCCCCCCCCATTTCCAACAACAAGGCTTCCAGGATCCTTGATGCCATCCGATCATAACGCCAGGCATCCTTCTCTTTATGCTTTGCAAAGCCGTTGGCAATGCGGATTAGATTGGGCACATCGATAACCATCTCCGTGCCGCGGTCGGAAGCCTCATGGACGCTTCTCAGCCACGTTCCCGCTTGAAAAAGCGCCCTCGCGCCGGCTTTCGCCATCGAAGGTTTCCAGCGCGTCCCTTGCAAGGCCCGGGCTAGAGAAGTGCCGCCGGCCTCCTCCCACACAATGGTTCTTGCTGACAACGATCTTCCAAGCGGCGCCGGAACCGAGCGGCCTCCCGAAAGTGTGCGCATTTGGAGAGTCATATTCCATTCGGTCTCAAGCTGTTCTCTGATTCCCCTCACGGGGATCGCTGCGCCGTGGGGAGCTTCCCAGGGGGCTCTGAAGCGGGCGGGAATTGGATACGGATTCGCCAGCAATATTTTTGCGAATATTCTCTTATCTGCCCACTCCCCCGAGCATCGCGCCGTGAGTCTGGACATGCTGTAGGTGTAGCGATCCACGCGCACCGCGCTCGGGCTTGCGGATAGCGCACAAGCGATTCTCTCTCGGACATCTTTTCTTCCGCGGAGGGCGAGGTCAGCCCTGATCCTTGCTCCGCCTGCCCGAGGCCCGGCAGGACACGGAACGTGAGGCGAAGGAACAATGAGCGGAACTTGTTTCGTAGCGGTACTCACGAGTCTCTCCAAACCTGGTCGTATTCTGCCGCAGGGGATTCGGCTTGCAGCGTTTTATCGAGAATCCGGGATAGCTTACCTGCTGCGATCTTGGGGGTGTATTGAGCCATTAACTCCCGGGCGGCTGCGCCGCACCTGGCGATCAACTGCGGCCGGTGAATGAATTGCATCATGTAATTGGCGAGATCATCGGGTGTTTCAGGGTCAAAAACATACCCGCTCACGCCATGTTCGACCAGCTCACTTGAACCCGCGAGGCGTGAGCAAAGAACAGGTTTCCCGAAAGCCATCGCTTCAAGAGCCACGACACCCCACGTATCTTCCCGCGAGGGGAGGACGAAAACGTCGCAGGCCTCGTAGTAAGCGCCGAGGTTTTCGTAGGGAACAAACCCTTCCCACCGGACTTGACGTTCAATGCCGGCTCGGCGCGCGAGTTCTGCAAATTCGCCTTGGTGGGGACCTTTACCGACCAGCACGACGGAGAAGTCGCTGACTCCCCTTTGAACTAGCAGGCGGCAGGCGTGCAGGAGCCGGTCGACTCCCTTCGCGCGGATGATCCTTCCCACAAACAAAAAGGTGGGGTGGTTTAAGTGCTGAAGGGACGGGCTTCTCCCGTTGTTCGAAGCAAACGGTTCGCGGTCAGCGACCTCTCCGACAAACCGGAGCACTTTTTGGGGGGGCATTCCCACCAGATCCTGCAAATAACTAATGCCACTTCGGGTGTTGCAAATTGCCAGGTCAAAGCAGCGGCCCACCACCCGGCGCAGTTTGAGCCGGAGCGAACCCGGCGACCCTCCTGTTTCCGGAGAAACGCCTTGCCATAGAAGAATCACGCGCGAGCGAAGGATCACTTTGACCAGCAGGGCATAAAGCGTACAAAGGTGAAAACCATTGGTCAAAATGATTTCGGGACGAAAACGAAGCAGGTCTACCACTGTCCGCGGCGAAGCCCACATGAATCCCTTTGGGTAACCCATTTCACTTTTGCCGAAGTTGACGCGCCTGAAACCTCGCAATGGGTGAATCTTAAAGGCTCCTGCAAAGCCGTGAGTGAATCCCGGCCAAAGGCCCGTAAACACGACGGTGTTGGGGTAAATCTCGGAAAACTCCTTCAAAAAAGGTTGCCATCGCCATCCGCGGTCGAGGGACGGCGCAATCCAGGCTACTCGCGTCTCCCGCGGAATCGTGGTGGCTCCGGCTGGATGTTTATCAACTACAAAGGTAACGGCTGCCATGGGTATCTAGTTCTTTCGGTCGCGCCCGGGTGCCTCGGACGTGCGCGAATCAATCCGAAAGCTGCCTTTCTTGGAGGGCGCTCTGCCCCTCTTGAATGGATTGCGGAAGGTGGTTCCGTCAATAGACCTTGCTCGCCGCCAGAACGCAGGTTGACAACCCCCGCGGCTTTGCGGCTGAGGGTTCATTGACGTGCTTGCGAATAATGCCATGAGTTCAAGGTTTGAAAAATCGGGCGAAGGTCGAACGCCGGTGCACCAAGGCCAGCGCCACGGCTAAGGCGACGGCGCTGGATAGAACCAACGTAAATACGGCGCCCCGCAGCCCAAAGGCCCACGTGCAGGGTACGCCCACCAGCACGGCAACCGCGCTGGCCGCCACATAGGCGACAAAGACGAGAGCCGGAGAGTGCATCGCCCGAAGCGTTACCGCCTGGGCGGTGGCGGAAATCCGCAGGACAGATCCCACCGCGACCCACGGGATCAGCCCGGTTATCCCCGAATACTTGCCGGCATAAAGATGACTCACAATGGGGTGGCGCAGGAGGACAACGATCAACCAATAGAAGGCGGTCCCTCCGGCGTAAATGGCGGTAAGTTTCCAGACCAGCCGCTGCGAGCCGCCGGATCCGTCCTCGTGATGAATGCGCGCCGCATACGGGAGGGAAAGCAGGGACATGGCGGCAAAGGCCTGCCCAACGGGCGATGAAAAGTTCATCAGCGCTTTCAGCGCACCCGCATCCCCCAAGCCACGGAAGCCGCTGACCAGAGGATAAAAGATTGCTCCGGAAAACCAGATCGCCACCGCACTGCCAAGAGCCCACCGGCCATATCCCCAGTGCCGGCGGATCACTTCTGAAGTCCTGAAGGCGAGGAGCCCGGGCTTCAATAAAGGTTTCAGCCGCGCCAGCATGAGCGGAGCGGTGGCGGCTGCGCCTGCGGCCATCAAAAGAAAAGCGACAAGGGGAGAGAGAATTTCAAAGCGGCAAACGATCAGCAGCCCGCCCATCACCACAACAAAGTAAACCAACGACCCCAGAACAGCCTGGCGCGGAGCAAGTTCCACGTAAAAGCCCCGGCGTGCCAGCCAGAAGAGCAGCACGCAAGGAGCAGCGATCGCCACGCCCGCCAGCGCTGGGGCGAGACCGCGACCCGGCGAAACGCTCTCCACGACCCAGACGGAGACGCCCAGCACCACAAATATCCCCGCAGCCATCACCCCGTGGATACGCAACAGGACGCCAAGATACTCGCGGGGGGACTTCCGGTACACGGAGGAGCCGAAAACGCTCAAAGGCTCAAGGACCAAGGCAGCGTACACAACGGAGAGAAACAGAAACACCTCGAAGGCCAGCGCGTAGGTTCCATATTGCGCAGGCAGCAGCCGGCGCGCCAGCAGGATGGACATCAGAAAGTTAACGCCCGAGATGAGTCCCTGGTCGAGTAGCGCCAGAAATCCCTTGGAGGACCATCCGCGCACGCCTGACCACGGCGCTTTTCGCTCTCCGCTCAGGGAGGGACTCGCCGCTTCTCCGACGAGTGTGTCGTTTATAGGAGTGTTGACGAAAGTATCTGCCATTTGCGCGAAGTAAGTGAGTTAGAGATGGAGAATTCGAGCGTGCTTTTTGCCAAGCCGGGAAATCTCTATGCGGAAGCCAAGTGAACCTGCCGGTCCACGGTCTTGGCTGGAAACCGGCAGGCATCATCGGGAGTCAAATGCAAGAAAGCGATTTGTGAAAACGGGCCCAACAATTTCACCTCATGCGCGATCTTAAGGCCTGCCACGTCCAGTTCATTGGACAATGACTGGGGAGAAGCCGGCCACCATGGCCGCGATCTTCCGTTTTTCACTTTGTAACGCAGGTTGCCCAGATCGAACTTAAGCTTTGTGAAAGGATTGAGAACCGGGAATCCCACGAACATTCCTTTGCTCGAAACCCGCTTGAATTCCTGCAGAACTCTCACTCTAATTTCAGGAGGAACGTGTCCTAGGAAACGCAGAGAAACGACATAGTCAAAGGCGCCATTCTGGAAAGGCAGGTGTTCGCAATCGGCTTGGGCAAGAGGAACGCCGGCATTCGGCGAACTGCTTTGCACCTTCAACATGTCAATCGAAATATCGATCCCCGTAACCGTGTAGCCTAAGTTCTCAAACAGCGGCAAGAATCGCCCTGTCCCCGTTGGCGCGTCCAGGATTGTTGAATGTTCTCCAACCTGCTTTCGCATGATCCTTTCCAGGATTCGAAATTCACGTCCCCAGATGAAACGCCGGATCGGCGAGGCAAGCCGCCATTGGTTGTAGTCCTTCGCGGTAGCTCCCCAGTAACGATGTTTGGCGGGATAATTTGAGGTGACCTGGTTCAAAACCCTATCCTCCTAAGTGAGTCGAAAATCTGAAGCCGGGCAAGACATCCCGGCCTTTTGCGGGCTTTCGAGCGCGGTTTTGGGGCAGGGGCAATGGACTTTTCGGCCAGAGGTTGATGTCCGGCATTCGCCGCCCGGAATATTCGATGAAACAGTTCTCTGATGCGGGCGATGCACATCAGAAATACCGGCAGGGGGTCGTCCTTCGATAGGAAAGCTGCTTCTTCAACGCCGCGGTATGAGCTGACCCAATGCTTGAAGGTCAGTTTCCCGTCCCGGTAATAGCGGTAGCAGGATACGAGGTCATGGTCTTCCACCACCCACTTCCGCCCGTCCCGGGCGGGAGCGGGAACAACCGCTTGTCCAGTAAGATCGAGATAAAGTGCTCTGGCGACATCCATTCCGTTTTGCCCGACAAAGAGGCGGAAGGTGGCTCCAATTCTCGGGTTGGCGTCGAGCACCCTGTACTCGCCGTCGCGCGCATCGTAGCGGTATCCGATATCGAGGATACCCCTATAGCCAACCGCCTGCATGAACTCCAGAGTCAGCTTCTGAACCGTTTCGTTGTGAAGGCAGACCCCTAAGCATGTGGACCCTGTATAAACGGGACACTGACGAAGTTTCTTGCCAGTGAACCCCACGAGGCACTCGGAGCGCTCGTTGAAATACCCATTGAACATCCAGACGGTATCGTCGCCACCGGGAATATATTCCTGCAACATCAGATTGGGATTCGCAAAGTCCTCAGCAGCCTCGTACCGGGCCAGGAGTTCATCTTCCGACCGGACAATAAACATTTTCTTGCGAGTCTTATCCCACAGCCGCTGGCCGTCGATCCCCTTGACCATGATCGGGAACCGGGCCCGGCCGAGAAAATTCAAAACGTCTTGGCGCGACTTCGGGAAGACAGCATCCGGAGTCGGAATCTTGTGGCGACGGGCAAGGTGGAACATTTCCCTCTTGCTGGACAGAGCTTCTGCCAATTCGGCGGACTGCTTCGGGAAGATAAATCCTTCCTGAAGGGCTTGCGCGTGGGTCGCAACCAAGCGAGCCGTCCGGTCGGTAGTGGGAATCAGTATGCAAGGCCGGCCGATCTTCCGTTGAACTTGCAACAGATATTCCACTGACTCCTGCGGGGGACAATACTCAATATCCCACAAGAACTTTCCCCGGCAATATCGGGAGGCATTTGCTGGGGCCCAGGCATTTGGATCGACGTTGTAAACGGGCACCCCCAGCCGGCCTAGGCTCCTCATGATGTTCAGACCGCCGTGGCTGTCGGACCTCAGAACCACAACGGGGGTGGAAGTATCTTGGATCATCAACATGCGGTCCCGGCCTCCAAAGCCTCGCCGCCAGCGGAACGCTGCGCGGCAATCGGTTGAAGTTCTTCAGCGGGAATCGCAATGAGTTCGCCCTCTTTCATGACATAGGCTGCGTCGAGGTCATTGATGTGGGTGAAGATAAATTGCAGATCCTTGGTTTGACCGCTTCTTCTGAGGTAATCCGCGCTTTTGCCGTTCAGGGCGGCTTCTGGGCCCACGCCGGCCCAGCGGTCAACGAGGTCGATCGTTCTGTTATTTTCCGGCAAGTATCCCGCCGCCATAAGGTCCTTTGCGATCCACGCGCAGCACACCTGATCTTCCTTGCGGAACTCACCGCGGCTGCCCGCCCCAATCACCGCCACCCGGGCGTATCGGTCAATCAAGTGGCGAGCCGCATAGCGGTAATTTCGAAAGCACGCCAGGTAGACGACATTACAGGCCTCAGCCTCGTGGATAAGTTTGGTCCCCGAAGAGGAGAGAAGAATGACGGGTCGCCCGATTGAGGTGCGCAAAGATAGTTCCGCTGGACTATTGTTGATCTCGAAACCTGGAGTTCTTTCCCCGCCGAGTTCACCCGCAAGGAGAGGATCCTTCAACTTTGTCGCGAGATCGCGGGCAGCGTCAATCGAAGCCACTGGAAAGCATCGGCCGCCGAGCGCCGCCGCAGTGATGGCCGAGGTGGTGGCCCGGATGACGTCAACAGCCACAATGGCATATCCATGGCGGTAGGCCTGGACGCTCTCTGGAAAGCTATCGATGACGACCCTTTTGCGCATAAGTTGAATCTTGCGGAAGAATCCTGGAGGGAATTACGTTTTGCGGACGGGCCTTAGCTTGCTGTTCGCAAAGGCGTCGGAGTGGAGTCCCCGGCGATAAATCTCCACCCGCAATACTTCTTCGAGCCTCACGTTACAAAGGTGAACCTCCCGGCCAAAGTGATTCAGCAGAGCGAACTGGCTGGGTTTATTCGGCGCCTCAAACATAACCGCGCCGCAGCCGAAGGCCGCCGCAAAGCGGTCCGCAAATTCCGCATTGAATCTTCCGGCTTCGTCAAACAGTCCCACTCCGCAGGCGCTTTCTCTGGCTTCGACAACAAGCTGGCAGGCTCCGCTGTCGAGCCATCTCTTGCCCTGATCGATTAATTCGGCAACGGCATCCTCCGTGAAAGCTCCCGCGTGCTTTTTGCCGAGCTCAAACTGGACGTCAAGCCCTCGGTGCGCTGCCAGGCTGATAACTTGCCGGGGTTCGAGGCTCATCTCTGTGAAACCCTCTCCACACTCGATGCGGTCAACCCCGATATTCGCGCATAGGTCCAGATATTCGGGAAGCGCGCCTTGCGCCACGGCCACCTCGAAGGGGCCTCCCCCCGTGACGGTGGGAACCCCATACTGCCTGGCAGACGCGATCTTCTGCCGGGTAGCGCTCTCTTTAGCAATCATCCAGCAGGCCATCGAAATCTTTAGAATAGAAAAAAGGTGGGAACTTTGCGCAAGATGGCTTTCCAGGGTCGCCGGATCATAGCCAGGATCAAATGGGCTCGTCAGCGGGAGGAGAGCCGGTACTCCAATGAGGCTTAGATAATCGCTGGTATGCAAGACATCGTGCGTAATAGGGGTTTCTATTCTTTGCATTGGTTGAATACTCCGAAAACAAAGAGACTTCAGGACGCCCGAGGTTTCCTGGCCATCACAACGTACTCCGTTCCAGTGGAGCGAATCCCCGGGAACTGGCGATCCGCTAGAGCTTGGAGCCATTCGTGTAGCCTGATCCCGGCAAGGTCCGGCAGCAACTTTCGTTTGAACAGCGTGAAGGGGCCAAATCCGAGGGTCATGCCTTGAACTTTCTGGAGGCCGGCCTGGAAGAGAAGTGCGTCGATTTGCCTGATCGAGTGGCGGTGCAACCGAGGCCGCGAAGCCTTCCGGATGCTGAGCCTTTCGAGCACATCAGCAATCCTCCAACGGGCCGGTCGCAATCCGGGAAAACACAAAGGATCGAACATTTGACTAAGGCACCAGTCGTTGTCTGCCGTCACGATAATATGCCCGCCGGGCTTAATGACCCGACCCATTTCCGATAAAGCGTCTTTCGCGCGCTTAAGCCAGGGCAAAACGCCCATCGCCACCACGAGATCGAAATATCGCGATGGGAAGGTCATCTCCAGGACGCTATGCACGCGGGCTTTCACCTGCGAACTGACGCCGGCGGCGAGGGCAGCTTGGCGAGTGAGATCGATCATCGCTTCTACGGTATCGATAGCGTCCACCTCATATCCACGCCCGGCCAAAGCAACAGTCGTAAGGCCGGCGCCGCACCCAACTTCCAAGACGCGAGATCGTTCAGGTAATCCTAGATGGTCGGCCATCGCCAGAACCGCGGACTGGCGCAGGCGATAAATGAGCGCGTTGAGACTTCCCTCTTGATAAACATCTCTCCAATAACGCCAAGAAGTTCGGAAGAATGCATCCACGAGCCGCTGGTATTGGCCAACTTCCGCTTGGTGCAGATTGGTGCCAGTTAAACTCCCCATCATCGTCTCCCCCCTCTGGCAATGCCAAGTCTGAATTCGAGCATGAGTAGGCAAACCCGCAGAAGAATCTGTCTCTCATCAATCACAGGTTTTTGGAGATTTCGCCCGGGGTCTTCATCGGAAGCTTACGCTGCGCCGGAACCCTTGAGGACGGCGGGAATGGTCCCAGCCAGGATCTTGAAGTCAAGCCATAGCGACCATTCGTCAATATATTGCATGTCCAGTTCCATCCATCTCTCGAAGGGAATGGAACTGCGGCCGTTTACCTGCCAGAGACAGGTGATTCCGGGCCGCACGCTGAAGCGGCGACGGTGCCAATCGCGATCGAATCCTTCGTAATCCCGGATGGGGAGCGGCCGCGGACCCACCAGGCTCATGTCGCCTTTAAGGACGTTCAAGAGCTGCGGCAGCTCATCAATGCTCGCTTTTCTCAGAAACTTTCCGATCGGCGTGATGCGAGGATCATGCCGAATCTTGAAAACCGGCCCGCTGACCTCGTTCTGACGCTCCAATTCGGCAAGCTTTTGCTCGGCATCCGGAACCATGGTTCGAAACTTGAAAATCCAAAACCTGCGCTTATTGATTCCCAGCCTCTCCTGCCTGAAAAACACCGGCCCGGGAGAGGTGCGTTTGATGAGGATCGCTGTCAGCAGGAAAAGCGGCGCGGACAGAATCAACAGGATCAATGACAAAACAATATCCAAAGTCCGTTTTAAAAAGACCGGCCAGCCATCAAGCGGTCCCGTGTGTAGAGTCAGCAAGGAATCTCCCGCGACGTCTTCGGCGGTTGACCGGGCCGTCTGCAAATTGCAGATCGTGGGGAGAAAGCGCAGAACAATTCCCTGCTTCTCGCACAACATGGCAATTCGAGAAGCGTGAGCGTAATAGGATTTGATCGGTAAGGCCATCACGACTTCATCGACAACCGTGTTTCGAATGAATTCGGGAATGCTTTTGAGGTCGCAAACCAAACGGTAACCGGTATTTTGAAATTCTTCCGTCCCAGCCCATTCCTGATCGACAAATCCGATCAAACGGTATCCGAGTTCAGGGCTGGACTCGATCTTCCTGGCGAATTCAATTGCGCGCGGATTCGTCCCCACAATCAAGAGCTGGCGCAGATTGTGGCCTTGCCTTCGAATGTGGCTGAGCAAGTATCGGAGACCCAGCCGGCTTGAAATGGCGATTGCGCTGCTGGCCCCCCAAAAGACCGTGAGAAACGCCAAATCCACCATTCGGATTTGAAACAAAACAGTGGCTGACCCCATGAAAAACGTGCAAAGGGTAGTCGCCTTCAGTGTGTCGAGGGCGTCAGAATGATGGGAATGCAGCCGCCGTGACGCATAAAGGCCGCAGGAAGCAAAGACGACGTGCCAGATCAGCAGGATGCCCATGAAGATCATGAAATTCTGCACCTTGACACGCATCGTAAAGAACTCCGAGAAGGACAATCCGCTCTCATACAACACGGGCACGGTCGCCAGAGCGAAAGACGAAATCAGAACGGCCTGGTCAAAAAGTTTGAGTAGAGTTAAAAGCATGTGACGGCGTACGCTACTCATCGTTGGAATCCTTTCCTTGCTCCATTGCCAATGCAAGCGTGTGATAGCAACCCAAAGCCACGATTTTCAGGGTGTGTAGGCGATGACGCGGGTAATCGTTGGGACTGTCCGGTGATGCCAGATGCAAGACGTAATCAAATTTTATGAAATCATCCTGGCCTGACGTCTTTCCGATCATGCTTGGATAGGCAATAGGCCGGGTGATGTCGTGTTGGATGAACGTAAAACGCGGGTGTGAGAACAGATGTTGGATGTTTTCCATCCGGCCGGTCAACAAGTTGTCCATGCAGATCGCTTCGTGGCCCTCTCCGATGAGGCGGTCGCACAGGTGGGAACCGAGAACTCCTGCGCCACCGACAAGGAGGGTTCTGGGGATGCCGCTTTTCTCCTTTTGAAGAGTGGGCATGTTAGCTCCAGGCTCTTTCTGTGGAGTCGCTGTTCGGGGAGGTGAATGGAACATCAAAGGAGAGAGGTTCCGGGTGTGATGATCGCACGCTCCTTCGGCCCACCGAAATATATTCCAAACCTGCCTCCCGGACTTTCGCGGGATCGAAGGCGTTTCTGCCGTCCAATAAGATGGGAAGATCCATCGCATCGCGCACCCGCCGCAGATCCAAATCGCGAAATTCGCTCCATTCCGTCAGCAGAAGGAGCGCCTGGGCGCCTTCACATGCATGATACGGCGAGGAGCAATAGGTGATTTTGCCGGGTTGCGCAGGAAAAAGCTGCTGCATGCGAGGCATCGCTTGCGGGTCGTACAATTGAAGGTGGGCACCTTCCTTGAGGAGGCTGTCAATGATCCTGACGCTCGGGGCCTCACGGATGTCATCGGTGTTGGGTTTGAAGGCCAGACCCAGGATGCCAAGGGTCTTCCCTTGCACGATCCAGAGCGCATTGTGGAGTTTCTTTAGAAATGCCGGAACGCGCTGCTGGTTGATGTGTTCAACTTCTTTGAGCATTGAACACTCGACGCTGTGCTCCTCGGCGAGATGGATAAACGCCTTCAGATCTTTCGGGAAGCAGTAGCCCCCGAAACCGATCCCCGCCGACAGGAAGTCCGGGCCAATGCGAGGATCGAGGCCCAGCCCCAGTGAGACCATTGAAACGTTCGCACCAACAGCTTCACAGACATCAGCGACCATGTTGATGTAGGAGATCTTCATCGCCAGGAACGCGTTGCCCGCGTGCTTGATCAACTCTGCCGTCGTCAGGTTAGTCACGAGAATGGGCCTTTTCAAGGGCCGGTAGATGGCCTTCAGCATTTCTTCGGCTTTTCCGCTCTCCACGCCCAGGATGATGCGGTCGGGACGAAAGAAATTCTCAACAGCCCGGCCTTCCTGCAGAAATTCAGGATTCGAGGCAACATCAAACTTGTCGGCGATGGAGAGCGTGGAAGAATCTGAGGAGGTCCCGCCGCGCTCGCTGTTTTCACCGTCCGAATGCGCGCGCGCCAAGGCGTAGCGCGTGATCGTGCGCTTGACCCAGAGGGCGGTAATCGCAGGGACAGTACCCTTTTCAACGATGAGCTTGTATCCGTTGAGATGCTGCGAGATAAGCCGGGCGATCACTTCAATCTGGCTAAGGTCGGCCGCCCCATCTTCTCGCTGAGGCGTGCCCACGCAGATGAAGAGGATGGTTGCGGACTGGATGGCGCCGGCCACGTCCGCGGCGATTGTGAACATTCCACTTGCCAGATGCTTGATGAGCAGCTCCTGAAGACCGGGCTCGTAGAATGGGCTGTTTCCATCCTTAAGTTGGCGGACCTTTTCGGCATCTTGGTCAGCGCCGACAACCTTCCACCCCAACTCGGCAAGGCCCAGTGCGGTTGGTAGTCCGACGTGCCCTATGCCCAGGACGGCGATTTGAATCTCTTGTGAAGTAGTGTTATCGATTGTCTGCAAGTCGTGCATCAGTAGTTTCCCCCTGGTGTAATGTGTTCGATCAATTTCTAAGGTATGGACCGGCCGAACCCTGCCGCCGGAAATGCTTGCGAGGATGAAGCGGGTTAGATTGTTTCCAGGTCGAACCCTGTCACCCGGATGGCCAGGGATCTTTGGATAAGCGCGATGGACACAACGACGCTCTGGTCGGCATTCTTCTTGGTGAGAATTCCTTCCACGCCGTCGAGGTACCCTCCTCGAATTCTGACCTTTTGGCCGGCATGAAGAAACGGAAACAAGCCGAACGGGATGTCGGTGGAAAGCAAAGTCTGAATATCATCAATCTCTTTATCCGGGATAGGAATCGCATTCCCTTGGATTCCGACAAACCGGACAACCCCGGAGGTCCTGACCACCGAGATCCGGGTCTCAACCTGCTTGGGGAGCCGGACGAACACGTAGCCCGGAAAAAGAGGTTGCTCGACAGTTTTGCGGCGGTCGCTCCAGCGATGAACCTCTTTGAGCAAAGGGAGAAAGGCTGTGATCTGCTTTTCAACGAGCTGCGTTGCAACCTTTCTTTCTTGGCGAGACCGGGTTTGAACCGCATACCAGAAGAGCTCTTCTGACGGGATTGCCGGAGAAGTGGAAGGGAGATTGAATTCGCCGAATTGTGATAAAAGTGACATAGCTCCGCCCCTTGAGTCCCATGCCCGGGACCCCCAATCGGAATTGTTCGGCTTGCCCCCGGGCGCCATCTTTCCGCCCCGCGCGCCCGGTGGAACCAGTCCTCTAGAGTCTTTCGTAGAGGAACTGGGGGATTGGGAATGTGCGTTTGTTGAGCACGGCGCCCAATACTCGCACTTGTGCAGATTCAAGATCCTCTTTGGCGATCCGCGCCACCTGCCTTCGCGTGGCGTTGGATTCCAAAACCAAGACCGCTCCATCCGAGAGCCTGCCAAGCGAGATCGCGTCGGCATAGCCGTTCACCGCGGGTGAGTCGATCAGAACATACGCAAATTCTTTTCTGAGCTCGCTGATCCGCGCCTGCAAATGTTCGGTGTTCATGACCGTGCTCAACTGTGAGGCCATGGCTCCGCATGGTAAGAGCCACAATTTCCCGCCTGGAAGCTTTTGAACAAAGGTGCGGATCGGGCCGGGTTTGAAGACGGCATCGCTCAGTCCTCTCAGATTCTCAGTGCCAAAGCACATATGGAGAGTGGGCCTTCGTAAATTTGCATCCACCACGCAAACAGGGGCATCCACTTGGGCCGCGAGGGCTTCAGCAGCGCCAGCGCAAATCGAAGTACACCCGGTGCCGTTGTCAACGCCCGTGAACACCACGACTCTTCGCCCCCCGTGATCCAACAGAAAGACCCGCTGCACCAGCTTGACCAGTTCTTCCCGTGATAACGAGCGGGCATCGGGAGGCGGCCCGACCCGCTCCGCGGTGGGAAAAGGCGCGGTGATGGGAATAAATGATTCCAGATCCTTACAAGCACGCTCGAGAAGCTCAAAATTCCTGCTCAAGATTTCCCCTCCCCGTAACTGTATAGGCTCCGTGTTTCAGCGGCGAAGAGCCCGCGCGATTTTCTGCGTCGGGCGGCCCGGCGGCCGGAAGCACGCTTATCTTTCTCGTCAGGATGTCTCCAGGATTCAACACAAAGGACCCGGATATTGGCTGACGTCCTGCCGGCGGAATGACCTCGTATGAGTGGGTTCCGACGCTGAGCGCCGTTTCCACCTCACTTGGGCCATAAGATTTGCCGTCGATAAAGACCTGCATCCCGGGTGGCTCCGTATCGATGACGATCACCCCTCGCGGCAAACTCAATTGCGCCACGATCCACTTCTCACTGCCATTAGTTACTTGGACATCCTGGAACCATGTGGCATAACCGGGCTTGGTAACAGAGACTCGGTAAGTCCCCAAAGGCAAAGAAAAGATATGCGGTGTTTGCCAGTCAGGGTTGGTCTTGCCGTTAATGGTGATTTGACCCGCATTGATATTCGACTCGATGGCGACTCTGGCTTTCCCGATATCTGATGAAGGCCCGAAATCCTCTGAGGCCGAACTGTCCGGCACCTTCTTATTGGACTTCTGCACAGTTGTGGAGCGCTCCTGGGTTCTTGGGGGCGGCCCGGAATTCTCCTCAAAATCCGGCGCATTCTCACCCGAGGGGGCTGCGGAGGATTGAGTTCCCGGGCCGGGATCCACAGGAGGCGTTGATTCAGAGGGATCTGCCTGAGGTGTTTGGCTAGCATTCTCATCATGAGAATCAGTGACTTGCTCTTGAGGCTCCGTTAAGGTCTGTGTCCCGTTCCCTTCAGCAGACTTCAGGAGGTAGTGCTTCACAGCAATCGTTTTTACTTCATGGACAGCCGCGGCGACTGACTTGGTGAACGCCTCTCGCGACGAGTCCGGAGGCAGATAAGCCCAGAACATCTCACCCACCAGGATGATGGCGGGCAGAACCACCGCCCAGGCCAGCCATCGGGCGGTCTGATCCTTGGGCGGCTTGCGCCGGCGCCCATTCTCGGCGGGACTTGAGGGAAAAGTGTGCACGCCTGCAGGGAAGCGGCTCGTTCTGGTTCCTGTTTGTGAAGCGCTGTTGATCGTTACCCTTCCCAAGTCGAAGCGCGGATTTTCCGGCGCGGGAGATTCACGGCGGATATTGGGACGCTGGACCCCCAGGAATTCCAGGTTCAAGTCAGCGAGAACTTCTTCGATGATCGAGCGGTCTATCCTCTTTTGCTCCTTGGCATAGCCCAGAGAGAGGGCATGGAAGCATATATTGTTAATGTTGCGCGGGATCCCTCCGCTTTGTTCCGCAAGGAGGGAAAGTGCTTCCGGCGTAAACAGGGGGCCGCCTTTGTAGCCCGCCGCTTCAAGCCGGTGCATGACATAATCGGTTACCTGGTCCTTTGTAAATGGGTCTAGGCGGCAGAGAACGGAGACGCGCTGCCTTATCTGCTCCATCTCAACCCGAGCGAGCTTGTCCGCGAGTCCCGGCTGCCCCGCAAGCACAATCTGCATAAGCTTGCTGCGCGGGGTCTCAAAATTGGAGAGCATCCGCACCGACTCCAAAACCGAGTCCTCGAGGTTCTGAGCCTCATCGATCACCAGGACGAACTGCCTGCCCATTTGAGCTTCGCGGATCAATATTTCATTCAATTGCCGCTGCAGGCTGCCCACGTCCTGGTCGCCGGGATCAAGTCCAATATCCGCGATCAGGTTGCATAAGAATTCCCGAGTGGTGCCCTGCGTTTGGAAGAGGAAGGCGGTGCGCGCGGTATTCCGCAGCCGTTCCATAAGCTGAAATAGCAAGGTGGTCTTCCCCATCCCTGGTTCTGCAATCAGCGCCATGAACCCACGGCCGGTTTCGATGCCGTAAATAAGCGAAGCCAGCGCTTCACGATGCGAGGCGCTCAAGTACAAAAAACGCGGGTCCGGCGTCGTGCCGAAAGGTTGTTCACGGAGACCGTAGTAATGAAGGAACATGGCGATTTTCCTAACGGCTGCTTTCGTTAGCTCCCGGGGACGTTGGACGCTCGCCGTCATAAGGGGGAGTCAGTGCCGTCGAACCCACCGCGGTCTCCGCCAGCAAGGCAAAGCGGGGTGCGCTCCCATTTTTAGGCAAAGCTGCAAGCACCGGCATGTCGAGGTATTTAATGACTTCATCCGGCGTCCGGAATGAAGGATCGAAGTAGTCCACAGTGAAAGCGGAGCCCATGCTGATCATGAGGGCCAAAATTCCGCCCGCCAGGATCAGGACTGAGGGAGAATTCACGGGCAGCGCCGGGACCGCCGCCGTTTCTGCGACCGTCACGTTGAGGATTCGCTTGCTGTCCAGGGCGTCGGAAATCTGAGCCTGCTGGCTCTTGTTGACGTACAGGAGGTAGTTTTGTTCGGCGATCTTGACGTTTCGAACGAGGTCCTGCTGCTTGATTTGCTTCTGGTCAAGGAGGATGGCCTGCTTGTTGTACGTGTGAACAACCGGGACAATGGCAGAAGCCTGCGCGCGCAAGGCCGCGAGCTTCGCCTTCGACTGGGCAAGGTCCGACTGCAACATCTGATAGGTAGCATTTTGATCCGTCGTGTCCTGCCGCAAAGGAGCTTTCTTCGTCGCTGCGATGGTGGCCTTAACCTGGGCGATTTGTTTTTCGATATCTTGCACGGGCCGATAGCTGGGCTGGTACTTTGACAAGAGGTCGGTGCGTTGGATTTCGAGATTCTGCAAAGTCGACTTGAGGTCGGCCATCAACTGCGCATTGTCGCCCACCATCTGCTGGGTGGAGACTCGCGCAGGAGTTTTGGCAAGTTCGGCCTGGACGGCGTCAATTCGTTTCTGGGTACTGGCCACTTCCGCGCGAATTTGGTTCAACTGTCCGTTGAAGTCGCTCGCCGTCTTTACCAGGATGTCTCGCTCCATGTCCGGCGCAGGCGCATTCTGCTCGGTGTCGAAGCTGGACAACTGCGCTTCCGAGTCGGCAAGTTCCTTCTTATAACGCTGGGTTTGGCTCTGGAAAAAATCGAGCGCGCCGGCGGGCCGGTAAACCGCCACGTGTTTGGCAATGTAAAGCTTGTCAAGTGTGCTCAGCACGCGAGCCGCCTCTTGCGGATCGTGGGATGTATAGTCCACGTCAATAATATTGGAGTCCGCAAGAGGACTTACTTGGAGGTGATTTTTGAGCTTGCGGACGGCCTTGGCCGTCTTCGAGTCCGGTCCGCCCCAGGTTGGGAGCCACTTGCTCCAGAAATGGGAATGCGAAGAGTCCAAATCGCAGGCTTTGACCACCTGGGCAAGCAGATCATAACTTTGCAGCAAGGCGACCTCAGTATTGATTTCCCGTTCCCGCGCCAGGTCGTCACCCGCTTTCTGGCCGCTGTTCGTCTCGGCAGACACGACGTCATCCGCGCGCTGGTGCTTCACCAGGATTTCGGTGTGCGCCTCGTACTTGATGCCGAAAAGGAAGACGGCGATGACGACTCCGGCAAGCGTTGCCAGAAACGCGACCACCACCAGCCGCCGGTGCCGGAAAAGGATTCCCGCCACTTCACGGAGCGTGCTAGGGGCGCGTGGGACGCTGGCATATGGTGTAATACTCTGTTGTTCCATCGTCGGTCTCCTATCTCCTTTCCTCAGCGGATGTAATAAGCCAGTGAAGGCAACGGGATGAAAGGCTTGATCTTCGAGAGGGTGTTTTGGGGGACGTAGAGCATGTCGCCGGGATGCAATTGCAGGTCCTCGCGCAAATTCCCCGAATACAACATGTGCTTCAAATTGACTTTCGTCGCGGAAACCCAGTTGTCGGAAACGCGGCGAAAGAGCAGAACGTCGGAGTGCTTCGCTTTGGGCGTGAAGCCGCCCGCCATGGCAACGGCCTCAGCCACGGTGGTGTTTCCCTCGATATTGTACTTGCCCGGATGGGCCACTTGGCCCATGGCCAGGAAGTAAGGGTTTTCAAACTGCTTCAGAGTGACGGAGACTTCCGGGTTGCGGAGGATTTTCCCGTAGGCCTTTTCAACGTCACTCTGAATCTGTGGGACGGTTTCCCCTCCGATGTGAATATCGCCCACACCCTGCAGGGCGATGTAGCCGTCGGGATTGACCGTCACGGTCTGATTGAATTTCGGCGTAAAGGCAAAGTCCAAAGACATTACATCCCCGGTTTGCACCTGGTAACGCGGGTTCCGGCGTTGGAGCGCCGGCGGCGGCTCAGTCCCTTTACTCTGAGGAATCTTATCGACCCCGGACTGCATAACTTTTTCGATCGGGTCAACTGAGGCCTTGCCGGCATTCTTCTGACCGGCCCATAGGGCCATTCCACCGGGCCAAAACACGACGATCATCAGTTCAACCATCAATCTTTTAAGCATAAATACCACTCCCCCTGGGTAATGATTCCGGTGAGATGCCTCCTCTGCTCGCACCCTGGATTGGACCTCTCGCACGCTGGAAATCGCCATGCCCTCCGGAATCTTCCGCATGGCGACGGCAGTGGTCAGCGAGGGGATAGCGGGATGGGAATGTGGGCCACATTGATCCCGCTCAAAAAGACAGAAATAGTGGAGGGGTGCGATGCTTGTTGAGAGAAATAAACTGTGATAGTTTCAAGTAGAGCCATGACGTTTCTCCGTTTCTACGCGTTGGGCGTTA
>DATKQU010000182.1:0-9049 GCA_035532595.1 Terriglobia bacterium | reverse complement strand
TGGCGGCAACGTCATCTGGCGGGTCTCAAAAAAACCATGACCGCTTTCTGGTGCCAGGCGCTTGACCGTGGCCGGACTCAAGCGGCGCTGCGGCAGCCGCTTGGATCTGGGATCTTTGAGTGGCCCAGCTCCAATCCCTGCTGGGGAGAAGCGGGGGACGCTGGTTGCGGAGGATGAATTCGAAAGAGCCTTTGCAACCTCAAGATCCGGCCGGCGCAGGATTCGTTTTATCCACTTTGCTTGAGCTGCGCTAAGACGTAGATTCTGATAAATTGCTGATGAGGAATGAGGACCATGAACTTTTCAAAAGACAACCTTCTGGGCTTTAAGCGCCAGCACACCTTTTTTGTGGGTATCGACTCGGACGGCTGCGTCTTCGATTCCATGGAGATCAAGCACAAGGAATGCTTCATTCCCAACATCATCAAGTATTGGAGGCTGCAGGCCATCTCCAAGTATGCGCGCGCGGCGGCGGAGTTCGTCAACCTCTATTCGAAATGGCGGGGCAGCAATCGCTTTCCGGCCCTCACAAAGACTTTCGAATTGCTGAGCGACTGGCCGGAGCCGATGCGCCGGGGAGTGGAAATTCCCGAGGTGCCGGCCCTCCAAGCGTGGATCGATTCCGGCCAGGCGCTAGGAAACCCCGCGCTTGAAGCCGAAGTGGGAAAGGCCCATGACCCGGTATTGAAGCACACCCTCGAATGGAGCAAGGCGGTGAACCGGTCGATTGCCGACATCGTCCACGGGGTGCCGCCTTTTCCATATTTTCGCGAGTGCGCGGAAAAGCTCTCCAGTAAAGCGGATATTATTTGTGTTTCCGCGACGCCGGGCGAAGCCTTGGAGCGTGAATGGCGGGAACATGACATCGCCAAATATGCGGCGGTGATCGCCGGCCAGGAAATGGGCAGCAAGAAGGAGCATCTCAAGCAGACCGCGGCCGGGAAATACGACGAGGGTTGTGTTCTGATGATCGGAGACGCGCCCGGGGATCTTGCCGCCGCCCGTGCCAACGGCGCTCTTTTCTACCCGATCAATCCCGGCCACGAGGAGGATTCCTGGCAAAGGTTTTACCTGGAAGGGATCGACCGCTTTTTCAGCCGGACCTACGCGGGAGAATATGAGGATTCCCTGATTGCGGAGTTCCAAAAGCTTCTGCCGGAAAAACCGCCCTGGAAGGCTTAACCGCTTGCTGAGGAACCTTTGGAATCCGCCATCCTGTGGCGAGACTGGAGGAAGGCCGATTGGGCAGACAGAAACTCTTGTACTTGTTCCATGGTGAGCAAGCCCACCAGCCGCCCGTCGTCTTGGACGGGGATCGCACGGCAATCGCCCTCGCGGAAAAGCTCTAGGGCTTGTTTCAGGCTCTGCTGCGAGTCGGCCGTTGGAACGTCGCGCCGCATCGCGTCACGAACGCGCGCGCCGGAGCCCCCCTTGGCGAGCGTCTGGGTTAAAGCATCCCGGCTGGCAAGACCCAAAACGTGGTCGCCGAAGACCACGGGAAAATCCTCTTGCCCTCCCGCCCGGAGCAGGTCGGCCAACTGCCCCAGCGGTTCGTCGGGATTCAGCGTGCGAAATTCCGTCAACATCACGCGGTGCACGGGGATGCCCCCGAAGGAGGTGTGCACCTGCGGCACGGGCATAGCCGCCTCTTGCTGGGCGCCCGCCCAAACAAACACGCCGATGAAGATCAGGAATGGGTCGGTGAACAGTCCGACGAGGAAGAAAATACAGGCGATGCCCTGGCCGATGCGAGAGGCAACGCGGGTCGCGCGGCTGAAATCCATCCGGGTCGCCAGGAGCGCCCGCAACACCCGGCCGCCGTCCATGGGAAACGCCGGGATCATGTTGAACGCCACCAACCAGAGATTGACGATCATCAGCTTATTCAGGAAATTTCCGCCAAACCAACTGAACTCTCCAAAATTCAAGCGGGACCCCATCGACGCGAGCACCAGGTAGAGCGCACCGGCGATGATGACGTTCACCGCGGGACCCGCCAGAGCCACCCAGAGTTCATGAACCGGGTTTTCCGGCATCCGCTCAAGGCGCGCCAGCCCGCCGATGGGCAGCAGGGTAATGTCCCGCGTCTCGACCCCGAATCGGCGCGCGGTCAGCGCATGCCCCAACTCGTGCAGCGTGATGCATCCAAAAATGACGAGGACGAAGAGCGCGCCGTAGAGCGTCGTTTCCAGGTTGTGCCCGTGGGTCCAATTCACATAAATGATGAAGAGGATCAGCAACCAGAAGGTCGCGTGGACATACACGCCAATCCCTGCGACTTCCCCGACCTTTAATGACCAACGCACGTTCGGCTTTACCCGAGGCAGGAAATTATCCGGAAGAGGTCCGGGTCCACCCCTCGCTTACGTTACCATTGGAAGGCGGCTGCAGGCAATGGAGGCCAGTGTTCGTTGTCAAAGCTCTTTAGAAATGTCCCCTTTCTAAAGAGCTTTGACACACTTCTTACTTTGCCTTGACACTGACCGCGGGACTATAGTTGCCAGGCGCCGCGCGTTCGCGTGGAGCGCGGCCCTGCACGGGCGGAGTTTGGCGGGATCCGGCGCTTGGGGGTAGTCGCAGACATCCCGCGGGCGGGCATGTCTGCGACCTCGGGTGCGCCGCTTAGGAGTGCATTTGCTGGCTGAGGTAGTTCTGCAGGCCCAACTCCTTGATGAGGCCGAGCTGGGCTTCCAGGAAGTCAACGTGCTCTTCCTCGTCTTTCAGGAGGACCTCAAAGAGTTCGGCGGAAGCATTGTCGCCTTCCTTGCGGCAGATGGCGATGTATTTGTTGTACTCCCCCACCGCGGTCTTTTCGAGTTCCAGATCGCTCTGGATCTGCTGCTCGACGTTCTTGCCGATCTTGAGTTTGGGGAATTCGTTCAGGTTGGGAATTCCCTCCAGGAAAATGATGCGCTCGATGAGGGCTTCGGCGTGCTTCATCTCGCCGATCGCCTGTTTCTTGATTTCCGCATAGAGGCGCTTGTAGCCCCAATTGCTCTGCATCTCCCCGTGGAGAAAATACTGGCTGATGGCCTGCAACTCCTCGCTCAGTGCCTTCTGGAGAACCTCGATAACATCCGCTTTTCCCTTCATGTCGGTATTTCTCCTTTCTCGTACCAATTTATCAACTTTTGGGAAGGACATCCAGATGGTTTTCCGCTCCCGGCGCCCAGGGGCGCAAAACCCGGCCTCAAGTGGGCTTGGAGTCCGCTTCGGAGCGTTTCGTGCGCACGTGGGCAATCAGATTGCGCACGCTGTTGGCCAGGTCCACCACTTCTCCTTTGCCCTCGAGATCGAGTTCGATCTCATAATTGCCCGCCGCCGCGTGATCGACGGCTTCCTTCAGGTCCAGGAGCGGCTGCACCACTTCCCGCGGCAGAACAAAACTCACCCAGATGCTGATCAGCAAGGTCAGCAGGGAGACAATGCCCAGCACCCATTCGGCGCGGTAAATCAGGTCGCGCGCCTCCTGATGATCGCGTTTGACGCGGTCCCAACTGCGCCTCTCCAGCCCCGACGCCAGGCTCAGAAAGGAACCGGCCTCCTTCTGGAGATTGCCGGCGACCGACTCCAGGACCGGATCTTCGGTTCCGGCGGCCGCGATTTCAGAATCGAAGGTGCTGGTGCGATCATGCAGCTCCTGGATCAGCCGGGAGCGGCTGCGGCCGCGCGCTTGGCCGATCAGTTTATTGAGATCATCCTCGTAGGCGCGGACCGCGCCGCGCAGACGCTCGACGCGCGGCTGCCCGGCCACGCTGACCCGCTGAGCCGCGTGGTTCATACCATCCTGGTAGGCATCCAACGCGGCCTGCATTTTCCCAATGGCGGTCGATTCTTCCGGCTCCAGCTCGCTGAAGGTCTGGATGATTTTTTGCAGGTCGGCGATCGACTGCTGGTTGGACTCCAGGTCCTGGGAATCGTGCAGGAGGAAATAACTGCGCTCGGCCCGGCGGGCGTCGAGCATCACAATGGAGGCGCGCTCGGCCTGCATCGCCACCATGGCATCCACGCTCACGATGCGGTCCACAATCCGGCCCATCTGAACCAGGTAATAGACGGACAGCAGGATGACAGGTACCAGGATCAGCCGGACGATGCCCAAACTGTAAGCAACCCTTCGGCGCATGGACTTGGGCCGCGCAAAAACTCTGGGCAATGTCTGGCCTCTCCAATCCATCCTTTAATCCCCCTCAGGTTTGTGTGGCGAGACTTGGCCGGCGTCCGGACGATGCGGCGCGTCTCAAAGGAAAACCACGCGTAAACCGATAAGGGGCATCTTACCCGAAAATCGCCACAAAAGAGGAGCATTATCCTCTGCGCGGCGGCCGCCGGGGGCTTGCTTTCCGGGTGTAAGACGCGAGCCAAGTGAACTTCGAGGGCTTTCCGGGCGTATATTGGAGAGGAGGGTTTCAGCCTCCATCCCCCAACAGGAGGTGGCTCCGATGTTTTGTCCACAATGCGGAAAAGAATATTCGCAGAACGTAAATTTCTGCTGCCAATGCGGTACGGCAATGGTCGCCCCCACCAGGCTCCGCAAGAAGCTGATGCGCTCCCGCACCGATGAAAAGATCGCCGGAGTTTGCGGAGGCTTCGCCGAGTACTTCGACATGGATTCAACGCTCATGCGATTGCTCTGGCTGGCCTTGGTGCTGGTCGGCGGGTGGGGCCTGCTCGCCTACATTATCGCCTGGATTGTGATGCCTGAAGAGCCGCTTGCCGCTACAGCCCCGGCTGCCACGCCGGCATCCACTCCCCAAACGGCTCCGCACGCGTGAGCTGGCGATGTCCGAGGGGCCGGCCTCCCGAGAGCCGGCTAGAGGATAAAAAACTGCAACACGAATAGCGCCGCAAAAACGTAGGTCAGGGTGGGACACTCTCTCCAGCGCCCGGTGGCGACTTTCGCCACCGAATAGGAGATCAATCCAAAAGCAATGCCGTCGGCAATGCTGAACGTCAGGGGAATTCCGACCAGGACCAGGAAGGCGGGGAGATACTCGGTCGGATCATCCCACTCAAACTCCCGCACAACCTTGAGCATCATCGACCCCACCACGATCAAGGCCGGCGCCAGCGTGGGATAACGGAGGATGGGATGGTTCGCGGCGTCCACCCCCACCTGCACGCCTCCGCCGATCATGGCGGCCAAAGGGCTGAAGAACATGGCGGCGAGCAATAGCCCGCCCGTCACGAGGTTGGCAAGGCCCGTCCTGGCCCCGTCCGAGACTCCGGCGGCGGATTCAATGTAGCAAGTGATCGTCGAGGTTCCGAGGCTCGCCCCCACCGTCGTCCCCACGGCATCCGCAAACAAGGCACGGCCCGCCCGCGGAAGCTTGCCCTCGCGAAGCAAGCCCGCCTGCTGGCCGACTCCAACCAGCGTCCCTACCGTATCAAACAGCGCCAGGTAAAAGAGCACGAAGATTGTTGAGACAAGCTTGGTGGGTTTGAGCGCAAAGAGCCCGCGCAGATCGAATTTCATGAAGGTGGGCAGGAGCTCGATCCGTGCTGAAAAAAATCCTTGGTAGTGAACAAGCCCTGCGGCAGCAGCCATGCCTGCGGTCACCAGAATGCCAAGCAAAATGGCTCCTCGAACCCGGAAGGCCAGCAGCACCACTAGCGCCAGCAAGCCCAGAACGGTGACCAAAGTCGCCGGCTGGCGGAAATCCCCCAGCCGCACCAGCGTCCCGGGAGAAGCCACCACCAAACCGCCGTATTCCAAGCCGATCAGGGCGATAAAGAGTCCGATGCCGGCGGCGATGCCGCGCTTCAGCGAGTCGGGAATGGAATTGACAATCTTGGCCCGGATGCCCGTCAGCGTGATGGCGATAAAAAAGATTCCAGCCAGCAGCACCGCGCCCAGCGCTTGCTGCCAGCTCAATCCGAATCCCAGCGGAGCCACGCCGCACAGCGTGTAAACAAAGAAGAAATTCTCCCCCATTCCCGGCGCCAGGGCCACCGGGTAGTTCGCCACAAAGCCCATCAGGAAAGTGGAGAGTGCCGCGGCCAGGCAAGTGGCGCAGAGGACCGCACGGAAATCCATGCCAGCCTGCGACAACACTCCCGGCTGGACAAAAATGATGTAGGACATCGCCAGGAACGTCGTAATGCCGCCTACGACTTCCCGCTGCACGGTCGTGCCGTTCGCCTCAAGCTGGAAAAATTGGGAGATTCGATGCTTCAAGCGGCCCTCGGTTTTCTAGACACATCCTAAAGCCATGAAGACCGATTTCATAACATTTTATGGTGGGTTATTACAAGTTCCTTGGATTCGACCCGTATTGGCAGCAGGAAGGAAACGCTCGCAGGAGCGCCCGTGCGAATCACCCCGGCAAGCGCCGGAGCGCCACGGCTTGGGCCGGATTCTTCCGCAGCATGATGCGCTTCAGGCGGGCGAACTCGGCGCGGTCGATTTTCTGCACCGTGCCCCGGCCGCGCTGCGGCGTGAACGCCAGGACGTGATCGAGGTCAGGATGCCGGGTGAGAGGCTTCTCAAAGCGCACAGCTTCCCGCGGCGGGCAGAAATCCACCAGCGACCCCAGCCCCGCGTCGCGGCCGTCTGAGGCAGCACACGCCACCCCAACCACGCACTTGTGGTCCACTTCGTAGCAGAGAAAGATGTCGCCGCGCTTCACTTCCTGGCGAAGGTAGCGGAGGCTCGTGGCGCTTTTGATCCAGCCTTCATCGCCCAACTCGTAAGGGCCGCGAGCGCGCGAGTGGAAGTATTGATCGAACTTCCACCCGCGCCGCGTGTTGATCTTGAAGACCCAGGCGCGCCGGCCCTTAGCCAAGCTGCGGCTTGCTCCACTCGATGGCGGCTTTGATTTCATTGTCAGGATGTTTGGTCAGGACGTCATCAAAGTCCGTATAGGGAACCACATTGGTAATGATCTGCTCGATGGTCTTTCCCCAGGTTTTGTACGCCTTCCCCAGGTCATCGACGGCCATCTGGAAGTGCTGCCGGCTGGCATTCACGCTTCCCACCATCACCTGGTTGCGCAGCACCAGTGCGCGCATCAAGCCGGCTCCGTCGATTTCGAGCGGCCGGTCGCCACCCGGAATGCCGGTCAGGACATAGACCCCGTTGATGCCCAGCGCCCCGAGCAAATCAAATTCCACGTGGGCAATGCCCGTGGCCTCAAAAATCATATCAATCTGTCCGTAGCTATCATCGAGGGCGGGGGGCTTGGTTTCCCTGCCATCCACATACTTGCCGCCCAGTTGCGCCAGGAGGGAGGGCCGGAGAGAATCGGCATCCACCACGTCCAGGCCCAGCACTTTGGCGCCCCGCAACCTCAGCGCGACAGCGGCCAGCAGGCCGATGGGCCCCAGCCCGGCCACCAGCACCTGCTTGCCCTCCAGCCATTTGTCGGGATCCCCGGACCAGTGGAGGCGCGCCGCCTGGAGCAGCAGGGCTTCGTGGATGGCCTTCTCCGCCACCGAGGTGGGCTCCGAGAGCACGCCCAAAGGCACCTGGTCCTTGGGAACCTTCACAAAATATTGCTCCTGGTCCACCACCAACTCGGTTTCGTAACCATCCCGCTGCTTGATTCCCCGCTCGGTATAATCGCCGCTCGAGCACATATCGCTGCGGCCGTTCCGGCAGGCCTGGCAGTGCCCGCACCCTCGCCGCACGGTAAAACACCCAAAATCTCCAGCTCGGGCCGCCTTCACCCCATTTCCAGCCTCAACCACTTGCCCGAACATTTCATGCCCGATGACAAGGTCTTTCTGGCCCGGAGGAGCATCCGACCTCCCGCCGGAAACCTCTTCGCGGTCAGTGCCGCAGATTCCCACTCGCAAAACCCGCAACTTGATCTCGTCCGGAGCGGTCAATTGAGGCTCCGGCCGGTCCACGATGCGCACGTCTTTGGTACCCGGAATAATTGCAATCGCCTTCATGATGAATTCGCCCCTTTCGAATTAAGAGATATTTATAGGTTAACAAGATTGATCGCTTTCAGCGGACTTCTTTTCAGGCAGGGAAACACCAAGGCGGCAGTTCAGACAAGCCTGGGGAGTCCCGTCGGCCAGGAGACGGCCTCGGGAGGAAAGGCTTCATCCGGCATGTCATCGCCAGGAGCCCTCCCGCAAATACACGATGAAACAAGCTCGGGAGGATAGAGACTCGGTCTGGCCGCGCAGAAATATCTTGAGACGCCAGTAACTATCTTAGCAATAGTTAGCCATATGGGGTAACCCTGATTATTACACGCGAAAGTATGTGCTAGTGCGTTAATCGAACCAATGTCCCATTGTGAAACCATCTGGCCCCGATTACATTCTTATCAAATGAAATATTCACCGTATTCCCAGAGCCTGGACGAGGACTCGTTCCCGAAGAAGGAGCCGCGCCGCAAGCCGTCCTTGTTGAAGTGGTTACTGACGATCGGCTTCTGCGTGTTTTTCGTCTATCGTTCCACGCTTCCGGTGCTGCGCCTGCAATCGAATCCTCCGCCGGAGTTTATCGACCACAGCCCCAACGAGGGTCACAATCGCAAGCAGCCGGAAAAGCGCCTTGCCCTGGCCTACTGGGATGTGGCGGTTCATTCCATCCAAATGAAATACCCGCCCAAGAAATCCCTTCCGGCTACCCCTCCGCCGGAATTCAGAATCGACTCGAAATTGACCGAATTGCCGGACAACCTGGACGCTGACCGCGCCTACTATTGGCATCGGCTCCGGAACCTCTGGAACGAACAGAGAACCTGGCAGGTGTCGTACGGATGGAACACTGACTGGTTCACGGATTATCTGGGGGATGCCGAGCAATACGCCAGCCAATCATTGCAGCAATTCGTGCAGGGTGTCCGGTACTGGAGAGATGAATTAGGACAAACCAGCATTTCTTGAGAGCCATCCTCCCTTTATTTCTTCCTTAACAGTTTGTTGAAAAACTAGTTGAGCGTGTCATTCTGAGAAGCCGGAGGCGACGAAGAATCTCGTAAGTGCTTGATTTCGCATAAAGCAGATCCTTCGCGGAGTTTATCCTGAGCCCCTTCGCTTCTCTCTCAGGGCCGTTCGCAAGCGGAGGGCGAACGGGCTCAGGATGACA
>DATKQU010000181.1:0-8708 GCA_035532595.1 Terriglobia bacterium | reverse complement strand
GGATAGTTGACCCCGGCCCGCAATCGGCCAAGGGAGATTAGCACCACTCACACGATCAGCGTTCGGGGACCCACTCGAAACCTGCCCAGCCGGCTTCAATCACCTTGCAACTCTGGCAATCGAATTTCCTCAAACTTTGCGCGCGCCCTGTAATGCGGTCCTTGCTGATTGAATCAATTTCCAATTTAAGGGTCAGATGACAGGTGTCTGCGATGTGCTCTGACTTACCTTCTCCAACCGTGCAGGGCATGAAAACGCTGGAGGTCCCAACCCACTTTGAGCCGGCCCGCTGGCAAACTGTGCGGATGTAGGCGCCGCGCTGGGCAGCCGCGGGAGGAAGTTCAACCCAGTCGGCATAGAAGTGGTCCCCCTCGATTCTGACGCGGTATTGTTTGCCGGTGGTTTCTGATTTCCAAATGTCCGAAGTTGTTTCCGCCTTACTGACGGAAGGCGACGCCTGCTGCGCCGCCGGTGGAGCGCTCGTCTTGGAGCAGGCCCCGCAGGAAAGTCCAAGCACCACCACCAGCAAGACCAATTGTGACCTCGAGATGAAATTCAACGGTATCTCCCGTGCAGCAGAATTTCTTCGTCCACACAAGACGACAGGTTTAGGGAATTTTTCAACTGGCCGTTGGGCATATTTGCCTGAATGCGGGCATCCTGAGACGAAGGCGAGCCGGCCGCGTGCTGATTAACTGAGGGCAGGCTGGCTTGCATCCCGCTTGATCCAACGGTACGCCGCAATGGAATTCTTCCAGAAAACTTTTTCTGCTGCCGCCGTTCCTTTGCCGGCAAGGTAACTCCGGACGAGCGTCAGCTCTTGCGGAAGCGTCTCAATTTGATCGCTGTTCGGCCAGTCACTGCCATACATCAATCGGTCTTCGCCGAAAATCTCCCAAAGCTCATCGAGGCGCGGCCGGTAGAAATCGACATCGAGTGAGACGCGGCCAGCGACCCGCCGAAGGACTTCAGACATCTTGACGAAGACCTGAGGCCGTTTCCCAAGCTCGCGCAAATTGGCTTCGTACTCGCGGCGCGCACGCGATTCGGTGGGCGGATTATACTGCGGCAGGTGGTCGATCACAATCCGCAGGTCCGGAACCTCGTCGGTGATCCGTAAAACGGCGGCGATCAGGGCCACATCGGGGTTTGCGGTGTCAAATTCGAGCCCGGCGCTTGCTACTTCCTTGAGTCCGGCGACAAACCCCCGGTTTGACAGTTCGGCGCTGAGGTTCCGGCCCCACAAGTTTCCATAACGAATACCGCGAAATAGCGGGTTGCGTTGGAAGCGCTCGAGTTGCTTGCGGAAGTCGGGCTTGTCCGGCTCCAGATCTCCGACCGTTCCCACAATCATCGGGTCTGTGGCGGCAACGTCGAGCACCCACTGGTTGTCGTCAAGCCAAGAGCTGCATTCCACCTCAATGGCGCCCACGATGCCCTGGCCTTCGGTGACCTGTCTGTAACGACCGGGTAAGGCGGGCTTGTAGAGAACGGGATCGTCCTTGGGCGGCCATGGAATTCCCTGACGACGCCTTGGGTCAAACAAGTGAATATGGGTATCAATAATTGGGATCGATGGAGTTTTTGCCTTCATGGTCCGGCTCACGCCCTCCCAAACGGCGGCGGTGGCAGCCGCCAGAAATGTTCGTCGATTCATGCTGGCATCCTGAAAACAATTGGCAAGCGGCGCCCCTTCCTTGCCCCTGAGGGAGGCCAGCTTATCACACACTGATTTCCGCTTTCAAACCTTGACCTGGAGATGGCACGCCCCATCCCATTCTTCTCGTTTGTGTGACACCTATGTTACGATGAACAATCGCATGAGATCTATGGGAGCGCACGGCGAGCTTCCCTTCTGCTCGTAGAGAAGCAGGGATTCCACGATATGACGCAGCCTGAAAAGAACCGGCCGCGAGTGCTTAGCGGCATGCGGCCCACAGGAAAGTTGCACCTGGGCAATCTGGTTGGCGCCCTTCAGAACTGGGTTCAATTGCAGGACCAGTACGAGAGTTACCATTTCGTCGCCGATTGGCATATGCTGACCACCGATTATGCCGATCCTTCGGAGTTGCAGCCGAACATCCAGGAAATGGTTACCGACTGGCTGGCGGTGGGGCTTGATCCGGAGAAAGCAACTTTCTTTGTGCAATCGCGTTTGCCGGAGCACGCAGAACTCTTTCTGCTTTTTTGCATGATCACGCCGCTCGGGTGGCTGGAGCGCGTTCCCACCTATAAAGAGCAGCTTGACAACCTGCAGGGACGCGACCTTCATACTTACGGGTTTCTCGGCTATCCTGTCTTGCAGGCTGCCGATATCTTAATGTACAAAGCCGATTTCGTTCCCGTGGGTGAGGACCAGGTGCCGCACGTGGAATTAACGCGCGAAATCGCCCGGCGATTCAACCTGGCGTACGGTGAGTTATTATTGCCTGAAAGACCCGCTGAATACTGGGATGCCGTTGCAGCCCAAGTCGGCATAAAACATTGGAACGATCTAAAACTGAAATTGATCAAGAATCCCGCGGAAAAGGCCAATGTCATTCGGGATCATTTTCGAGCCTCTTCAATTGATGATCGCGCGAATTATCTCAATAGCGGGGTGGGTTCCGTCCAGGACATTTTCCCGGAGCCGCAGTCCTTGTTGGCGCCCAGCCCGCGCCTGCGCGGTACCGACGGGCGCAAGATGTCCAAGAGCTACGGCAACGCGATTTTCCTTTCCGATCCCCCCGAGGTGGTCAGCAAGAAAGTGGCTGGCATGATGACGGATCCCGCCCGCCAGCGGCGCTGGGACAAAGGGAATCCGGAGGTGTGTCCGGTTTTCGATCATCACAAGCTTTTCTCTCCGCCGGAAGTCGTGGAACGCGTTAACCGCGAGTGCCGGACGGCGGAGATCGGGTGCGTGGACTGCAAGAAGCTAATGGTTGAACACCTGAACAAGTTTCTTGAGCCGATCCAAGAGCGCCGCAAAATTTATGAGCAGGCACCGCAAATGGTATGGGATGTGCTGGAGGCTGGAACCCAAAAGGCTCGTGTGGTTGCCCGGCAGACCATGGCAGAGGTGCGAGCCGCGGTGAAATTAACCTGAATGCTCGAAGAGAATCGACCCCCAGAGCCGGAACCCACCGCGGACGCTGCCCAGGAGTCCACGCCGGAGCTTGCCCGGCGAACCACACGGGCTAACACGCCTGGGCCTCCCGTGAAGCTGGAAGCTTACGAAGGGCCGCTCGATTTGCTCCTCGACCTGATTCGCAAGCAGCAACTGAACATCTATGACATTCCCATCGCACAGATCACGCAGCAGTACCTCGACTATCTCCGGCTGATGGAAGAATTAAACATCGATGTGGCGGGCGAGTTCATCCTGATGGCGGCGACCCTGATCTACATCAAGTCCCGGATGCTTTTGCCTCCTGACCCGGCGGCCTCAACCGAGGAGCAGGAGGAAGACCCGCGCGCCGAACTCGTGCATCACCTTCTGGAACACGAGCAGTTTAAAAATGCCGCGGAGATGCTGCAATCGAAGCGGATGGTGGAAGACGCCACCTGGTCTCATCCCGGCATTGATGAGTTCTCCGAGGCGGAGGACGAGCCGGGATTGGCGGTTTCCACTTTTGATTTAATTTCGGTCTTTCGGGAAATTCTCGAGCGGGCCAAGAAACGCCCGCCGATGGAGATTAAGCGGGAAGGGATCACCGTTCGCGAGATGCTGGAGCACGTCAAGCGGCTGATGCACGAGCGCTCGGGTCCCGTTCCCCTTGAAGATTTGATCGCCGGTTATGTCTGGCGGCAGGCCTTGATTGCGCTGCTCCTGGCGCTGCTGGAGCTGGTCAGGCTGCGGGCTATCCAGCTTCGTCAACAGGATCTTTTTGCGCCTATTACTGTGGTCAAGAGCAAGCAGTTTGAGGAGATCGTCGAAGGGGTCGATGCCGCAAGTCTCGAGGAAAGCCTGGGAGAGGTCTAGGTTCGGAAAGATATGCTTACGGACGAAACCTTAAAAGCCCTGATCGAAGCCATCGTCTACGTGGCGCCCGAACCCGTGTCGCTCGACGCCATCGTAAAGTCGCTGGAGGGGGAAGAGCGGGAGCGGGTGAAGGCCAAGATCGACGGGCTGATCCAGGAATTCGAGCGCCCGGAGCACGGGATCGAGATTCGCCAAGTGGCGGGCGGTTACCGGTTTTCCTCCAAGCCCGAGCACCACGAGGTTCTGCGAAAGTTTGTCAAAGGGCTGAAGCCGCTAATGCGGCTTTCCAAGCCGGCGCTGGAAACCCTGGCTGTCATCGCTTATCGCCAGCCGGTCACCTTGCCGGAGGTTGAGGAAATTCGCGCCGTGGATTGCGGCGGCGTCATTCATACCTTGCTCGAGAGAAAGCTCGTTGTCACTGCCGGGCGGAAGAACGTGGTTGGCCGGCCGATCCTCTACCGCACCTCAAAGGAATTTCTGGTTCATTTCGGGTTGAAGGACGTCGGCGAGTTGCCGAGCCTGAAAGAATTCGAAGAGCTTGCCCGGCAAGCCTTGGGATCGGATCTTCCTTCCGACTTGCGCGACTTCTCGCCGGAACCGCAAACCCTCCCGGCCGAGGACTTGGAGCCGGCCTCGGAAGATTCTGAGCCCCCGGAAACGCTCCCTCCGCCCGATGAATCAGTTCCCTAGAGCTACGGAAGAACCATGCAAGAGCGGCTGCAGAAAATCATTTCCGGGGCGGGCATCACCTCGCGGCGCAAGGCCGAAGAGCTCATCGTGCAGGGGCGCGTCAGCGTCAACGGACACACGATCAGGGAATTGGGCTCGAAGGCTGACCCCGACCGGGACAAGATTCGCGTGGACGGCAAACCCCTGCCGCGAATCCAGGGCCGCACGGTCATTTTGCTCAACAAACCTGTGGGTTTTGTCTCCACTTTAAAAGATCCCCAAGGCCGTCCTACCGTCGTGTCCCTCCTGCGCGGAGTGAAGGAGCGCGTTTATCCCGTCGGCCGCCTTGATTATCATTCTTCCGGGGTGATGCTGCTGACCAACGAAGGAGACCTGGCGAATTTCCTGCTTTCGCGGAAATCGAAAATCCCCAGAACTTATCATGTTAAGTTGGAAGGGCAGCCAACCCCCGAGGACGTGGCGCGGCTGGAACGCGGCATTGTGCTCGATGGGCGGCGCACGGCTCCTTGCAAGATACGGTTGCATACGGAACGCGAGAAACCCTGGTATGAAATTACTCTGGTGGAAGGGCGTTACCATCAGGTGCGCAGGATGTTTGAACGCGCCGGACAGCGGGTGGTCAAACTCAAGCGGGTCCGATTTGGATTCCTGAGCGATCATGGCCTTGCGCCCGGCAAGTTTCGGTATCTGAACCCGTCGGAAATCGAGCGGCTGAAGAACTTGAAACCCGCCGCCGCGGGTTGCTCAACAAACCCTCCCGCGGCGTCATCCTGAGCCCGTTCGCCCTCCGCTCGCGAATGGCCCTGAGCGAAGCGAGGGGGCTCAGGGTAAACTCTGCGAAGGATCTGCTTTGTTGGCTTTCGGGAAGGATACAGCAGATGCTTCGCGGAGCCTACCCCATGACGGGTGCCCTTTTTCAGCAACCTGCGAGAATCTTCCGGCGGAGGATTGCGCCGCGTTTCGCAGCGCTTGCGTACCGGGAAAAGCATGAAGCGAAGATCTATTCACGAACTGCTGCCACCTTGGGCGAGCCGTCTGCGGCCCTACCCTGCCGGGAAGCCGATCGAGGAAGTGGAGCGTGAACTTGGACACAGCGCCATCAAGCTGGCTTCCAATGAAAACCCCTTAGGCCCCTCCCCCAAAGCGCTCGAAGCGATCCGCAAAACCCTGGACCGGGCCAACCTCTATCCCGATGGCGCGGGCTTCTACCTGCGAAAAAAGCTGGCTGAAGTCCATCAACTTGAGATGGCCCAGATCATCCTGGGAGCCGGCTCGACCGACTTGATTGAAGTGGTGGCCAAGACTTTCCTGGCCTCCGGCGACCAGGGGATAACCTCTCAATCTGCTTTCTACATCTATCGCCTGGCGATTGAGGTGATGGGCGCCGACCTGGTCCAGACGCCTCTGCGGGCGGGGCGCCTGGATCTGGCGGCGATGGCCCGCGCCGTCACCGAGCGCACCAAGGTCATCTACATCGCCAACCCCAACAATCCCACCGGCACTATGATCACCGCCGAAGGCATGGACCGCTTTCTTGACGCCCTGCCGCCGCGCGTCCTGGTGGTGCTGGACGAGGCTTACTACGAATACGTTCGTGAGCCGGATTATTCCCGCTCGGTCGATTACGTTCGAAGCGGCAGGAACGTTCTGGTGCTGCGCACCTTCTCCAAGGTCCATGGCCTCGCGGGGCTGCGCCTCGGCTACGGCATCGGGCATCCTGAACTGATCGAGGCTCTCAACCTGGTTCGCTCCGCCTTCAACACCAGTTCACTGGCTCAGGCCGCGGGGATTGCCGCGCTCGATGACCAGGAACACGTGGCCCGCTCGGTGGAATCGAACGCGCGGGAAATGAAATTCGTGACCGAGGAACTAGCGCTTGCCGGGGTGCGCTATACGCCCTCGGAGGGGAACTTTTTGCTTATCGACACGGGCCGCGACTGCGAAGAGGATTTTATCCGGCTACTGCACGAAGGGGTGATTGTCCGCCCGATGAAACTTTATGGCTTCCCGACCTCGCTTCGCGTTACAATCGGGATACATCAGGACAACGAGCAGTTTTTGGAAGCCCAGCGCCGCGTCGCGGCTATGTCCACACGCGCGGTAAAGCGGTAGACTTGTAGTCATAGAATCGGAGCGGGTGGACCAGGGTTCGCCCCAACCCTCAAGGGAGTCTCGGATGCCAGACTGTATTCAGACGATCCTGGAGCAATACAGAACGCTTGCCGTCGTCGGCTTGTCGTCAAAACCCATGCGGCCCAGCCACGGCGTCTGTTCCTACCTGAAGGCCCACGGCTACCATATCATCCCGGTCAACCCTCACGAACAATCCGTGCTCGGCGAAAAGGCTTATGCCACGCTCCAAGACGTTCCTGAAGCGTTTGAGGTTGTCGTCATCTTCCGGCGTTCTGAATTCGTTCCCGAGGTGGTCGAGGCAGCCATCCACCGGGGTGCCAAAGTCATTTGGATGCAAGAGGGCGTAATCCACGAAGAAGCCGCCCAGCGCGCCCGCCAGGCGGGACTCCAGGTCATCCAAGATCGCTGTATTCTGAAAGAACACGCCAAGCGCTTCGTGTGCGAAGGGATTTAAAGGTAGCGCAGACCTGCCTTACAGGTCTGCGGTTCTTTCCTATCCCAGGCCCGCAGGGCCGATAGACGGTAGCCACGGCACTGCTGTGTGTGCCGTGGGTTCGTTCTCGGCAAAAACCCACGACAGAGAAAACGCTGTCGTGGCTACCCGCTTTAGCCCACGTCGTGAGCGGTGGGTCTCAATCTCCGACACGTTCTACCTGTGTGCGGCTCTTTCCTGCCCCAGGCCCGGAGGGCCGACAGACTTTAGCCCACGGCGCAAGCCGTGGGAATCAATCGCCGTTAGAATCCTCCCGAGCCCCGGAGGGGCGAAAGCCATGGCGCATACCTACTTTTGACCCACGCCATCTTCGGATCGTAGCCACGGTCAATCGTTTTTTGATTGACCGTGGGCTTTCTTCGCCACCGCCCAGCTTCGAACGGACCCCAGGCCCGGAGGGCCGATAGACTTTAGCCCACGGCGCAAGCCGTGGGACCTCGATTGGCGTTAGAATCCTCCAAAGCCCCGGAGGGGCGAAAGCCATGGCGCATACCTTCGCGAACCTTCTGACCCACGTCATCTTCAGCACCAAAGACCGCCAACCCCTCATCGCACCTGACCTCTGACCCGACCTGCTCGCCTACTTGGGCGGGATCGTCCGCGAGCTCCAGGGCGAAACGATGACCGCAAACTCCATGCCGGACCATGTGCACATGCTTTTGTGCCTGCCGCCCAGCGTGGCGGTCTCCGACGCGCTGCGCATCGTGAAGACCAACTCCTCCCGCTGGGTGCATCAGACATGGAGCCAGCATCGGGGCTTTGCCTGGCAAACCGGCTACGGCGCATTCAGCGTCAGCCAGTCGAATGCCGCCACGATGGTTAAATACATTCGCGAGCAGGAGAAGCACCACCGCCACCTTTCGTTTCAGGAGGAATTCATCACCTTTCTCAAAAAGAATGGGATTGAGTACGACGAGCGGTATATCTGGGAGTAACTTCTTTCGCCCCTCCGGGGCTGGGTTGACCTGTGACGGCCTGCTATCCCACGGCTTGCGCCGTGGGCTAAAGTCTTCCGCCCCCTCCGGGGCTGGGTTCACCTGTGGCGATCCGCTGTCCCACGGCTTGCGCCGTGGGCTAAAGTCTTCTGCCCCCTCCGGGGGCTGGGTCGGCTTGTGGCGAACCTGCTGTCCCATGGCTCACGCCATGGGCTAAAGTCTTTTGCCCCTCCGGGGGCTGCTTGGCGCGCAGTTGGCAGATGGTAGCCACGGTCAAATGTTCTTTGGTTGACCGTGGGCTTCCTTCGCCGCCGCCCAGCTTCGAACGGACCCCAGGCCCAGAGGGCCGATAGACTTTAGCCCACGGCGCAAGCCGTGGGAATCAATCGCCGTTAGAATCCTCGCGAGCCCCGGAGGGGCGAAAGGTGGTAGCCCATGGGCCAAACGTCCCGTGGTTGACCGTGGACGGTAGCCACGGCACTGCCGTGTGTGCCGT
>DATKQU010000180.1:0-17067 GCA_035532595.1 Terriglobia bacterium | reverse complement strand
GGAAAGAGGCCAGGACGCGCACCTCAGCAACGAGCTATTGAAACAGATGGCCGCCTCCGCAAGGCTGGCTCGCTAAGGGCCGGCAGCATCCCGCATCTTCCTGCCCCGACTCTAACCCCCAAGGTCTGATAGAATGGCATCTTCCGATGAGTGAGGGAAAACCCATTCTGGTAACCGCAGGAATCGTACTCCGGGGGAAAGAAATCCTGATTTGCCAGCGGCACCGCTCCGACCCCTACGGGCTTCAGTGGGAATTCCCGGGGGGTAAAGTTCGGGATGGCGAAGACCTCAAGAATTCTCTGCGGCGGGAGCTTGAGGAAGAGCTGGGGATTGAAGCCGAGGTCGGCGAGGAAGTCTACCGGCTGCGTTACCGATATCCAGACCGCTACGTCGAAGTGGCCTTTTTTCTGATCAAGTCCTGCCGGGGAGAACCCTCCAACCGCGTGTTCGAGGCGATTGAATGGGCGCCTCGCGGCAATCTTATCCGGTACAGTTTTCTCGAAGCTGATCGCGAACTGGTCAAGCGGCTCGCGCAAGGAGAAATCGTTTGAACATTCTTAACAACATTCTGGGTAAGGAGCTGGCCTGGCTGCCCGGCCTGGGAGTCTGCCTGGCTCTTCTTGGTGGCGCATCCATCCTGAACGCCGGTCCCCCGGCTGCCCAAGTTGAAACCGTTCCGTCCACCTCCCAGAGCTTCGCGTGGGTCAACAACGGTCGCTCGGAGGGCCATCTGGCCTTGAATTATTCCCCCGCCGGAGCCTTTTCACCGGACAGTTCCCGGCTGGCTGTCGTGGTTCAAGATAAAGTTGCGATCATGAGTCTGACGGATGGCAGCGTTGAGAAGGTCCTGCACCCTCAAATACCCAACCTCCGCGATCTGTCGATGCAATCGGCAAATTTTGTGGCGCCCAACATACTTTTTCTCCTGGCCACCGGCGTCATCGAGGAAAAGGGAAAGACCCCCGTGCCAACTCCGCTGCTGGGATTCGAATGGAACATCGACCAGGACGCGTTGGCCGGCAAAGTGGAAGCGTTCGGTGCCGGGCCGGGATTTGGACGCCCCCTTTACTTCCCCCGCATCGACTACCTGGCCATGTACAAGGACAGTTCCTTCATCATCTATGGCGTCGCCAGCCACCGGGGCGGAGAAATCAAGATTCCAGACCTGACGCGGGAGCCGCGGCTCTACGCTTTCTCTCCTGACGGCCACTGGCTGCTGCTGGCGCAAATCGCCGGGGCAGGCTCTCCAGATCCGATCGTCGTGCGCTTGATCGAGCATAAGTTTGTCGGTACCCTTCCCGGACATCAAGGAACCGTGATGAGCATGGACTTTTCGCGCGACAGCAGTAAGGTGGTCACGGCGTGCGAAGACGGCAAGGTCCGGATCTGGACAGTGTCCGGCTGGAAGCTGCTCGAAACACTCTCGGGAAACAAAGGTCCGGTGCGCTGGGCGGAGTTTTCTCCAGACGGGCAGTGGGTGGCCGCGGCGGGAGAGGATCAGACCGTCAGGGTATGGTCGGTCGATGGCGGTAAGCTCGCGCAAACCCTTCGCGAGAGCCAGGCGCCGATTGCTACGGTCAGCTTTTCTCCCAACGGCTCTTACCTTGCGGCGAGCACGGATAACAGCGTGCTGATCTGGAAAAAAACCAGCACCGGCCAATAGCGGGTCCCTCCGGTGCGGCCCCGCCAAGGCTCAAGCATTGGAGACGCCAAAGCACCCGGGGAGTCCGGGCTGCGGCCGGCCAGGCGAGCGGGCCGGCAAGCTCCCGGTCGGAAGTTGTGTTAGAATTTTTATGTTGTCTGCGAAACGCGGCGTATTGAGCCGAAAGATGATTCCATGCCCAAAGTAGGAATGGTCAGCCTGGGCTGCCCCAAAAATCTTGTCGACACCGAAGTCATGCTCGGCCTGCTGGCTCGGGAAGGGTACGAACTGACGCCGCGCGCCGAGGACGCGGAAATCCTGATCGTCAACACCTGCAGCTTCATCGAACCCGCCAAGCAAGAATCCGTCAACACAATCCTGGAAATGGCGGAGTATAAGAAATCAGGCTCGGCCAAGAAACTGGTAGTGGCGGGCTGCCTGGTGGAACGCTACCGGCAACAGATTTTGAAAGACATTCCGGAAGTTGACTTTGTGATCGGCACCAATGAGCTGGAGCAGGTGCTCGAGGCTTGCGAATTTGGCGCCCCGGGGCGAGAGTCCCAAAATCCCATCGCGCCTTATCTCTATCACGAATTCACACCCCGGGTTCTTTCCACGCCTTCCTATTCGGCCTACATCAAGATTGCCGAAGGCTGCGACCACCCTTGCTCCTTTTGCGTTATTCCGCAAATGCGCGGGCAGTTCCGGTCGCGGCGCTTTGAATCGGTGGTGCGTGAGGCCGAGCAACTCGCCCGGCTGGGGGTGCGGGAAATCACCCTGGTGGGACAGGACACTACCAGCTACGGGGAAGACCTAGGTCTCCGCGACGGCCTCCCGCTGCTGCTTCGCGAATTGGGCAAAATCCCGGAACTGGTCTGGGTGCGCTCGCTCTATTGCTACCCCAACCGGGTGACGGAAGCCCTGATTCAGGCGGTGGCGGAAACTCCCAAGGCGGCCAAATACTTCGATATTCCGCTCCAGCATGCAAGCTCGCCCGTGCTAAAGGCCATGCGCCGCGGCTCGAGCGGAAAGCATTTTCTCAAAATGCTGGAAAAGATCCGGTCCGCTTTGCCGGAGGCAACCTTGCGAACCTCCATGATTGTCGGTTTTCCGGGCGAGACGGAAGAGGATTTCGCGGTCCTGATGGATTTTGTGAAGGCGGCGGAATTCGATCACCTGGGCGTCTTTTTATACTCCAACGAAGAAACTTGCGGGGCCTATGGCCTTTCCCAGCAGGTTCCTCCCGCGGTCGCCCGGCGGCGCCGTCAGAAACTGATGGCGGCGCAACGCAAGATTTCGCGCCGCAAGCTGCGCCCAAGGGTCGGGAGCGTTCTTCCGGTCCTCGTCGAGGGCCCATCGGAAGAAACCGACTGGCTGTTTCGGGGCAGGCTGGAATCTCAAGCGCCCGGCATTGACGGCCAGGTTTACATCAACGATTTTGTGGGGGCGGAACCTCGGCCGGGCCAGTTCCGTTGGGCCACCATTACCGATAGCGCGGATTACGACCTGGTGGCGCGACTGGAAACAGAAGTCTTCGGCAACTCCGAAATGGGAGCGAATGCCCGGGAGCCGAGACAGGATTTGATCCAAATTCAGCCCCCGGTGACACAGACTGCGACGAGCAACCATGCGGTGCCCCATCTGTAAGAAGGAAACCCGGTTCGAAGGCAATCCTTACCGGCCGTTTTGCAGCGAACGCTGCAAGTTGCTCGACCTTGGCAATTGGCTGGAAGGCCGGTATCGAGTTCCGGACACGTCCGGGGTCAAGGAGAATGGCCGCATGGAGAACTCAACAGAAGGTCCCGAAGAAGACGGTGGCTGAAAAGCGGCGTTCTCCTGCGGTCTGGATCGCGACGGTTGGCGGCGCGGGTTATTTCCCCTATGCCCCGGGAACGGTCGGCTCCGCCGTTGGACTGGGTCTGGTCGCGGCGCTCGATACGATTCCTTTTGGGCAAACGCATCGGGCCGTCCTGCTGGCCTTGGCGGCGGGCGGGCTATTCGTCGTCGGAGTGTGGTCGGCGGGCCTGAGCGAGAAGTTCTTTGGCCGGAAAGACCCGGGCCATGTCGTCATCGACGAAGTGGTGGGGCAGATGGTGGCGTTCTTGCTTCACCCTCACGCCTCCTGGAAGCTGCTCCTGGTGGGGTTTGGACTTTTCAGACTCTTTGACATTGTCAAGCCCTTTCCGGCGCGGAGCGCGGAGCGCTTAACGGCAGGTTGGGGTATCATGGTAGATGATGTTGTGGCGGGGATTTACGCATTAGTCGTCGTTACCCTGCTCGGACGCGTCGTTCGCTGAATGAGTGGGAAATGAGACAGCCAATCCAGCAAGCCTATGGATAAGAAGAGTAGGACCGCGGAAAGTCCTCAGATCGAAAAAGTAGCCCCGCAGGCTGCGATTCCCGGCGGTGAAATTTCCATCTGGGGAAAAAGATTGGTGCACAATGGCAGCACGCGTCCCACCGTGCGGTTCGGGGGAGAGCCTGGAACGGTCTTGCTGAGTTCTGCGAACCGGCTGGTGGTCCGCGTCCCCGAGGGAGCCTCGAGCGGGAGTCTCACGGTTGACACCGGCAAGGCCGTCACGCCTCCCGTGCCGGTAGCGGTCGGGCTTCCAGTAACCGATACGCTTCATCCGGTCTCGAATCCCGCCATCGATGCGGCAGGAAACATCTACTCGACTTTCAGCGGCAGCCGCGGGCAGAAGGTTCCGGCTTCGGTCTTTAAGATTGACACCCAGCATGCGGTGCGGCCGTTTCTGAACGACCTGGTGAACCCCACCGGGCTCGCCTTCGACCGCGAGGGGATGCTGTATATTTCCAGCCGTCTGGATGGCACGGTCTATCAGGTCAACCCTGACGCGCAACACTCCGTGTACGCGGAAGGCATGGGCACGGCGACGGGGCTGGCCTTCGATCAGGCGGGAAACCTGTATGTGGGCGATCGCACGGGCACTATTTTCAAAATCAGCAGCGACCGGCAGACCTTCGTTTTCGCGACGATCGAACCCAGCGTCTCCGCTTACCATCTGGCCTTCGGACCGGACGGCCATCTTTACGTCTCCGGCCCCACCACCTCGAGCTTCGATCAGGTCTATCGAATCTCGCCGGATGGTATGGTTGCCACTTTCTATCGCGGCCTCGGGCGTCCTCAAGGACTGGCGTTTGACGCTGCGGGAAATCTCTACGTTGCCGCCTCGCTCTGCGGACGCCGCGGAATCGTGCGGCTCACGGCAGGCGGAGCCGCGGAACTGCTGGCCTCCGGAAACGACATGGTGGGGCTCGCCTTCACGCCCCGGCGCTCCATGATCGTGGCGACGAACAACGGTTTGATCGAATTGTTCCTGGGCATCGAAGGCAAGCCCCTGATATAGCGGCGGGGCGTCAATCGCGCGAAATTTGCCGAAGGTTCTGCAGAGTGCTGCTCAGCTGCACCCGGCATGGGTCACGAGCCGCTTTTCACTAAGTCTCGATGGATGCTGAAATCATCGCCGTCGGCTCCGAACTTCTCACCCCTTTTCGCCAGGATACCAACTCCCTTTATCTGACCGAGAAGCTCAATTCCATCGGGATTGAAGTCCGGTTTAAGACCGTCGTGGGCGACGTTCCAGAGCACCTGAGCGCCGCCTTCAGTTCCGCTCTGGCTCGCAGCGCCTTGATCATCCTCATCGGAGGCCTGGGGCCGACCGAGGACGATATCAACCGCCAGGTTGTCGCGGAGGTTCTCCACCGTTCCCTGCTGGAGGTTCCGGAAATCGTTGAGCGCATCGCCGCCCGTTATGCCCGCACGGGCCGCGAGATGCCTCCAAACAACATGCGCCAGGCGCTCATCCCCGAAGGCGCCGTGTGGCTCGAAAACAAGAACGGCACCGCGCCGGGAATCTGGATCGAGCACGAGGGCAAGGTTGTCGTGATGCTTCCCGGGCCGCCGCAGGAACTCAAAGGGCTTTTCGACGCGCAGTGCCTGCCGCGCCTGAAGAATCTGGTTTCGGGCGACCGGATTCGGACCCGAGTTTTGATGGTCATGGGATTGCCGGAGTCTGAAGTCGATGCGCGGATCGCGCCGCTTTACAAGCCCTACCAGAATCCCGTCACCACCATCCTTTCCACTTCCGGCGCCATCGAGGTTCATCTTCGCGCCCACGCTCCAAGCGAGGAGGAAGCGGAAGGACTCCTCACCGAGGTCAGCGAAAAGATCGAGCTGGCGCTCGGCGACCACATCTTCTCCACGCGCGGAGAAACCATCGAAGAAGTTGTTGGCATGTATCTCGTGATGAAACAGAAAACCTTGGCCACCGCGGAGAGTTGCACGGGCGGCCTGGTGAGCGAACGCCTGACGCGCGTGCCCGGAAGCTCCGACTTTTTCCTGGGCGGCGCAGTCTGTTACAGCAACGAGCTGAAGAACAAGCTCGCGGGCGTGCCCGCTTCCCTGCTGGAAAAGTACGGGGCGGTCTCCAGGCCCGTAGCCCAAGCCCTCGCGGAAGGCATCCGGCGCCGCACCAACGCCTCCATCGGCTTGGGCATCACCGGGATTGCGGGACCGAGCGGCGGCACTCCTCAGAAGCCGGTGGGGCTGGTGTTCATTGGGCTCGCCGACGAACGCGGCACGGAAGTGCGCGAATTCCGCTTTCCCGGCAACCGCGAGCGCGTTCGCACGCTTTCTTCCCAGTTCGCGCTCGAAATGCTGCGCCGCCGCTTGCGCCATTATTGAGAGTTACAAAATATAGTGACAACTATTACTGTAGCGCGGGTCTATGACCCGCGTCTTTCGCCGCTCATCGAGCGGCGCTACAAAGAACGTCGTCACTATATTTTGTAAACATCAGTAGGAGCGGAGGAAATTTATTCGAACCTTTGTCGCGATCGAGTTGCCGGAAGAGATTCGCGAAGTGCTTGCCGCCGAGCAAGCGCGGTTCAAGGGCGCGGCGGCGGATGCGGGCTGGACGCGCCCGGAAGGGATTCACCTGACTCTGAAATTCCTGGGAGAAATATCGGACCATCAAGTGGCGGGGGTGAAAAGAGCTCTGAGAGAAATCGGCCGATTTGAACCTTTCAGGGTTCAGGTCAAGGGATTTGGGTTTTTTCCGGAGGCCTCGCGTCCGCACGTCTTCTGGGCAGGAGTCGATGTGTCTCCTCCGCTTGCCCAGCTTGCGGCTCGCGTTGAGACAAGCCTGACGCCATTGGGTTTTGTGCCGGACAAGCGCGCCTTCAGCCCCCACCTGACCCTCGCGCGCTTCAGACTTTCCTGCCGGCAGCCGAAACTTGAGGCGCTTCTTGAAGGGCATGGCGATGCCGTTCTGGGCGACCTTGAAGTCTCGGAATTCTTCCTGTGGGAAAGCACGCTGACCCCGCAAGGAGCCCAGTACCAGAAGGTCGCTCGTTTCCCGTAGCAGGAGAGAAACAGCCCACCCCCTGCGGGGCCAAAACGCCTGCTGGCATCTTCCAAGAAGGCTCCAGCGAGTCAGTTCTATGCTAAGGGTTAAGCCGTCACCTTGGAATCGGCTTGAGCGCAGAAGCGGTCGAAGGCAGCGGTCAGTTGCGCGGAGATTTCTTCCGGCATGCGGCCTTCGATCTGGTGGCGCTCCAGCATGAAGACAGCCTTGCCATCCCGCATCAAGGCAATGGAGGGAGAAGAGGGCGGGTATTCCTGGAAGTAGCTGCGCGCGCGCTCAGTGGCTTCTGGATCCTGTCCGGCAAACACGGTCGTCAGGACTTCCGGGCGAACGGGATTGCGCAAAGCCAGCGCCACTCCTGGCCGGGCCTTCCCGGCCGCGCAGCCGCAAATCGAGTTGACCACCACCAGCGTGGTTCCCTGGGCCTTGCCCAGCAAGGAATCCACCTCGGACGGGGTCCGCATTTCCTGGAATCCAATCCTTGTAAGCTCCGCGCGCATCGGTTGAACCATCACTTCTGGATACATCCCCATTGTTCCATTCCTCCCGGCAGGTTGTTCTGATTTGAACGCCCCGACTTGCTTCAGTATATCACGCCGCTGTTTCGCTCCTCGCTTCGTCTGCCGGAACATCCGCGCCGCCGGGATTCCGGCTCTCAAGTTTTGCCGGCCTTAACCCGACGTTTACCTATGACATAGGTAGAAATGCGTGACCAGACCCACCCACCGCCGGCGGCTGAAAATCCAATACATTCTGCTGCTGATGCTCGTGACCCTCAGCGTTCTGCCGCTCTGGTTTTTCGGAAACCGCATGGTGGAGACAAACAAGGAGCGCCTGGAAACCCAGGAGAAGGTGCTGCAAACCATCCTTTCGAAATCCCTCGCCCAGCAGATCTCGCTTTACATGCAGAACATTCAGCAGCAAGTGAAAGAACTCTTCGATGTCCTCTCCCCGCTGGCGCTTCGGATAGACAATGCCCGCTACGAAACCGACTCGCGCCTGCAAAAGGCCCTGGAGGATTACATCGCGGATCGTCCCGGCGTCATCTACGTCACCGTGCTGAACCAGGAAGCGCGCGGCCGCGGGGCCCAGGCAACTCAGACCAGCGGCATGAATGTGGGCGCCGATACGTTCGTTCGAAAAACCCTGGAGGCCGCCTTCCTTGCCGCGCGCCAGGGCCAGCAGTATGAAAGCAATCCTTTGACCGTGATGGGATCTGAAGGCAGCGAACTGGTGATGGTAATCGCCAGGCCTCTGCAGGCCCAAAACGCTTTTCGCGGCATGGTGGCCGCCGCGGTGACCCTCAAGCCGCTCACGCAGGAGCTGCGCGAATCGAGCCGTCTGGGACTGGAAGCCTACGTCGTGGACAATTCCGGGCGCGTCGTCGCATCCAATAATCTTGAAAAGAACGTGGCCGGAGTTGACATGGCCAACGTCCCGATCGTCCAGAAATTCCTGAGCTGGCGCGGCCGTTCGCAGCTCACGGAAACTTCGGAATTCGACTTGATTCAAGGCGGCAAGGTCGTCCCCATGCTGGGCACCTATTCCCCCACCCTCGACGGCCGCTGGGGCGTGATCCTACAGAAGAAAAAGAGCGACGCCTTCATGACCGTGAACGAAATGCGGGGGGCCGCCATCCGGCTCGGCCTGTTGGTAATTCTCATCAGCCTGGCGGTGGCGGTCTTTGCCGCCAAGTCGATCACCCGGCCCATTGACCAGCTCACCCAAACGGCCCGCGCCATCGCGCGCCGCGACTTCAGCATTCGCGCCGATGTGCGCAGCCGCACCGAAATCGGCGAACTGGCGGAGGGCTTCAACCTGATGGCCGCCGACATCCAGCAATACATCAGCGACCTGAAAACCGCTTCGGAACAGAACCGGCAGCTTTTCATCGACTCGATCGAGATGATTGCCGCCGCCGTGGACGCCAAGGACCCGTACACCAAAGGACATTCCGCCCGCGTCTCGCAGTACTCGGTGATTCTCGCCAAGGAGCTGGGCCTCGACGAGGAAGAAATCGAGAGGGTGCGCGTTTCCGCCACTTTGCACGACGTCGGCAAAATCGGCGTTGACGACCGTGTTCTGAATAAGCCCGGCGTGCTAACCGACGAGGAATTCGATCAGATGAAGCGCCATACGATCATCGGGTTTGAAATCGTTCGCCAGGTGGCCCAGCTCGCGGACACGCTGCCCGGCATCCGCTGGCACCACGAATCCCTGGACGGCTCAGGCTACCCGGACGGCCTCCAGGGCGATGAGCTTCCCCTGATGGTCAGGGTCATCGCGGTGGCGGACACTTTTGACGCGATCACCACGGACCGCCCTTACCAGGCCGGGCGCGACTTCCCCACCGCCATTGAAATCCTCAAGAAGCATGCCGGCACCCGATACGATCCCATCGTGGTGGACGCTCTGGACTCCGCGCACGGCAAGGGAGGGCTTCAGAAGTTTGAAAGTCAGCGACACAGCTTGATTCCCGTATCTCAGGCCAACGCCTAACCTCGCCCGACTTGCGATACAATAAAACCTATGGTTCAAACCCTCTTTGGCCCGCAGGAAGAAAAGTCAGGTCTGTTCAAGCGGCTGAAACAGGCAGTGGCATCCACCAAGACGCAGTTTGTCGATCGCCTCGATCAGATCACGGAAAGCAAGCAGAAGATCGATCCGGCCCTGCTCGACGACCTGGAGGCCACGCTGATCATGGCTGACCTGGGCGTCAAGACCTCCGGAGATATCCTGGCCGATCTGCGCGCGCAGTCGAGCCGCGGCAAGCTCCAAGAGCCCCGGCAAATTCGCGGCGCGGTCGAACGGGAAATCCTCAAGATCCTTGAGAACCTCCAGAACGGCGCGGGCAGCCGCGCCGCGGTGAAGCATCCGCCCTCGGGCCAGCCGGAAGTGATCTTTGTGGTGGGCGTCAACGGAGTCGGCAAGACCACCAGCATCGCCAAGCTGGCGCGGCATTATCTCGAGCAAGGCCGCCGCCCTCTGCTCGCCGCCGCCGATACCTTCCGCGCCGCCGCCATCGAGCAACTGGACGTTTGGGCTTCGCGATTGAACCTTGAAGTGATCAAGCAGAAGCCGGGCGCAGACCCTTCGGCGGTGGTGTTTGACGCCTTGCGCGCCGCCAAGTCCCGGCAGTTCGATCCGGTCATCGTGGATACGGCCGGGCGGCTGCACACCAAGCACAATCTGATGTCCGAACTCGGCAAGATGTGCCGCATCGCTTCCCGCGAAGTCCCTGACGCTCCCCACCAGGTCCTCCTGGTGATCGACGCCACCACCGGACAGAACGGCCTAGCCCAGGCGCGCCAGTTCACCGAGCAATCCGGAGCCACCGGCATCATCCTCACCAAGCTCGATGGCACGGCCAAGGGCGGCGTGATCGTCGCCATCGCCCGCGAGCTTGGCCTGCCCATCCAGTTTGTCGGCATCGGTGAGAAGGTGGAAGACTTGATTCCCTTCAGCCCGCAAGATTTTGTAGCCTCGCTTTTTGAAGCGTAGCGGCGACCGCCTCTTCTCATTGCGGCTTTATCGGCAGGCTAGGAAGGCCTCTGACGGCGGGTTTGCGGATGGCAGGCGCCCGGGCAGGAGACCTTCGATCTGGTTTTTAGGTTCGTTTTGCCGTTCTACGCATTTTCAATAACTTAGCCAGCTTCGTTTTCGGTTCGTTTTATTTGCTGCTACGTATTTTCAATAACTTGGCTAGCTTCGTTTTAGGTTAGTTTTAGCTTCGTTTTTGATGCCGATCCTTTGTTTTCAATAACTTATTAGCTTCGTTTTTGAAAAAATGCATTTTTTCTTTTCGCTGTTTTTGGCCATTTGAAAACAAACTTCCATATTTTTCATTATCTTATCCATTTTTTGTCGCGCGTCCCTTTAGGTTGCGGTTCTTCGGCCCTTCTCGCCGCCGGTTTTTGTAGAGACGTTCCGCTGGAACGTCTCGGTTCTGAGACGCCCCAGCGGGGCGTCTCTACAAGCCCAATTTCCATAGGGGGCCGCGTCCTCGGGCCAATCACTCCCCGCAAGGCTAGCAAACTAGCGTCGTTTTGTCAAGATGTTTGTCGGCCCTCTGTAGCGGCGAACTATGTTCGCCGGTTCTTCTCCGAAAAGTTCTTCCTCCAAAAGCCGGCGCTCATAGAGCGCCGCTACAGCAAAAACGCCGAGCAGGCAAGTCGTGCTTGCCGGCGCTCGCCGCTGCAATCCCCAGGGACCGGCGATCATAGATCGCCGCTACAGAAAGGGCGCGATGGAAACGTTGCGGCTACCGGTCGCGCAGCGCGGCGATCTCGCGGTGAGTGAGATTGCGCCACTTCCCGACTTCGAGTCCCTTGAGCATCAGGGGGCCGATGCGGGTGCGGACGAGCTTCAAAACTTTAAAGCCGACCGCCTCCACCATGCGCCGCACTTCGCGGTTCTTGCCTTCCGTGAGCACGATTTCGAGCCAGGTATATTTTCCGCGGTCTTCCAGGCGGCGCACGCTTTGCGGCCGCGCGTAATCGCCGCGCTTCATTTCGATGCCGCGGGCAAGCTGCGCAATCACATCGTCACTGAGCAGCGCGTTGATCTTGGCCATATAGGTCTTGGGGATTTGCGATTCCGGGCTCATCACGGCGTGGCCGAATTCCGTGTCATTGGTGAGCAACAGCAGCCCGGAAGTATCTTTGTCCAGGCGCCCTACGGGGGCCACCCAGCCGCCTTCCGCGCCGAGCAGGTCGTAAATCGTCTTGCGGCCCCCCGGATCGCCGTGGCTGGTAATCACTCCTTTGGGTTTGTAGAGCAGCAGGTAACTCCTCTCGACGGGGCGGAGCCGCCTGCCGTCGAACTCCACCACATCGCGCTGCGGCTCGACCCAGCGCTCCGGGTCGCGCTCGACCTTGCCGTTCACTTTCAGGCGGCCGGCGCGGATGGCCTCCCGCGCGGCGGTGCGCGAGGCAATCCCGTAACGGGAAAGCACGCGGTCGAGCGTCATGGTGGCCTTGGAGGTCATGCCCTATCCTAAAGCCTTTCGCCCGCTTCTGACTAGGCGGGAAAAGAATTGCACACAGAGCTATGAGTTTGTTGAAAAACGTTTTGGACATGTCATGCTGAGCCCGTTCGCTTCGCTCAGGGTAAACTCCGCGAAGCATCCCAGCATTTGTAGAAAGAACGGAATACAGAGATCCCTTCGCGATGCTCAGGGCAGGCTCTCCGTCGCCTGCGGCTCCTCAGGATGACAAATTCCTGGGTTTTTCAACAAACTGCTAAAGGCCGCAGACCTCAAGGGCGAGATCGGCACTACTACGAGCAAAGACCGGCGATCGCAGACGCCGCTACAACGGCCGAGGGGCTTCAAAACTGCCCTTGCGAGGGTGCAACCTTGCAGGCTCCGGAAGAATCCAATAGGCACAGAGGCTGAGGCTTGCAAACGATCTCGTGCGGGTGCATAGTAGGTCCAAAGGCAGAGTAAGAGAGCACAGGCCGGCTGAGCGCTATAGGGTAATCGGACGGAGAAAACTTATGAGATCAGCACTGCGGTCCCTGGGAACGGCTCTGTTGTTGGCATGGGTCCTCCCTGCCCTCGTGGTGGCCGCCCAGAGCGGCAACGGCAATGCCACGAGCAGCACAGCCAAAGGTCCGGAGGTTGAGAGCAACGCTCCGGCCAAAGAGAGCCTCGCCAGCACGGCGGCGCCCTCCAAAGCTTATCGCGGATTGCTGCTGCAGGCGGGCAGCTCGCTGCACGTGCGGCTGCAAACCACCCTGACTTCCAAAACCAACAAGTCTGGAGACAAATTCACGGGATTCGTTGAGCAACCGGTGATGAGCGACGGCAAGATCGCCGTTCCCCGGGGGAGCCTGGTGGACGGCCACGTGGTCATGCTTAAACAGTCGAAGCGGATCAAAGGCGTGGGAGAAATGCGCATCGTCCTGGATGACATCACCACCGAGGACGGCGCGGAGTTCCTGTTGAACGGCACGCTCGAGGACGCGCAGGGAAGTCCCTGCGCCAAGACCGCCAACGATTCCGAAGGCACCATCAAGGGGTGCGGCAAGAGCGCCAAGAGCGCGCTCAAGGGCGCGGCGATTGCAGGGGCTATGGGCGCCGGGGCGGGCGCTACGGTGGGCATGGGGCACGAAATCGATTGCCAGTATTATGGCAACTGCGGCGGTCCCAGCTTTGGGGCGGATTTGGGGTACGGCGCGGCCATTGGGGCGGGCGCGGCGTTGATCTACAACGTTTTCAAACACGAAAAACCTCTCGTTCTTCTCCAGGGCACGCATTTAACCTTCGTCGTCGACCGGAACGTAGGCGCTCGCGAGATGCCTGTTTCCGCCAACACGGTCGCCAACACGAATTAGAAAGCCGTAAAGTCCGGGCCCGCGGCAGGGGCATGACTCTCCCACGATGGTCTGGAACAACCCACATGTTCCGCGGTGATGCCGCATCGGCAGCGCCCAAACGGCTTTCCTCCATCTCAATGAATCGGCAAGCTTGAAAATCGCTATCCACGCTCAGCCCGCAGCCCCGTTGCCGGAATAAGGCGAACGCGTTTGAGATGCTGCCGCTACTGAGGAGGCTCGCAATGCACTCAGGAAAGCCCCTTTCCTGTCTTGGAATCATTCTCCTGATTGCCTCGCTCGGCGCGGCCCAATCCCCTCCCCAACAGCCTCTGAAACAAGACAGGGTCATTCCTCTGACCATCCAGAAGGGAGTGCCGATTCGCGTGGCGCTGGTGAAGTCCGTGCGCGTCAAGCACGCGGGCGCGCCGGTGGAAGGAAGAGTGCTCGATCCCGTTTACGTCTTCGACCGCGAAGTAATTCCCTCCGGGAGCAAAATTCAGGGCCGCGTCACCAAGATTGACCCTATCTCGAAGGGCCGGCGGATCGGCGCCCTGGCCAATGGAAACTTCACTCCCTTCCACACAGTGCACCTCGAGTTCACCAGCTTGACGCTCAAGAACGGCAAGCGCCTGCCGATTGAGACGGTGGTTTCCCAGGGAGAAGGAAACGTGGTGCGCCTGGAAGCGGGCGGCGCCGCGAAAAAGAAACCGGGACTCGTGCACGGCAAGGTCGCCGAGGCCCGGCAGCAAATCCAGCAGCAGAAAAAGGCCGCCATCCAGGCCATCGAAGCTCCCGGCAAATTCAAGCGGCTGGAAGGAATGCTTTCGGCTCAGCTTTCGGCCGAACTGCCTTATCACCGGCAGTCGATCAAAGCGGGAACGCAATTCTTCGCGCAGCTCAAAACTCCGTTGGAACTGGGCACGGAAGACTGCTCCGAAAAGGAATTGGAAAAGGTCGGATCTGAAATCCCGCCTGGCAGCATCGTGCACGTTTGGCTGGCGACTCCCTTGAGTTCCGCGACGGACCACAAAGGATCCGCGGTCGAGGCGGTAGTGTCCCAGCCGGTTTTTTCCAGCCAGCAGCAGTTGATTCTGCCCCAGGGCGCGCGCCTGGAAGGCTTTGTCACCGAGGCCGTGCCGGCCCGCCACCTCAACCGGAACGGGCGGCTGCGCTTCACCTTCCGGCGCGTCCAGTTGCCGCAGGGAGTCACCCGCCAGGTGGAAGCCGGGCTTCACGCCGCCAACGTGCCGAAGGCGGATCACTTGAAGATCGACTCGGAAGGCGGCGCGCACGCGACCACTTCCAAGACGAAGTTCGTCATGCCCGCGATCGACGTCCTGCTGGCCAGTTCCTCCATCGACGGAGATTCCGGGCAGCGGGCCATCCAGGAGGGTTCCGGAGGGAGCGACGTTGCCGGGGGAGCCGTGCGGGGCGGCGTGGGCCTCGGGCTGGTCGGTAGCGTGGTGGCCATGGCCGCGCGCTCGCAGGCGCTCACGGCCGGGTTTGCGTTTTACGGGGCTGCCTGGTCCGTGTATTCGCACCTGATGGCGCGCGGAAGCGATGTTGTGTTTCCCAGGGATACCGCCATGGAGATTCGCTTTGGAACCCACGACGCACATGCGGCGGGCGCCGGCAAAGCCAAGGCCCTGCCTTCCGGCAAGGCGGCGCCGCCGAACTCCTCGTCCACCTAAGCCATGCGCGGAAAGAAAAGAAGCGCCGCCTTCGGACTGGCCCTTCTCGCTCTGGCTTTCTTTGGTTGGTCTGCCGCGCAAGCAACTGCCGCGCGGCTACGAAGAAGCTTCCGGCAGGAGAGAAACTTCGTCCAGGCGGATAAAGTCCTGGATGACCGTTTCGGCGGAATCATCGAGTTCTCGCACAGGGCCAAAATAAGCCACCCGGCCGTCCACCAGGAAAACGATGCGATCAGCCAGCTTGCGGGCCAGTTTCATGTCGTGGGTGACCACCACGGAAGTCAGGCCGGTCTGCTTTTTGAGCTTCAGGATTAAGTCGCCGATGGTCTGCGCCATCAAAGGGTCCACCATAGTGGTGGGCTCGTCGTAAAGGATGGCTTTCGGATCGGCGGCGAGCGAACGCGCAATGGCCACGGCGCGCTTCATGCCGGTGCTCAAATCCGAAGGCATCACATCCCGAAAATCATTCAACTCCACCAGCGAGAGAAGCTCATCCACCCGCGCCTGGATCTCGCCTTCGCTGAGATTGTCTCCGCGCACGGACCGCTCGCGCAGCGGGTAGGCGACGTTTTCAGCCACGGTCAGCGAATCAAAGAGGGCTCCGGACTGGAAAACCATGGTTACGCAGCGCCGCACATCAAAAAGCTCCGCCTCCGTCATCTTTGATACTTCCCGCCCCGCCACAAAAACCTCTCCGGCGTCGGGCTGTAAGAACCCCATGATATGCTTCAGCGTCACACTCTTGCCCACGCCGCTCCGGCCCAACACCACCACCATCTCACCGCGCTGGACTTCAAAGTTGACGTCGATCAGGACGGGCAGATCGTCGAAAGATTTGTAGACGTGGCTGAACTTGATATACAGCTGCTCGCGCCCTTCCCTGCTTCCCTCTTCAGGCATAATCCCTTCCCACTGCCGCTGCCTATCAACCGTTGCCCCCGGCGGCGCCGTCAGGCAGTCGTTCCCGGGGATGGCTCAAGTCTTTTCCGGGCCGATTCGTAATCAGCCGGAGCGTTCATGTTATCAAACATCGAGGGCAAAAAGCCCGCCCGAGCCAAGTCCCGCCAGGGGATGATTTCACAATCTACTTTGGAGAAGAAACTCCTGAGCTTATTGTCTCCCGCGGCAAGGCTTGCGCGAACCGCCCAGCGCGCTCGCCGTCGATACACCGCGCAGAGCGTCTGCAAGCGGCCGTCGCTGGACTCCGCGACGGTGGCGTCAGCCCCCGTTTCAAAAGCGCGTTGGGCCACGCAGCGGAGCAACCGGCGGTTGACGAAAGGCATGTCACACCCCAGAAATAAATTGTACTCCGTGCCAGTCTGCAATAGGCCCGTATAGATTCCACCCAGCGGCCCCCGGCCAGGCAGTTCGTCCGGAATCATGGGAACCTCCAAATCCTTGTCATCCTCCGGGTGGAAGCCCACGACGGCAACCCGGCCCGCCACTCGCCCAAGCAGGCGCGCCTGGCGCGCCAGCATGGTTTGGCCTTGCAGGATCAGCCCTGCCTTGGCTCGCCCCATGCGCCGGCTCGAACCTCCCGCCAGCACAAAACCCGTCAAGTGAAGAATGCGCTTGCGCATGAATAGCCTTCCGGATGGGCCGCCGGAGAAACTCCGCTCGGCTCTGCCGGGACCGTAGGTATCCTCCGGCAGAGCTGGAGGCTTTATGACGGTCGGCCCCTCGAAGGGGCCTGAGCGTAGTCGGCAGTGATGTGAAAAAGCCCCCCCTCACCCGCCCTCGTCCCTCGGGCACCCTTATAGTTGGAAGCCGGGTGCCTGGACTTTGGCCTTTAACTAGACGAGCGCCTTGGGAAACTTTGTTCTTGCGGAAGAGCCGATCTTTTGCTATCTAGTGGTATGACTAGATATGGCAAAGGAGGCTTCTCCCTTGGGATTCCCGACCAAGGTTCAGCTCATCAAGCGCCCAGCCAGCGAGCAGTGGTACATCAATTTTCCTTCCGCTCTGGCCCAAGCCATGGAGTTCACCCGCGGCGAAACCGTCGAGTGGTTCGTGGAGGACAAGGGCCTGC
>DATKQU010000179.1:0-5590 GCA_035532595.1 Terriglobia bacterium | reverse complement strand
ACCTAAAGGCGCGGGTGGCGCATACATCGCGGTTTTGCGATGTGTGCGATCAGGCGAACCGGTGCATGGCCAGCAGGGACGAGTTGATAGCCACGGTCAATCGGGTTTCTGATTGACCGCTGGTTCGTCCCGTTTCAAACGGCCCACAGTCAGAAAGGCACTGACTGTGGCTACCAGCTACCAGCTCCGTAACGGAAGTTTGCAGCGTGAGCAAGCTCCGGAAGGAGCGGCAGAATTTAGCCCACGGCGCAAGCCGTGGGTGAATGAGCGATTCCCTCACCCCAGCCCTCTCCCGGCGGGAGAGGGGGGACCGCGAAGCGGTGGGTGAGGGCTTCGTTCCCAGGGCTTACGCCCTGGGCTAAAATCTTCCGCCCCTGGCGGGGCTATCGAACCCGACGCGCCGGCTGGCGCAGACCCCGTTTTTTGGGGGCTGCGATTTCCCGAAGGGACTAGCGTGCGGCGGTGTGAACGACTCGCTTCGCGAGACCGCAGACGGCCAATGGCGAGCGTCTGCGCCAGCCGCGGCAAAGGACTCGCGAGCCAATGGCGGCGGGTCCGCGCTGGGCGCACGAAACCTAAGAGTTTGTTGAAAAACGATTTGGACATGTCATCCTGAGCCCGTTCGCTTCGCTCAGGGTAAACTCCGCGAAGCATCCCGGCATTTGGAGAAAGAACGAAATGCAGAGATCCCTTCGCGATGCTCAGGGTAGGCTCTTCGTCGCCTACGGCTCCTCAGGATGACAAATTCCCGGGTTTTTCAACAAACTCCTAAAAGCAGATTCCTCGTCCCGATGAACCCCATCGGGACTCGGAATGACGGGTGCGGGGCTCGGAATGGCAGGCGAACGGGCTTATCATGACGGGTGGCCTTTGTCAGCAAGATGATCAAGGGCGAGGTTGATTGCGATGGATCTCTATGACACAGGGCACGGCTTGAAAGCAACGCAAGCGTGCTCGATTTTAGCCCTGGGCTTTAACAGTTTGTTGAAAAACGTTCCGAGGATGTCATCCTGAGCCCGTTCGCCCTCCGCTCGCGAACGGTCCTGAGCGAAGCGAAGGGGGCTCAGGGTAAACTTCGCGAAGGATCTGCTTTATGCGAAATCAAGCACTTACGAGATTCTTCGTCGCCTCCGGCTTCTCAGAATGACACGCTCAACTACTGATGTTTACAAAATATAGTGACGCCGTTCTTTGTAGCGCCGCTCTGTGAGCGGCGAAAGACGCGGGTCATAGACCCGCGCTACAGTAATAGTTGTCACTATATTTTGTAACTCTCAATAGTTTTTCAACAAACTGTTAAGGAAGAGAACGTCCAATGCAAATCCAACATCAAGAGGAGGAAACGTGAAACGATATGGTCAAGTGATTGGGCTCCGGCCGGGTGTGCTGGAAGAATACGTTCGTTATCATGCCGACGTGTGGCCGGAAGTCCTCAAGACAATCCGCGATTGCAACATCCGCAACTATTCGATCTTTTTCAAAGACGACACCTTGTTTGCTTACTTCGAGTACCACGGGGAGGACTTCGACGCCGACATGGCCAAGATGGCCGCCGATCCGAAGACCCAGGAGTGGTGGACCATTATGGAACCCATGCAGGCGCCCATCCCCACCCGCCAAAAAGGGGAATGGTGGGCGAAGATGCAAGAGGTTTTTCACACGGATTAGTTGGTAGCCGCGACACAGGTTTTTGTGTGGCGGGTTCTTGGATCATTGCGCCCAAAACCCCCGCGACGGACAAAACACCGTCGCGGCTACTGCTCCGATGGCTGGCGCACTGCTGTAGCGGCGATCTGCGATCGCCGGTCGGCGACGGCACGTCGCCGCTACAACCTCGGCGAGAAGAGATCGAACGTTGCGCCGCAACTTGAGGTTATGGATACTTGTATCTACCATCCTGTTCCCGGCGGTGTGGGTCATTTTGACGTAGAGGCGGCTTTATGCCGCCACATGGCGAGGTAAACTCGCCGCTACCGCGCCAAATTGACCCACTACCGTTCCCGGCTGCGGCCTGGCGTTGACGCCTTCCAACTGGCATAATCGAACGAGGGCCTGAGTCCATGACACAAGCTGGAGCGCACCACGGCGAGTCTCGCCATACGAACCACCTTATTCACGAGCAGAGCCCTTACCTGCTGATGCACGCCCACAACCCCGTGGACTGGCATCCTTGGGGGCAGGAAGCCTTCGATTTAGCACGGCGCGAGAACAAACCCATCTTCCTTTCCGTCGGCTACTCCACCTGCCACTGGTGTCACGTGATGGAACGCGAATCCTTTGTCGATCCTAAGATCACAGAGATCATGAACCGGCATTTCGTCAACATCAAGGTGGACCGGGAAGAGCGTCCGGACGTGGACCACCTTTACATGACCTTTGTGCAGGCCACCACGGGCGGGGGAGGCTGGCCGATGTCCGTTTTTCTGACGCCCGGCCTGAAGCCTTTCTTCGGCGGCACCTACTGGCCGCCCGTGGATGGCTATGGCCGCCCGGGATTCCCCGCGGTCTTGATGCGGGTGGCGGAGGCGTGGGAGAAGGATCGGGCAAAGATCGAACAGTCCGCGGCCGACGTCATCGAATACCTTGCGAAGGCTGTGAACGTTCCAGCGGCCGCCGGCGTCCGGCTTGGACCTGCAATCCTCGATCAGGCTTTCCAGCACATCAAAGCCGGCTACGACGCTGCGCACGGCGGCTTTGGCAACGCGCCCAAGTTCCCGCGTCCGGTCGTCTTCAATTTTCTTCTGCGGCATTATGCCCGGACCGGCGACCAAGCGGCGCTCGAGATGACGCTCCACACCTTGCGCGCCATGGCCCAGGGAGGAATTCACGACCATCTGGGCGGGGGCTTCCATCGCTATTCGGTGGACGCCCGATGGCACGTGCCGCACTTTGAGAAAATGCTTTACGACCAGGCGCAACTCGCCGTCACCTGCCTCGAGGCCTTTCAGATTACTCGCGATCCGTTCTACGCGGATACGGCGCGCGATATTCTTGGTTATGTCTGGCGCGATATGCGCAGTCCCGAGGGCGGCTTCTACAGCGCGGAAGATGCGGACAGCTTGCTCGAAACGGGGAAGCCGGAACACGGCGAAGGAGCTTTTTACCTTTGGACGCCTGCTGAGGTCGAGCAGGTGCTGGGACCCGAGGCAGCGGCTATTTTCAATTACGTTTACGATGTGCAGCCTTCCGGAAATGTCTCCCCGGAGAACGATCCTCAGAACGAGTTCCGCGGTAAGAACATTCTGCAGGTGGTCCATTCGCCCGAAGATACCGCCAAGCACTTTGGCAAGCAAGATTCCGAGATTCAAGCCGTGCTTGCCGAGGCGCGAGAAAAACTGCTGGCGGCCCGCGACCGGCGGCCCCGGCCCGCGCTCGATGATAAGGTCCTGACATGCTGGAACGGCCTGATGATTTCCGCCTTTGCGCGCGCGGCACAAGTTCTGGATGATGCCGCGTGCCTCGCGGCCGCCGCAGACGCCGCAGGCTTCATTCAGTCGAAACTATTCGACGAACAGAGCGGAAATCTCAAGCGGCGCTATCGCGCCGGGGACGTGGCAATCAACGGCTTCCTGGACGACCACGCCTACTTGATTCAGGGATTGCTGGACTTGTACGAGGCCTCGTTTAAGGTTTCTTACCTGGCCTGGGCGGCGCGGCTGCAGGAAAGACAGGACCAGCTCTTCTGGGACGGCGACAACGGCGGCTACTTCTCAACGGCCTCCGCAGACTCTTCAGTCCTGCTCCGAACGCGCGACGCTTACGACGGCGCGGAGCCTTCCGCCAATTCGGTTGCGGCCATGAACCTCTTGCGGCTCTCGCAAATGACGGACAACGAGGCCTGGCGCAACAAGGCTCAGAACCTCTTCAGAGCATTCAACCGCCAGCTCGAGAACTCTCCCGAGACCGTACCGCAAATGGCGGCGGGGCTGGATTTCTCCCTTGCGCCGCCCCGGCAGATCGTCATCGCCGGCGATCCCGCCTCTGCGGACACGCAGAGCCTGCTCCGCTTGGTCAACGAGCGGTATCTGCCCAACAAAATCCTCTTCCTGGTGGACGGCCCCGGCCAGCGCGAAGAACTGGCCCAATGGCTGCCCTTTGTTGAGGGAATGCAACAACTCGACGGAAAGGCCACTGCCTACGTCTGCGAAAATTACACCTGCCAACTGCCGTCTTCCGACCCGCAGCAGGTGGCGAAACTTCTCTCCCAAGAACCCTAAGTGAAGAGAGGAAGCTTGCTGCTACCAGCTCCGGAGGAGCGATAGAATTTAGCCCACGGCGCCAGCCGTGGGTTCGATGCGCATTCCCCTCACCCCAACCCTCTCCCGGCGGGAGAGGGGGGACCGCGAAGCGGTGGGTGAGGGCTTCGTTCCCAGGGCTTACGCCCTGGGCTAAAATCTTCCGCCCCTGCGGGGGCTTGGTTGACCTTTGTAACATTGGAAATAATTTGTTATTTACTGATGTTTAAAAAATATAGTGGTACCGTTCTTTGTAGCGCCGCTCTAGGAGCGGCGAAAGACGCGGGTCATAGACCCGCGCTACAGTAATAGCCGGTAGCGCAGAGTTGTGCGCGGCAGGGCATTACTCTGCGGCTCTTTTCCGCCCACCGCCCATACCTCCTTCATCGCCCCCCTATTACAATAAATATTTCTAAACTCACAACTATTTCTAAGATTACCAACCGCAGAGTTGAAAAACAACTCTGCGCTTGGGTGTGCCCTTGCGGGTTCAGGAAGTCCAACGGCATCATCAAGACCTCTGCCATAGGGGGCTCCGCTAAGTTTCCTTGGGTCCAAAACAGAAAAAAGGAATAATTTGACTGCAAAATCGATCTGGTAAGTTGTGGCAAACAATAGCTTCTGTTGGGAAAGCGGCCTGAGCGAGCCGGAATCGACCCGAAAATAAACCGACGGAAATTCAAAACTGAGTTAGAATCCTTGCCGGGGAAGGGGGTAGCCGCGGCCCGAGTAATTCTGACCGTAGGTTTTTCCATAGCCGACCTGCAGTCTACTCCTCTCGTGGCTTAACCGTGGCTACCTTACCCCGGCCCATTGGAATTTTCCTCGCATCGTTCCGAAGAGTCCTTGGGCAATTCTCCCTGAATGCCCGCAAAGCGACAAGGCTGATGCTTGGGCATTGACATCCTTCCTTTCCAATCCCCATGATGATCATTCACCCGGAAACTGTGCGGGAGTCCATGTGTTCACGCGAAGGGGCATGAATCCTTGAAGAAGCACAGACCGCGAGGGAAAATTGCGCGAGCCGCAGCTTTCGGATTCCTGGTGGCCTTGATGGCCGGCTTTGCAACGGGCCGGCTCAAAGCTCAGGAGAGCAAAGGGCAGCCTCTGCCCAAAGCTCAACTGGCGCCGCCAAGGCTGAGCCAACTGCCCTCGGAAGGATCACATCACTTCTGGGACAAGACGAACTTAATGTTGTTCGCCGGCGTGGCGACGGTGCGGGCACTGGACTACACCTCCACCCAGCATTTTCGGCGCCTGGGTCACAACGAAGTGCTGCTCACGAATAGCGTCGTTGACAACAAGCCGCTGTTTGCCGGCATTGAAGTCGCAGGCACGGCGCTCTCCGTCGGGCT
>DATKQU010000178.1:0-5193 GCA_035532595.1 Terriglobia bacterium | reverse complement strand
CGCTCGCCATAGATATAGTCCTTCATCTTGGGATTCCAACGGCGCGTCTGGTGGCCAAAATGCACCCCGGCTTCCAGGAATTCTTTCATGGTTATGGTCGGCAAATCTCCTCCAACTTCCAAAAGATCAGAGACTTTCAGCGGACCTGACCCGAGGATAGGCCCGGATGTCCAAAAGTCTGCACTAATTACCGCTTTGAGAACTGGAACCGCTTGCGGGCGCCCTTCTGGCCGTACTTCTTTCGCTCTTTGGCGCGAGGGTCGCGAGTAAGGAAGTCACCCTGCCGCAAGCGAGGGCGCAACTCGGGGTCAAAAAGGATCAGCGCGCGGGCGATGCCCAGCCTCGCGGCCCCTGCCTGACTATGAATTCCCCCACCGCGGGCGTTCACCGCGATATCAAACTTGTCGATATTTTCCGTGAAGACCAAGGGCTGGCGAACCTCCACCCGCAAGACCTCGGAGGGGAAATAGCGATCGATCGGCTGGTGATTCACCTGAATCTTTCCCGTGCCGGGCTGCATCTTGACCCGCGCGACGGAGGTCTTCCTCCGCCCTGTACCCCAAAATTGGCTTAGCTCTGTCACCGCAACTCCTTCAAATTTCTCTTAAGGTCCAAACTCTGCTACAGACCCAGGCTGATCGGCTGGGGCGCCTGCGCTTGGTGCGAATGGTTCGCTCCAGCGTAAACGATCAAGCGTCTCCCCAACTGATCACCCAAGCGCGTCTTGGGAAGCATGCCGAGAACCGCCTCGCGGACCAATTCCTCCGGCTTTTTTGCCAGAAGCTGGCGCGCAGAAATTTCCCGCAGCCCCCCCGGATAGCCGGTGTAGTGGCGGTACAACTTCTGGTCGAGCTTGCGGCCCGTCAATCGAACCTTCTCGGCGTTGATGACAATAATCCCTTCGCGATGATCCGCAAACGGCGTCCAATCAGGAAAATCTTTTCCCATCAGGACCCTGGCGATCCGGGCCGCCATACGCCCCAGGACAACTCCTTCAGCGTCCACAAGATGCCATCGGACCTTTCCGTGACCGGCCTTCAAAAATTGAGTCTTCACCCTCATATCCCTCGATCTCTATCGGCTTAACCCTACTATAATCACCCGGCCTCCCACTTTTTGTCAACAATCGTCTTCACCAATCGTCTTCACCAATTGCAGGGTCAAGCCATGTCCGGGAGCAATATTAATATATATCACATCGTGATATACTTGCCGGGTGAGAAAAAAACCCGCGCCTCCGGCGGTCCCTTCAATCGATGGCTTGGGTTTGCGCCAACTGGCGGCCTTCCGTTACGAGCTGCGGCGATTTCTGCGCTTCAGCGAAAAGGCCGCGAAGACACACGGCCTGACGCCTCAGCAACATCAGTTGCTCCTCGGAATCGCTGGGTTTACAGGGCTCGGCTGGGCCACCATCAGCGAACTTGCAGAATTCTTGCAGGAGCGCCACAACGCCGTTGTCGGCCTGGTGCAGCGCGCCGAACGCCAGGGGTTGGTTCGCAAGGACCACGGCTCAAGCGATCACCGGTTCGTGCGGGTTTATCTTGTACCCAAAGGGCAAAGGATCCTGGCTAAGCTCTCACAGCTTCACCAAAAAGAAATCAAACGATTCGAGCAGGGACTCCTGAACGTTTCCGCTGCCGAGGCGCAGACCGGCGGCGGGGCTAGCGGGGGAACTGAACTTCCGGACCTCCTGCCGGAAAATTGAAAGTCTCTTGATCTTGAGCCAATGCCGAAACGCAAAATCAAACTCTTGACACACCCGCGCTTTCAAAAGTACCTGGGAATCGTCCGCGAGGACCTTGCGGCGGCCTATTCCCGTGACATCCACAAATGGCTGGTGGTCGCCCCGATCATCGGCATAGCGGCAGGTCTGGTCACCACTTGCATTGCGATAATCATCCTCAACAAAATATGGCCGCCTCTGCTGCACAGGTTTGTCACTCATCCCTGGGAGATCATCCCAATCATGCTGGTTGGGTTCATTGCCACCGGACTGATCATGCAGTACCTCACTCCTGATCCGGACGAGCATTCCACCGAGGAAATCATCCGCTCCTACCATGAGCACCGCGGCGACGTGAACATGCGGCCGTTCATCCCGAAGTTGCTGGCCGCGATCACCACGGTGGGTTTTGGAGGCAGTGCGGCGCTCGAGGGTCCGAGCATTTACGGGGGAGGCGCGATCGGATCATGGCTGTGGACCAAGCTGCGCGGGATCGGACTGCAGCCGCGCGATCGCCGGATCATGCTGATCAGCGGAGCCGCGGCGGGCATGGCGGCGGTCTTTCGCGCGCCTCTTACGGGCTTGGTATTCGCTCTCGAAATGCCGTACAAGGACGATCTGGCTCACGAAGCGCTGGTTCCTTCGCTGATCGCTTCTGTGGTTTCTTACATCACCCTGATTTCGTTTATGGGTTCGGGAACGCTGTTCGATTTCCCCAGTGGGGGATCATTTTCGCGCGAAGATCTTCTCTGGTCCGCGGTGCTGGGCGGGATTTGCGGGCTGTTTATGATGGCCTTTGACATCACGTTCCGGCGCTTTCGCTCCTTTGCGGTGCAGTTCCCTATCGCCCATTGGATCAAACTTGCCGTTGGCGGCCTGCTGACCGGGGTTTGCGGCCTGGTTTACATTTCGACCTACCCCGGGACGCTGATCCCGCTTGGCCCTAACTACGAAGCGGTGGGAAACATCCTGACGCGCCCGCACAATCCGGCGCAACTGATCCTTTTTGGAGTTCTGAAGCTGGGAGCCACAATTGCGACGCTCGGAGTGGGCGGCGTGAGCGCCATGTTTGTACCTCTGTTTCTTACAGGCGGCGCCTTCGGGAAAGCCTTTGCGATGTCAATTGTCCACAGGCCCGCCGGGGACCTCTTCGCAGCGGTGGGGATGGCCGCCTTTATCTCCGCAGGATATAAAACGCCCTTGACCGCGGTGGTATTCGTGGCGGAAGCTACGGGCGGGCACGCCTTCATTATTCCCACGCTCATCGGAGCCGCGGTCGCCTACGCGGTTTCGGGCGAAGCTTCCGTCTCCGGCGATCAGCACCTGCATGAGGGCGTCAAGGTGCAGCAGCTTCAGAACATTTACGTTCGCGAAGTCATGCAAGAAGAGGTGGTCATGGTGCCCGCCTCGGCCACGCTCCGCGAGTTCGCGGACAGAGTCCGCGTTCAACACCGTCATGCGATTTACCCGGTTTTTGAGGACAAGACGCTCCTTGGAACAATTTCCATCTGGTCGCTCGGAAAGATTGCTTCTCAGAAATGGACGGAAATTTGCGTCCGCGAATTAACCGACCGCGAAGCCGCGCAGGTTGCACCCAACTGCGATCTGCTCGAGGCCTTGCGGCTACTCACATCCCAAAAGCGCCATCACATGGTGTTGGTAGTCGACCCCGAAAATGACGAACTTGAAGGCGTGATCACTAAAACCGACATCCTCAACGCGCTCAGCACGCGAGTGGTCAACGGCAGCCACCCCGCCAGGCACGTAGCGGTTACCTGAGCGCCTCTTGTTTAAATCTCCGGCACGTTGAGCAGGGCGCCCTCCCCGGGCGCCCGCAAGGCGACCGGCACGAAATCCGACGAGCTACAGCCTCAAGCGTCCCGAATCCTGCTACAATAATTTGACGGCGCCAATGTCTGAACAGCCCTGGAAGGTGAAAACTCTGCTCGCCGGAAACTGGCGGGGCGCGACCTCCGTCCTCATTTCGAACGGACGCCAGCACGTCGTTGTCGACACGGGCATGGCCCACGAAGCGCACTTGCTCCTGGAGGCATTGGCGCGGCACGGCCTCGAAGCCTCGCATGTCCATAGCCTGATCAATACCCACTTTCATATCGATCACGTTCTGAATAACGCACTTTTCCCGAACAGCCTGATCTATGCCTCCCAGGAATCGTACGACTGGTGCTGCTCGCTCTATTCCGATATGGCTGAGGATCAGTGGGAAACATTGCTGCTGAAGTATTATCCGGAAATGTCCGGCTATCAGCGCGTGTTGGATCGCATGCATCAGATGCGGAGGTTTACCCTGCGCTGGTGGGATTTGGATCGGCTTGGAAAACGAAGTCAACTCCGCTGGATTGAGCAGAACGCCCTGCCGGACGGCTTCGATACACTCATCACCTCTGGCCATGTCCCCGGGCACGTATCCGTCATTCTTCCCGACGGCCCGCGGCCGACGATCGTCGCCGGCGATGCCTTCCTCAGCCGCGCCGAAGACGACCGGATATTGACCATGATCCCTCACAACCGTGAGCAAGCGCGGCGCGACCGGGAGCAAATTCTGGCGCGCGGGGGAAGAATTTTTCCCGGCCATGACGCAGAATTCATGAACGACACGAAGCTTGCGTAGAGTTTAACCCTCCAAGCAAACAGCCCAAGGCGCGATCCCCGCACGCCTTCAGAGTGGATTTCCGTTGCCACCCGGTCCGCCCCGGGAGGCCCACACAACTCCGGAACAATCACCTCGTGATGTTCAAAGAAACCCGCAGAGCCGCCCTAAACTCCTAAAGATCCTGCGACCGGGTCAATTGCGATTCGGTTGCGCCCCGGGAAAACGGAGGGGCATCAGAGAGGAAGAATGGTATTAAGGTAGGCGTCCACGGCTGCTTTCCAGGGCCGCGGGAGGGAGAAACCCGCTTTGCTCAAAGCTCCCATTTCCATGACTGCATATTGAAGCCGCTTGGCTCGGCGGCCCATCTGCTCCGATGGCACTCCAACCACCTTGCCAGGGTCGAGCCCTGCAACTTGTGCGGCGTAGGTGGCCAGTTCGTAGCGGCTGCACGGATCTTGATTCGATAGGTGGTAAACGCCGTAGCGGGCGCTTTCGATAACCTCCAGGATTTTCTCCGCGGCGTCCAACGTGTACGTTGCCGAACCCACCTGGTCGCTTGCTACCACGAAATCCTTGCCGGCCGCCAGGGTTCGAAGCTCTTTCTCAATCGTATTGGTTTTTCCAGGCCCGAAAAGGATTGAAACGCGGAAAGCCCAATGCTCCGGCAACTTTTCAACGATCCGCTCGCCACGAAGCTTGGTGCGGCCATAGACCGTGGGAGGAATCGCAGGGTCATCTTCCTTATAAGGACTATTCTTTTCCCCGTCGAAGACCGCATCGCTCGAGATATAGGCGAGAGCGGCGCCGATTTCTGCCGCCGCCTCGGCAACATAACGAGTGCCGTGCACGTTGACCA
>DATKQU010000177.1:0-8714 GCA_035532595.1 Terriglobia bacterium | reverse complement strand
GAAAAACAAGCCGAAGATGAAGATATAGATGACCCAACGCCACAGCATGCTTCGGTACTCTTTGCCGAGATGCCCGTGGTGGAAACTGGCCCCGATCAGAATCCCGATTAAGCCCAGAATGGCGCCGGAGGCTCCGATCGAGAGCCCGATGGGGTTCCACCAAAGGCTGACGATAAATCCGATCACCCCGGTGGCAAGATAGAGCACGAGGAACTTGGAGACCCCAAACAGCCCTTCCACTTCCGGCCCCAGGTCAAACAGGCACCAGAGGTTGAATCCGATATGCAGTAGCCCGGCGTGAAGAAACATTGCCGTCACCAGCCGCCACCACTGGCCCATGTAAATCAGAGGGCCGAACTTTCCACCCAGGCGCAGCAGGACTCTGCCGCCGATGCCCCCGAACAAACCCGCTCCCCCGCTCGGCCCGCCGGCCCGTTGCGTCAGGTACCACTCGACCGCGTACATCACGATATTTGCGGCCACCAGGACTGAGGTTGCGCTGGTGGGCATAGGGATAACGCCCATGATTCTGGCCGGCGCTCCGGTCGTGCTTCCCCTCGCTCTTAGCGGCCCGGTTTTGGCGCTGCAGAGAGGGCAAACTTTGGCGCCGCGGGGAATCAGCGCCCGGCATGCAGGGCACATTCGGTGCGAGTTATCGTAGGATTCGTTCCGGGCGCCAAAGGACGAGCGCCACCAAGCTTTCAACCGCTCAAGCCTGAACCAGAGTTTGGGAGGAAGTTGCATAAGCACCGAAAACTGAGGGCCTTACGATGATAAACGGATATTATAGTCTATACCATGCTTGAACTTGGCATGGTTTTCGTTTGTGCGCTTCTGCAGGCTTGGCTAGAATAGCCCGAGAACCGATGGAGTTGCGAACGCGCAAGCCTCGACAAGGATTGAGGCTCGACGGGGACTGGGGGTCAAAACCCTGAATCGCAAAAATCGCAGCAGCATGCTCCAAAAGCTTGGCCTGCTGGGCCTGCTCGCGGCCCTGGCGCTCTCTTGGACAAGCTGCCATCATCGCCGCCCGGTTGTGGTGGCTCCCAGCGGCACGCCATCGGCCCGAGGCCGACCCCGGCCTCGGCCTCGCCCCGCTCCCTCCAGGCCCGCGCCGATCGTGCAAGGCGAGGAAGGGATCGCCTCCTGGTACGGCCACCCCTTTGATGGCCGAAGAACCTCCGACGGTGAAATTTATGACATGCACGCCATGACCGCGGCGCATCGGACCCTGCCCTTCGGCACCCAGGTTCGAGTGCATGACCTCGAGAACGGCCAAAGCGTCGAGGTGCGGATTAACGACCGGGGGCCGTTTGTCGAAGGGCGCATCATCGACCTTTCTTACGCTGCTGCTCAGGCCATGCACATGACGGGGACAGCACTGGTGCGGCTGGAAATTCTGAACCTGGGTCCCGGCGCGACGACGGGTCTCTACGCGGTTCAAGTGGGGGCGTTTTCGGACCCAGGAAACGCCGAGAAGTTAAAGAAGCTGATTGAAAAGAGTTTCCGTCCGGTGAACTTGCAAGACCTCCAGCATGGCGACCAACGGCTTGTCCGCGTCCTGGTGGGTCAGGAAAAAACCGAGAGCCAGGCGGAAAAACTGGAGCGACAACTGTTTGAAACAAAGCTGGCCACGCATGCCTTTGTCGTAAGGCTCAACTAGAACAGCATCATTCCCGGGGAGGCTCGATGGACCCTTGCATCTTTTGCCAGATCATCAACCGCAAGCTGCCGGCGAAAATCGTTTATGAAGACGAGCTGGCGGTTGCCATCGAAGACATCCACCCGCAGGCGCCTGTCCACCTGCTGGTCATCCCGCGCAAGCATCTGCCTTCGCTCCGTGAAGCCGTGGCTGGCGACGAGCCGCTCTTGGGGCACTTATTCACTGTTTCGGCGCAGTTGGCCGAGGAGCGCCAGCTTGCCGCCAAAGGCTACCGAACGGTTGTCAACAATGGTTCCTGGGCGGGTCAAACGGTTTTTCACTTGCACGTCCACGTCTTGGGCGGGCGCGTCTTTCACTGGCCGCCCGGATAAGATTCTCTTTCTTCATCTCTCATCAGAGCGTTGCCACGAGCGCCGCTAGCAAGGCGGCCCGGCGCGGAAGTTCCCGGATGACAATGTGTTCATGAATCGCGTGGGCGCCGTCACCCACAGCCCCCAAGCCATCGAGCGTGGGGATACCGAGCGCCGCGCTGAAATTGCCGTCGGAACCTCCGCCCGTGGAAGCTTCTTCGACCTCAAAACCGAGCCCTCGCCCGAGCGCCCGGGCCTTTCGGTAGAGTTCTATGGCCCGGATGCGCTCCAGGGGAGGACGATTGATCCCGCCTTTCACTTCAAGCCGAGCTTGCGGATGGATGGGTTTGAGACCGAACATCTTTCGCTCAATGCGCTCACCGTCACCGAGCCGCCGGATGCGGACGTCCACGACCGCCCGCGCCAGTTCAGGAACCACGTTCGGCCGGGTTCCGCCTTCAATCACCCCGGCGTTCAGCGTGATGCCCCGCTGGGGATCGGCAAATTTATCGAGGCGCAGCAGTTGCCGCGCAAGCTCCGCGATGGCGTTCACGCCTCGTTCGGGATTGATCCCGGCGTGTGAGGCGCGCCCGTGGACCCGAATCTCGAATTCACCTACGCCTTTGCGAGACGTCTTCATCGCCCCGCCCTCGGCCGCCGGTTCGAGCACCAGCACGGCCCTTGCGCGCCTCGCCTCCGCCTCAATCTTCTTCCGAAACGCCCGGCTTCCGACTTCTTCATCCGAAGTCAGGAGAAGACGTACCGAGCTTGCAGGCTCAATCCCGAGAGTGTGAAGGCAGCGAATCGCGGCAAGACCGATCACGATGCCAGCCTTCATATCCAGAATCCCCGGCCCGTAGGCGCGGCCGTTCCGAATTCGAAAGGGCATGCGAGCCAGCGTTCCTCGCGGCCAGACTGTATCAAGATGCCCGAGGAGAAGAACAGGCTTGATGCGCGAGGCTCTGCGCGCCGCGTGCGCACCTTTCGTCTTGCCCCAGAACTCGGCAATCAGACCGGCTCCACAATCCCGTTGCTCGAGGAAAGTAACTTTTCCGTGCCGGCGCTTGCACTCGTGCGCAAAGAAGCGTGTCAGGCGATCAATGCCCGTCTTAGAATCGCTGGGGGATTCGATCTCCACAGCCTGGCGCAGGCACTCCATTACGGCCGGCAGATCGGCACGGCAGTAAGCAATTAATTTCTGGAAATCCAATTTGTTTCCTTTCCATACGTGGTCATGAACGCTGGGCGGCTGGACGATAACCAGGATGCGCGCATCGATCACACACAGCAGTCATCTTAATCCCGCCGCCATCACCGGCGGCGCAAATCAGACGCAAGCCCCGCGAGTGCGCATCACCATCAACTTAAGACGAAAGGAGTTTTGCCCGGTCAGGCGGCCATCCGGCTTGGCTTGAATTCCTCTCGGGGGTCTGTTAGATTCAAACACATCATTAAGTTGGAGTAACACCATGGCCCTCAACCAGGAACTGCTCGATATTTTGGTATGTCCGCTCTGCAAGACCCCCGTCAAACTGACGCCGGACGGCCAGGGCCTGAAGTGCGGCCAATGCTGCCGCGTCTATCCCATCCAGGACGACATCCCCGTCATGCTGGTGGACGAAGCCAAGATCGATCCCGCTTAACGCTGGATATCACCCTCGCGACTCAGAACCTCATCCAACGCCGATTGCACCTCCTCGATTTGAATCTCCTTCATGCAAATATTGTCTTTGCAGGATTTCATGAGTGGAGTTCCGTAACACGGGGCGCAAGCGACACGGTGGTACAAGATGCGGGGCGGATTCCCCGGCGAGAGGGGGACCGTCTGCTCGAAAATAGCCGGCCCCCACAACGTCACGAGCGTGGTGCCGAGCGCCGCCGCCATATGGCCGGGCCCTGAATCAACCGTCAGGTAAACATTCAGGCGGTGAATGAGAGCGGCAAGCTCCAGCAGGGAAAGCTTCCCTGCCAAGTCCAGGCAGGGAACGCCCGCCTCACGGGCAATGTAACGAACCAGGGGGCCATCCGCGGCCGAACCCGTCAGGGCGACGCGCGCTCCACGCTCCTTCACCAGCCAGCGGGCAACTTCGGCAAATCTGCCAGGCGGCCAGCTTCGCAGCCGGGTTTGACCAGTGGTTCGTGGGCGGCCTCCCCAGCCCGCATGAATGCCGACCAGGCAATCGGCCGGTGTTACCCCCGCCTGTTGAAGGTGCTCAGCCACAACACCATCGATCTCCGGCGGGTAATGCAGTTCCATCTGAAGGCCATCCGGCCGGACGCCGAGCGGGCGAGCCGCCGCAAGGTGGTTCTCAATCGAGTGCTTTTGCGGATCGAAACGCGCAGCCTCAAACCGTTGCCCATGTTCATCGCCGCTGTAGGCAATGATCCGGGCGGCGCCTCCCTCGCGCGCCAAGTCCAGGAAGTTCGGGTGGCTCTCGAGCACGAGCGCCCAATCCAAATCCAATTTCCGGAGGGCGTGATGGATCCGCGACTTCTCCGAACTCAACCACGCCGGCATGTGACGATACTTGACAGCAATGACTTGATCTACATGAGGATTGTGCCGGACAACATCCAGGGCGGAGGAGGAGCAGAGAAAAACCAGGTGGCCCTCGGGAAATGTGCGGCGCACGGCGCGCACCAGCGGAGTGGCCATCAGCGTATCGCCAATGGCGCCGGCCCGCACGATCAGGACCCGCGGCCTTCCCAGGCCACCCCGACTGGCAGGACGCACTTCTTGATCAGAAGCTGCAAAAACCACGCCGTCTCCGCAATACGATCCTCTGGGTCCGATTCCCCTCGTTTAAGGTAGAATAGCGTTGGCTTTGCGTCAACTTGCGCCAAAGTTTCGCGATGCTCAAGGCACATTGATACATGCGGCAGCAGGCGGCGTTCGCGCGGCCCGAGGCGCGAAAGACGCCGGCATCAAACCTTTCAAAATTTCTCTCCTCGCCCGGTTCACGGCGCCGCAAAGCCGGAAGGGATGTGCCGAACTTCTATCGGAAGGCAGCATGGCCGATGAGAAAAATGCAGACTCAACTGACTAAGATTCTCCGCAAGTTCAGCGGCAAGACGATCGGCGTCCTGGGCGATTTCATGCTGGACGAGCTTCTGCGCGGCAACGCCACCCGCATTTCACCGGAAGCCCCCGTCCCCATCGTCCTGATGGACGGCCATCCACGGCGCGAATTCTTCCCCGGCGGCGCTGGCAATGTGGCCGCCAATATTCAAGCTCTGGGCGGCCGCGCGATCCCGTTCGGCGCGATTGGCATGGATGAAAGCGGCAAGCAACTCTGCGATGAATTACAGGCGCGCGGCATCCCTTACGGCACACTAGTCCGGGAACAAGGCCGCATCACGCCGCGCAAGCTTCGGATTGCCGCCCATCAGCATCAGCTCTTGAGGCTCGACTTTGAAAGGCCTGCTCCGATTTCTCCCAAGACTTCTGCCTTGCTGGCGCGAAGTTTTGCGCGCTGGGCTCCCAAGCTGAAGGCGTTGATCATCTCCGACTACCAGAAAGGTTCGGTTCAAAACGAGCTTTGCAACCAAGTTTCCGCAATTGCGCGGCAGCGGCGGATTCCCGTGTTTGTGGATCCCAAACCCGAACATCCGGAAATCTGCCGTCACGCCACCGCCGTAACTTCCAACCTGTCTGAGGCGGAGCTGATGACAGGACGCCCCATGCGCGACCGTACGAGCTTGGAGGCCGCCGGACGCCAGTTGCTCGCCGTGCTAGATTGCTCTTATCTCCTGATCACCCGGGGCGCGGAAGGCATGACGCTGTTCGAGAAAGGCGGGACCATTCATGAAATTTCGGCCGCTCCACGGCCCGTCTACGATGCTACCGGAGTCCGAGATACGGTGCTCGCTGTCCTGGCCCTGGCCTTCTGCTCGGGTGCGGAAATGAGCGAGGCGGCCGAACTTGCCAATCTGGCCGCCGGACAAGCGGCTTTGAAGTTTGGAACCTCGGAAGTGGAGGGAAAAGAACTATTGAAGGCTATCACCGGAAGTCACTAGGACGTCTGAAGAGAAACCTCCTCAGCGTTTGATAGCTCCAGGAGCAGTTCCTTCGCTCAGATAACGATGAGAGTTTCCAAACGTTCTTCGCCAAACCATACTGCCGCTTGATCGAAGCGTATTTGCAAGAATGGCGCAGAACTTAACGCACAAATCGATTGACACGCGTCTGCTTCAGAAATACTTTAAAAAACTGAGCAGTTGAAGGGGAACCCTAACCGCAACACGGATCGAGATTTAATGGTGCGGGCCGGCAACGCGCAGGCGGTCTCGGTCCGAAAGCAGGTCACCAGGACGATGGTCAAGGGAATTCGTCGCCATTTGCCCTTCCACAGCGCTATTTTCCCTTCGAGGTTGAACGCCTTTCCAGGAAGCCGTGCCGGCGAATCATCCGTGGCGGATGGCTTCGATCCCAGGGGCTGTCGCCCGCAGAGCGTGAAAGGCCATCGAGCGATTTCCCGTTGCGTTCTGGAGGAGCTTGCTCGAAGGGTCGAATCAGAATCTCGGAATGCATCGGGGTCGTTCCATGACTGGCAATGGAAATACAGTTACAAGAATGCTGAAAATCTTTACGATTTTGTGTTTTTTACACATTTCCATTCAAGCCGGCGCAGCGTCTACCCCCAGCGGCGAGCAGGTGTTTCAACAAAATTGTGAGGTTTGTCACAGAATGGGGACTGGAACGCGCGCTCCGTTACCCAGCGTCTTACGTCAACTCAAGCGCGAAAGCATTCTGCGCGCTCTCGAATCAGGGGTAATGCGGGCGCAGGGAAGCCAGTTGACAGAAGCCGAGCGGCGCGCCGTCGCGGACTTTCTCGGACAGCCGGACACTGGCTCCTACAAGCCAGGGGCGGGTGCCTGCGCGCACCCTGCCCCGTTGTCCAGGAATGCGCCTTCTTGGAATGGGTGGGGCGTGAACCCCGCAAACACGAACCGCCGGCACCAGCCGGCGCGGGCCGCCGGGTTCAGCCGGGACTCGATACCCCGCTTAAGGGTGAAATGGGCGTTCGGCTTTCCGGGGGCCTCTTACATTTATTCGCAGCCGACCATCTTCGGGGGCAGGGTCTTTGTCGGGAGCGAAAGCGGCAGCGTCTATTCATTGGATCAACAGACGGGTTGTGTTGCTTGGACCTATGCGGCGAGCAGCACAGTCCGGACTTCTGTCGTCATCGATCCGAAAACGTCCATCGCCGTTTTTGGGGACGTGGCCGGCAATGTGTACGCCGTAAACGCCGCCACAGGGAAATTCCGCTGGAAGGCGCAAGCCGCTCCCGATCATTCCTCGGCAAAGATTACCGGGTCACCCGTCATCGCCGGTGGCCGTGTGTACGTGCCGGTCTCTTCCGGCGAAGAAGGCTTGGCGGTGAATCCGCGCTACGCCTGCTGCACGTTTCGCGGGAGCATCTTGGCTTTAGATGTCAGGACGGGCCGGGAGATTTGGAAAGCTTACACCATTCCTGAGAAGCCACGCCAAACCGGCTACACGCTGTTGCGAGTCCCGACTTATGGCCCTTCCGGGGCCGCCGTGTGGTCGACCCCGACGGTGGACTTGAAAAGGCACTTGATCTATGTGGGCACGGGCAACAACTATACGGATCCCCCGACTCCTTATTCTGATGCGGTTCTGGCTTTCGCAATGGATTCCGGGAAGATGGTCTGGCACCGGCAGTTAACCCCCAATGACCGCTTTAACCTTTCCTGCATCAAGCAAGACAAGTCAAATTGCCCGCCGCACCCTGGCGACGACTACGATTTCGGTTCGTCACCGATCCTGTGCAATTTGCCGGACGGCCGATCTCTGCTGGTGATTGGCCAGAAGTCCGGAGTCGTTCACGCCCTGGACGCCAATGCTCGGGGGAGGGTTGTGTGGCAGCGGCGAATCAGCAATGGGGGGCCTTTGGGCGGCATTGAATGGGGTGGCGCTGCCGTAGGCGGCTCCGTTTTCTTCCCTGTGTCGGATTGGAAAGATTCCAACCCCGAGGCCGGAGGCGGGCTGTTTGCTCTGGCGGCAGCGACGGGCAAACGCTTGTGGCACGTTCCTCCCGTAAAACCAGCTTGCCTCGAATTGCCCGGCTGCAGCGCCGCACAAGATGCGCCGGCTTCGGTGATTGCGGGGGCGGTGTTCACCGGCTCCATGGACGGCCACTTACGCGCTTACGATGCGCGCAGTGGTTCGCTGATCTGGGACTATGATACCCAACAGCATTACAAGACCGTGAACGGCGTGCCGGCAAAGGGCGGAGCACTGAACGATTTCGGCGCCACGGCCGCCGGCGGCATGTTATTCCTGAACGCTGGATTTGGCCCCATCGCTGGAAACGTCTTGTTGGCTTTCTCGGTGGACGGAAAGTAGCCGGCGATACCGAAGTAGTTGTACTCCCCAGCCGGCCGTTATTCTCCAAAGAACTCATGAACCCCTACCGCGCTCGCGATGCGCGTTATGCGCATTCACGGAATCGCATTCGGAATACAGAATATAAAGTCAGGCTTCAATCTATGACCGGCAGTTGAAGCGGTGGCCGACCAATGTTTCAGGACGATTGTCGCCAGCAGAACTGATCCCAAAACAGCTACTGATGTAAAGCGTCTTGATAGCGGGCCGGCTGGAGGCAGTACACCAGTCGACCCCTCTATTGGCGTTTCTGTTGACCGTGGAAAGCGCCTTGCGATATCTTCAAACCGCG
>DATKQU010000176.1:0-23894 GCA_035532595.1 Terriglobia bacterium | reverse complement strand
GCCGCCACGCGAAGGTTGGCTTCATTCCTGGCCGCCTGCTCGCTGGCATCGAGCCTCACCTGAACTTGTGCGGCTTGCGCGCGAAGCTCGCCGGCCAGGCTTTCGGCGGCGCGGGTTTTTCCTTCGGCCTCGACTTGCTGCGCGGAGAGAAGGGAGTTGCGGCGCAGGCTGGCCAGCAGCCACCCGATCAGCCCTCCGATGGCAAAGCCGACGATTAACAATATCCACGAATTCATAAGTTCCCTCCGCTCCGGGCGCGCCGCCGTTCTTCCTTCCGACATCAGCGGCCAGCGTGCGCGGGTTGAGCTTATTATCGCATTCTTAAAAATCCTCTTCGTGGGCAGGGCACACCGGAACAAACTCGCAATACTTGCAGGCAAAGCCCGGCGTGGGCGGGAAAATCATCCGGCGAATTTCTTCCGCCACCGCCAGAATCTTCTGCTGTACTCCGTCCAGTTCCTTTTGCGTCCTCACGCTCGCCACCCGCTGGTTGTTGGTAAGGTTATAGAAAATCAATCCTTGCGGATTAAGCCCCATTTGGTGGTGCGCGGCCAGAGCATAGACGGAAAGCTGCAAGCTTATGTCTGCGTCTTTCTGCGTGCGCGGCCGCCCGGTCTTGTAATCAACCAGGTCAACCTCGCCCGAATCCCGCGGACCCCCGGGGGTAATCTGGTCGATGCGCCCTTCGAGCACGACCTCCTTCATCTCGAGTTCGAAGTGAACTTCCAGGCGCACGCTTTCCGCGGCGATTGGAATCGCGTTGTGCCGCTCCGTAAATTCACGAAGCTGGCTAAGCCCGGACTTTCGATATGTCTCTTCCTGGTAAGAATCTTCAAAGCCCACGTTCTTCCACGAACCGAGATAGAAGCGGCTCAAGTCGTCGAAGGAAACCTCGCCGTCTTTCCGAAGCTTGAAATAATGGCGCACGGATTGGTGCATGATGTTGCCGAATGTCAGCGCCGCCTGCGGACCTGTCGGAATACGGTAGAGGTGGCTGAATTTAAATTTCAGCGGACACTCGAGATACGTCTCAATGGCCGTCGCGCTCAGCCGCAATTTCCCATCGGGAGCTGTGGCCGGCACGGCTTGCGCCCATTCCGCCAGCGGAGGGTGGACGGCATCCGGCGTGGGAGCAGGCTCTCCAAAGAGGTTTTGCTGCGCCGCGCGGCTGCCTTTGACGGCTGTTCGCGAAGGAGCCTTCGCCGGTTCCGCTTTCTCGGGAATCCTTTCAAGGTCAATCTGTTCAATGTCCTTGGCGCTGACCACCGCATCGGAAAGGAGATCGTCGATGAAGATTGAAGCCTTCTTGCCCTTCTTGCCGACCCCCGAAACAAAGAGCCGCTGGCGCGCGCGGGTCATGGCAACGTAAAACAGCCGGCGTTCTTCTTCCAGATGAAGGTTGAGCGGCGGCACGGGACCTTTGCGAAGCGCATCCGGAAATTCGATAACCGGTTTCTGCTCTCCATGAGGAAAACGCCGCGCCGCCACACTCAGGATGAAGACCACGGGAAATTCCAGCCCTTTCGACGCGTGGACGCTCATCATCTGAACGGCGTTGGCCGGCCCGGGAGGTTCCGGCGCTTCAACTTTCCCGCCTGCTTCCAGAAAGTAGCCGAAATATTCCATGAATTCGGGGAGCTTGTGCGTCTCGCTCTTCTCCTCCCATCCTGCCATGAACTTTTGGAAGGCCTCCAGGCAGGCCGCGTCGGTGCTCCCGGGAAGAAACTTCAGCTCCAGAAGTTCGGTCATCTGATCGAGAAGCACAGTCACCGGAACGTGTTCCGCCTTCTTCCTCAGCTCTCCGAGAATGGATTTCAATTCCTGCCAGCGGGTATTTTCGAGGTCCGATTTGAAAAGCGACCGCTCCGTCTCGCGGATGGCGTCGTAGATGGAGCACCGTGACCTTGCCGCTTTTTTGCGAAGGTCCAGCGCCAGCGCTTCAGGAAATTTCCAGCGGCGCTCGAGGAGCGCTCGCGTCAGGCTGATATTGTCGTGCGGAGAATGCACCAGGCGCAAATAGGCCAGCAGGTCGCGAATAATGGTGGTTGAAAGCAGTGAGAGCCCGCGGATGGCAAAGGGAATCTTCCTGCGGCGGAATTCCCGCACCAGAAGATCGCGATGGCCGTGGGCGCGATAGAGAATCGCGATGTCGCTGAAAGCCGTTTTCTTTCGAGCCAAATCCTGCACTAGAGCCGCAATCCCGTTCGCCTCGACGGCATAGTCGGGAGAAGAGAGAAGAACAACACTTGCGCCCTCCGGATTCTCAGTGACGAGCTTCGGCTTTTCATTATCCCGCTCGTTGCGGGCGATAACGGTATCGGAAGCCCGCAGGATTTTCCTCGTGGACCGGTAGTTGCGGTTGAGGAAAACCTCGCTGTAGCCAGGGTATTCTTGCTTGAACATGTCGAAGGTTCCGTGCGCAGCGCCCCGGAAGCGGTAGATGGCCTGATCCGGATCACCAACCGCCGTGAGGTTGTAGGGCGGCGCAACAAGGCGCTTCAGCAATTGAACCTGCCCGTAATTGCTATCCTGAAATTCATCCACCAGGATGTAGCGGAACTGCTGGTGGTATTGCTCTAGCGTTTCCGGCTCGCGGTCCCAGAGCTGAACGGTTTCGCTGACGAGGGTGCCGAGGCTCGAATAGCCGGCATCCTCAATCAACTGGCGGCTGGTGCGGAAGACCCGCGCGAGTTCCTGCTGCTTCCTGAGTTCTTCCTGCTGGAGAGCGCGCTCGGCCGGATCGAGTCCCGCCGCGTGCGCCTGGAATTCACTCTCGCATTTGCGCACAAAGGCTTCGAATTCCTCCGGCCCCACAAGCTCATCCTGGCACTGCGAGAAGAAATTATTCAAGTCGTGGAGGAAGGCTCCGGGCGCTGCAAGCTTCTGGTAATACTCCAGGCCAAGCTGCTCCATCCGGCGGCGTAGAAAAATCCAGATATCCACTTTGTCGAGCAGTTTCCGCTCAAAATGGCGCTGGAGGAGGACGGAGTAACAAAAAGAGTGGAAAGTGGAAATATGAGGACTTGTATCAAGGCCCGGCAGCGACTTCTTCACCCGGCTCTTCATTTCTCCGGCTGCCTTGTCGGTGAAGGTCAGCCCCAGGATATTCTCCGGCTGAAGTCCAGGGACTGTTTCAAGAAGATTCACGATCCTTGTGGTGATCACCCGGGTCTTCCCGCTTCCGGGTCCCGCGATGACCAGGAGGGGTCCCTCGCCGTACTCCACTGCTCTCCGTTGTTCGGGGTTCAGGTCGCGCATTGAAAGGCTTCGCCCATTATTCCGCCATCTGCCGCCGCGACGCAAGCTCTCCGGTGAGCTTGCGTCAGAGCCCAGCCCGCGTGAAGCCCGAGCCGTTCTCTCGATTGATGGTCGTTTGTGTTAAAATACACCGTTCTGAGACCTAACAAAGGAGAATTGAGTGGCTGAGATTGATTTAATTGTGGGCAGGGAGATTCTCGATTCGCGCGGGAATCCCACCGTGGAGGCTGAGGTGCGTCTTCGCGACGGAGCCTTTGCGCGCGCGTCGGTGCCTTCCGGGGCATCCACCGGAGAACACGAGGCGGTAGAGCTGCGGGACGGCGACAAGCGCCGGTATCAAGGCAAAGGCGTGTTGCAGGCGGTCGAAAACATCAACACGGTGATTGCCCGCGAACTGGGGGGCCGGGACGCCAGCAGCCAGCCGGGGATTGACGAGCGGCTGATTGAACTGGACGGCACGCCCAACAAGAGCAACCTGGGCGCGAATGCCATCCTGGCCGTTTCCATGGCAGTCTGCCGCGCGGCGGCACGGTCCGCCGGCCTGCCCCTTTACCGCTACCTGGGCGGCATCTCCGCCCGCTTGCTGCCCGTGCCCATGATGAACGTCCTGAACGGCGGGGTTCACGCGGATAACACCGTGGACTTCCAGGAATTTATGATCATGCCGGTGGGAGCGGAAACATTCTCCCAGGCGCTGCGCATGGGGGTAGAGACGTTCCATACCCTGAAGAAGGTCTTGAAGGAGCGGGGTTACTCGACCTCGGTGGGCGACGAAGGAGGATTTGCCCCGAGCCTGAAATCCAACGTTGAGGCCATCGAGTTGATTCTCGAAGCCATCGAAGCCGCGGGCTTTTCGCCCGGAAGTGACATCGCATTAGGGCTCGATCCCGCTTCGAGCGAGATGTACCGGGACGGCAAGTACGTTTTCTTCAAATCGGACAAGTCTGAAAAATCCTCCGACGAAATGGTTGCACTCTACGCGGACTGGGTTCGACAGTATCCGATTATCTCTATCGAAGACGGCCTGGCCCAGGATGACTGGGAAGGCTGGAAGAAAATGACCAAGGAACTGGACGACAAAATCCAGCTTGTCGGTGACGACCTTTTTGTGACCAACACGGAGCGCCTGCGGCAGGGAATCGAGGAAGGCGTTGCCAATTCCATTCTGATCAAGTTGAACCAGATTGGGACGGTCACGGAAACCATGGCCGCCATTGACCTTGCGCGGCGCAACGGCTATACCTCCGTGGTCTCTCACCGGTCGGGCGAAACCGAAGACGCCTTTATCGCCGACTTCGTTGTGGGACTTCAGACAGGACAGATCAAGACCGGCTCCGCCAGCCGCACAGACCGCATCGCCAAGTACAATCAGTTGCTTCGCATTGAAGAAGAACTGGGCGAGTCCGCAGAATTCCTGGGCAAGGCCGCCGTGGCCTGCGCTTGAGCTGGGAATCAGGGGTTAGGAATTAGGGTCTAGGGATTCGAACGGCGGGGAAGTCGTGAAGAATTACAAAGAGCTGGAAGTATGGCAGAAGGCCCTGGACCTGACAGCGGAAGTTTACAGGTTAACTCGCTGCTTTCCCGATGAGGAAAGATTCGGATTAACCGCGCAGATTCGGCGAGCCGCAGTCTCGATACCGGCCAATATCGCTGAGGGATGGGGAAGAGGAACGACCAAAGAATACATTCAGTTTTTGCTAATCGCCCGAGGTTCGCTGATGGAGCTTGAAACTCACGCCATAATCGCACGGAGGCTCGGCTATCTTTCCGAAGCGCAGGTCGTGGGATTACAAGCGAGTGTCAATGAAGTCGGACGAATGTTGAACGGCCTGATCCAGTCGCTCAGAAGCCGGCAGGTTGTGCGCCGTCCGCCAGCCCCTAATCCCTAATGCCAAATTCCTTGTCTATGCCAATACCAAAGCCTGTAGTTCTCATCATTCTCGATGGCTGGGGATATCGTGCGGAGCGCGAGGCGAACGCCATCGCGCTGGCGAATACTCCCAACTATGACCAGCTTCTGAAGGAATACCCCCGCACATTGGTTTACACCTCCGGCGAACGGGTCGGACTTCCCGCAGGTTTAATGGGCAATTCCGAGGTTGGCCACCTGAATATCGGTGCCGGTCGGGTTGTGTACCAGGAAATCACGCGAATTGATGCTGCGATCCAGAGCGGAGAATTCTTCAAAAATCCTCAGTTACTGGATTTGATGGAGCAGGGACGCAAGACGCGCCTGCACTTTATGGGATTGCTGAGCGACGGAGGCGTGCACTCACACCAACGGCATCTCGAGGCGCTGCTCAAGATGGCGCGGGAGAACCACGTTGGGGAAGTCTTCGTCCATGCCTTCATGGACGGGCGCGACACGGCGCCCACCAACGGAGCGGAATACATTGCGGCGCTGCTGAAGCAGATGCGGGAATACGGCGTGGGCAAGATTGCCACCGTTTCCGGCCGCTACTACGCCATGGACCGTGATAATCGCTGGCCACGCACCCAAAAAGCCTACGACGCCATCGTGAACGGAGAAGGGCTGAAAGCCAGCGACCCGATCGCGGCGGTCAAACAATCTTATAACCAGGGAATCACGGACGAGTTCGTCGTCCCCGTCGTCATCACGGATGAGCAGGGCCGGCCCACTGCCGCGATCCGCGGGGAAGACGCGGTGATGTTCTTCAATTTCCGCGCCGACCGCGCGCGCCAGATGACGCGCTGCCTGACCCAGGCGGACCTGGATACGTTCCCACGCCGCGGCTTTCCCGAGAAATTGCATTACCTCTCCATGACGCGGTACGACAAGACCTTCACCACGCCTTACGTTTTCCCTCCTCAATCTCTCAACCACATTCTGGCGTCGGTCATGGCGGAATTGAATCTGAAAAACCTCCGGGTGGCGGAGACGGAAAAGTACGCCCACGTGACGTACTTCTTCAACGGGGGCGTGGAAAAAGCCTATCCGGGAGAGGATCGCATTCTGGTGCCGTCGCCTAAAGTGGCCACCTACGACCTGCAACCCGAAATGAGCGCCCGAGGCGTGATGGAAACGGTGGTCAAGGCCGTCGAGGAGGGCAGCCGCGATGTCATCATCGTGAATTTTGCCAATGCGGACATGGTAGGCCACAGCGGCAAGCTGGAAGCCGCCATCAAAGCGGTGGAAACGGTCGATACGTGCCTGGGAGAGATCTATAAAGCGGTGCGCGCCAAGGGCGGCGCCCTGCTGATCACGGCGGATCACGGCAACGCTGAAATGATGGTGGACCCCAAAACCGGAGGGCCCCACACCGCTCACACCACAAATCCCGTTCCCTTCATCCTGATTGCCGAGGAGCTTCCCCAGAAATTGAGAGACGGCGGCGCCCTGTCTGATATCTCCCCCACCTTGTTGGGCATCCTGGGGGTGCCGCAGCCGAAGGAAATGAGCGGACAGGACTTGCGGGTGTTTACGCCGAAGTGAGGAGCATCCGTCCGGCATCTACATCACAGTTGCACCATTGCTCCCCTGACGCTTCAGCATTCTTCCGGTCCGTTCCTATCCAGACCCGCTTCCTAAAAAGAAAACGCGCGCAACCCACCTGGGAAATCCCGATGATCAAAGGGCATGGAAACGGCTCGGAGTACCAGATCCTTTCACTGCGCGGCGGGTTTGCGCCATTTCCCTCTTCCGGGCTTCAGCAGCGGCTCTCAAGTTTTTGACACCCTCATAGGCGTGTGTGATAATTTGGTAATGAGGATTAAAGGGCAAACCACTCCATGATGAGAAAACCAATGAAGATTTGGGCGGCTGGGCTGAGCCTTTTTTTACTTGTAGCCACAAATTTGAGAGCGGCTCAAGCACCGGCTCAAAGCACCGGGGATAAGTCTGCGGAGCAGGCCACGGCGGAGCAGGCGACGGGGACGCCGGACCATGCCGCAGCCTATTACCATTACATGCTGGCGCAGCGCTATAAGGAACTGGCGGGAATTTACAACCGCGGCGATTATGTGGATCGCGCGATTTCCGAATATAAGAAGGCCATTGAAGCCGATCCGGCCTCTCTGTTTCTGCGCGTGGAGCTGGCGGGACTTTACTGGCGCGCAACCCGCTTGCAAGACGCCATCAATGAAGCCCAGGCGGTGTTGAAAGTCAATCCCAACCAAGTGGAGGCCCATCGGCTGCTGGCTCACATCTACCTGGGAAGCCTGAGCAACTCGAAGTCGGATGCCGCGACCCATGATGTCCTTCAAAAAACGATTGCCGAGTTTGAGGCGGTGACGCGGCTCGATTCGAGCGACCTGGAGTCAGCCCTGATTCTGGGGCGGCTTTACAAGGTGAACAACGAACCGCAGAAAGCCGAGGCGATCTTTAAGCAGGTTCTTCAAGACAAACCGGATTCCCGTAGCGTGCTGGTCAACCTGACGCAGCTTTATTTTGATCAGGGAGACTACCAGAAGATCATCGACCTCCTCAAAGGCATTCCTGACGGCAGAATGGATCCCTCGCTGCTCTACCTGCTGGGCAGCGCTTACATGCAGACCCGCAATCTCGACGCGGCTGAAAATACCTATGAAGTAGCGTTGAAGAGGGAACCGGAAAACCAGGATATCCGCCGGGCTTACTCGGAAGCTCTCATGGCGCACGGCAAGATGCAGCAAGCCCGTGATCAGCTGGAAGAGATCTTGAAGGTCACTCCGGACGATGCTTCAACCTACCTTCGCCTCGGACAGCTCGACCGCGAGATGGGCCGGTTTGACGACGCGCGGCAGGAGTTTGAACGCGCCAAGAGCCTCGCTCCCGGCAATCTTGAAGTGCCTTATCAGGAAGCTCTCCTGGAAGACACCCTGGGCCATGAAGACAAGGCGGTTGCTCTCCTGGAAGACTTGCTGAAGAAGACCGCCAAGCCCGACGGAAAATACAATCCCGCCGAGGCCAATAACCGCTCCGTTTTCCTGCAGCGGCTGGGGATGATCTACCGGTCCCAGGAAAAGTACCCGAAAGCCATCGAAACTTTCCGGCGCATTGTGGCTTTGGGCGAAGATCAGGCGCCGCGGGGTGAAGCCCTGATCGTCGAGACCTACCAGCTCAATCGGCAGCCTGAGAAAGCTCTGGCCGAAGTCAGCGAAGCCATCCAGAAGTATCCCCACAACCGCCAGCTGCTGATCCAGCACGCCTCCCTGCTGGGTGAGCAGGGTCACCGGGATGAGGCGGTCAAGCAGCTCCGCGGAATGCTCAACAATACGCCTGAGGATCGTGAGCTCTACCTTGCCATTGCCCAGATTTATTCACAGGGCAAATCATACACAAAGGCTGAAGCGGTCATCCAAAAGGCGCTGGCGCTGAGCAACAGTCCCGACGATCAGGAGTATGCCCGGTTTATGCTAGGCTCCGTTTACGAGCGCATGAAGAAGTACGATCTGGCGGAAGAGCAATTCAAGAAGGTCCTGGCCGTGGACCCCTTGAATGATGCCGCGGCAAACTATTTGGGCTATATGCTGGCGGATCAAGGCGTGCGCCTTGAGGAGTCGGTTAAGTATATCGAAAGGGCTCTGCGGCTGGAACCTAATAACGGCGCCTATCTCGATAGTCTGGGATGGGCCTATTACAAGATGAACCGCTATGAACGGGCGGAGGCCCCCTTGCAAAAGGCGGTCCAACTGATTTCCAACGACCCGACGGTTCGCGAGCACCTGGGGTATGTGTACCTGGCGCTGGGCAAAAAAGTTGAAGCTCAACGGGAATGGGAACACGCCTTAAAAGTCTGGCACAAGACCTCGGCCAGCGATTTCGGGCCGGAACAAGCAGCCAAGCTCCGTAAAAAGCTCAACCAACTCAAGCACGAGTTGGGCAATCAAGAATCCTCTGCGGACCAGAAATAGCAACAGGACAGGAATGATCGGTTCGCTTGGCAGGCCGGACGAGCGGCCTGCAAGGCCGAGCGTAATCCCACCGCTTCCATTGAAAAAAACCATTCAAGCCCGCGCTTTTGCCAAGGTAAATCTCGGGCTCAAGGTCCTGGGTAAGCGGCCGGACGGCTATCACGAGATCCGAACCGTCTATCAGACCGTCAGCCTTTCAGACGAGATGGAGGTGTCGGTTTCATCACGCCAGGGCGACATTCGCGTGGAATGCGACCAGCCGGATATCCCTTCCGGGCCCGGGAATCTCGTGCACCGCGCGGCAGCACTCTGGAGGCGGGCACGGGGTTTCAAGGGCGGCATCAGACTACGGCTCAGGAAAAGGATTCCGGTGGGAGCCGGCTTAGGGGGCGGGAGCAGCGATGCTGCGGTCACTCTGCTGGGGCTGGAACGTTTGACCGGAAATCATCTGGACTCCGGGAGGCGATTCGAGCTGGCGGCCCAACTCGGGTCGGATGTGCCGCTCTTCTTGTACGGGGGGCGCGTGCTCGGTTGCGGCCGGGGCGAGGAGGTATATCCTCTGACGGACCTTCCAGCCCGAGCCTGCCTGCTTGCCTTTCCTGGTTTTGCGGTCTCCACCGCGGAAGCTTACCAAGCGGTGGGTTCACGATTGACGCCGGAAGGGGAAAAACGTACAATAACCCTTTTGGGCATGCGGTCACCTTTTCCCCTGGAAGAATGGGGGCCGGCCGAAAACGACTTTGAGACGTTCGTTTTCGCAAGGTGGCCTGAGCTGGCCAAAGTAAAGGGTCAGCTTATCCGGGCCGGGGCCGAAACAGCCTCCCTGACGGGTAGTGGTTCAGCGCTCTACGCCGTCTTTGCATCCGCCCAACAAATCAATCGCGCTGCGAAAACCATACCCGCGGGATGGCAGGTCTTTAAGGTTCGGACCCTTCCTCGCGCTGAGTATGGGCGGCGTCTTTTTGTAGGATAGCTCAAGAGTTGGCAGGAAAAGCTCCTGGAATAAGGCGAAGCCCCCGGGTAAAAAGCGAAACCCGTCGCGGTCATCCCTGAGAGCTGGAGCTGGGTACTGGGAGGTCGTCCAGTGGTAGGACACATGCCTTTGGAGCATGGAACCCTGGTTCGAATCCAGGCCTCCCAGCCAGGTTTGCAATCTTACGAAGACAAGGGTGAGTACGATGGCTGACCGGATTCATCACGCAATGAAAGTGCTCACGGGAAGGGCCCATCCGGCGCTGGCAAAGGAAATATGCGACCATTTGGGAGTCCCCCTCGGCAAGATTCATGTCGATCGTTTTCCGGATGGCGAGGTTCGGCTGCAAATCCTGGAGAACGTCCGAGGCGCGGATGTCTTTGTCATTCAGCCCACTTGCCGGCCGGTGAACGAGAATCTTGTGGAGTTGCTCATTATTCTGGATGCTTTGCGGCGCGCCTCCGCTTACCGGATCACAGCGGTCATGCCTTATTATGGTTACGCGCGGCAGGATCGGAAAGACCGGCCGCGGGTGCCGATTTCGGCCAAGCTGGTTGCGGACTTGCTAACCTCCGCAGGCGCCAACCGGGTTCTGGCGCTGGATCTGCACGCGGGACAAATTCAAGGGTATTTCGACATCCCGGTGGACCATTTGTATGCCACTCCGGTGACGGTGGGTTATTTTCGGAGGCTCAAGCTGAAGAACTCAGTGGTGGTTTCACCCGATCCGGGGGGCGTCGAGCGAGCCCGGGCTTTCGCCAAGCGCCTGAAGGTTCCCCTCGCCATTATCGACAAGCGCCGCGAGGACGCAGACGTGGTGGAAATGTTCAATGTCATCGGCGAAGTATCCGGCAAGACTTGTCTGATCGTAGACGATATGATTGACACCGGAGGCACCCTGGCCAAGGGCGCCTACGCCTTGAAGGAAAAGGGCGCCGAGAGGGTTTTGGCATGTTGTACCCACGGAGTTTTTGCCGGGAACGCCATCAAGAGGATTTATGAGGCTCCGCTCGAACAGGTGGTGGCGACCAACTCGATCCCCTTGCTGCCGGAAGCGCGCGCCTGCGAGAAGATCAAAGTCTTGAGCGTGGGGAAGCTCCTGGCCGAGGCGATCAAGTCAATCTATAAGGAAACCTCCGTGAGTAGGCTTTTTATCTGAGTTGTGAAGCGGCTCGGGCGGTATCATTTTTTGATTTTTTGAGGTGTGAATTTTATGGCTGAGATTTTCAATATTGAAGCCGAGGCTCGTGAGACTTTCGGCAAAAACGCCGCGCGGCGCATGCGGCATCTGGGCCGCATCCCGGGCGTGGTGTACGGCGGGGGCGGACCGTCCATTTCGCTCGCCGTGGATCCTAAAGCGATCTTGCGGGTTCTTCACTCCGGGGCGGGTCACAACGCGATCTTTACGCTGGAAATTCCGGGCAAGGCGCCGGCGCGCGTCATGCTTCGGGAATGGCAATGGGAACCCATTCGCGGGGTGCTGCTGCACGTCGACATGATGCGGATCGCGCGCGATGTGAAATTGAGGGTCAGGATCCCCATTCAAATTACGGGAGAGCCGCAAGGCGTGAAGGTTCAAGGCGGGATCTTCGAGTTCATCCTTCGCGAAGTGGAAGTTGAATGCCTGCCGGACGATATTCCCGAGCACATCATCGCGGACGTGACCGAACTCTTGATCGGACGCAACCTGCGCGTTTCCGATCTTCCGGTCTCCGAAAAGGTGAAAGTTCTGGCGGAGCCGTCGCGGGTTGTGGCGCACGTGCTGGCGCCGAAGGCGGAGGAGGCGCCGGCGGAAGAAGTTGTGGCAGCTGCGCCGAGCGAACCCGAGTTGATCCGCAAGCGGAAGGAAGAAGAAGGCGCTGAGGAGGAAGAAGGGGAAGCTCCTGAGGGAAAACAAAAACCTGAGGGGAAACAAAAGAAAGAAACCAAGTAAGCCTGGCAGCGCGGCGGCATCGAAGGAGATGGAAGAAACGGGGTGAAACTGATTGTGGGTCTCGGCAACCCCGGTCGCGAGTACGACCTGACGCCCCACAACCTGGGCTTCATGGCCGTCGAACGCCTGGCCGAAACGTGCGGAGTGAAGTTCTCGCGCCACGAAGCACGCTCGATTTCAGCCTCGGCGGAAATCGAGGGTGAGCGGGTGGTGCTGGCCAAGCCTCAGACGTTTATGAATCTGAGCGGGCAGGCGGTCAGCGGCTTGCTGAGACAGCGGAACGCCTCAGCGGAAGATGTGATTGTCCTGGTTGACGACGTGGACCTTCCTTTTGGCTCCTTGCGGATTCGCCGCAGAGGGAGTGCCGGAGGCCACAACGGTTTGAAGTCGATCATCGGAGCGCTCGGAACCGACCAGTTCGTTCGCGTGCGGATGGGAGCTGGCCCGGACAAGGTTGTCGAAGACCTGGTTTCTTATGTTCTTGCGCCCTTCCGCAAGAAGGATCTGAAGATCGTGGCAGAACTGGCCGACCAGGCTGCCGAAGCGGTGCGAATCATTCTGAAGGAAGGTCCTGAAAAGGCGATGAACCTTTTTAACCGGAAGGCATCATCCCAGGACTCGTGAGGGTTTATGGCGAAATATGAAATGATGTTTATCACTCGGCCGGATATCCCCGAGGAAGAACTCGACAAGCTCATTGCGCAGATGGAAGGCGTGATATCCGGCATGGGTGGAAAGACCGAAAGGGTGGATAAAATGGGACGCCGCAGGCTGGCCTATCGCATCCAGAGGCAACGCGAAGGCTTTTACCTGCTCTTCGTTTTTGAAGGGACCGGCGACACGGTTCGGGAATTCGAGCGGCGGCTGAAAGTCTCCGATGCGGTGATCAAGTACATGTCGGTGCGTGCTGACGAACGATTGAAGCCGACGGCGGAGCCAGCCGCGCAAACAAAACCAGCGGCGGAAGAACCAGCACCACAAACGAAACCAGCGGCCGCAGAACCAGCGGCGGCGGAACCTGCCAGTTCCGGGACTCCGGCTGGCGAAGAAGCACCATCTCAGAGCTAAGGGAGTGAGAGATTATGGCGTTCAATAGATCAAGACCGAGCGGTGGACATGGTCCCAAGCGGGAGGCCAACGGCCCCGGCGGGCGCCGGCAATTCTTTCGCCGGCGAAAGGTTTGCAAGTTTTGCGTGGAAAAGATCGACGTCATTGACTACAAGGATCTCAGGCTGATTGGGCCGTTCGTTGCCGACCGGGGAAAGATCCTGCCGCGCCGCTTGACCGGAACCTGTTCACCGCATCAGCGGGCCTTGACCCGGGCCATTAAGCGGGCTCGGAACATCGCAATGCTTCCCTTTGCCGCCAGGGTCTGAATTGGGCGGTGCCACGCGGGGTGCCGTAACCCCTAAAGCGGGTCCGCCGAACGCTTCGCAATCGGCGGCGAAAATTTGGGTATCAGGGAGTCAGGAAATGGAAGTTATTCTTCTTGAAAATATCGACAAGCTCGGCTCGCGCGGCCAGATTTTGAAAGTGGCGGACGGCTATGGCCGGAATTATCTGTTGCCCAAGAAGCTGGCGGTCGCCGCGACGCCTCAGAACCGGAAGTGGGTCGAGCAGCAGCGGGTAAGGTTCTTGAAGCTGGAAGCCAGCGAGAAGGCGGAGGCGCAAGAACTGGCCAATCTCATGGCGGACATCGAGATGGTCATGACGCGCCGCTCCGGCGAAAAGGGACAGCTTTTTGGGTCCGTAACCGCCATGGATATCGAGGAAGCTCTCGCGGCGCAAGGCTTTAAGATTGACCGGCGCAAGATTCAGTTGGGCAGCCCCCTCAAGGCTTTGGGTGAGTTTGACGTTCCTATAAAACTCCACCGGGAAGTCACCGTGAACGTGAAGGTAAAAGTGGAAGGTGACGCGGAGTCCGTGCAAGCCGCGGCGGAAGCCCAGGAAACCGCGCCGGAGGCCGGGAAGGCCGCACCAAAAGCCGAGGAATCTATACCCGAGGCTGAGGAATCTGCACCGGAAGCTTCCTAGCTTCCGGAACGCCGGCGCTTGAATTTTGGAAGGCTTGCCGGAAAGCTATTTTTGGTTCACCATGTTCCTGCGGATTTCCTGCGCTGGTATAATCTCTTCCTAAACTCTTACGGGTTCTGTTTCCATGGCCAGCGGCACCGTTAGCGAGAAGGCGTTCCCTCACAACCTGGAAGCCGAGCGCGCGCTGCTGGGTTCCATCCTCCTGGACAACGGCGTCATCAACCAAGCCCTCGAATTCATTGAGAAAAATGACTTCTTCTCGGACGCGCATCGCGCCATGTTTGAGAAGATGCTTTACCTTTCCGAGAAGAACCGCACCATCGACCTGGTAACTCTCTGCGAGGAGCTTTCCCGCGAAGGCCTGCTGGAAAAGGTGGGAGGAGCCGGCTATGTGGCGGCCCTCACCGACGGAATCCCCATCGGAGTTTCCGCCAGCATCGTTGAGTATTCCCGGATCATTAAGGAAAAATCGGTAGTCAGGCGGCTGATCAACGCCTCCAACAACATTATTTCCCGCTGCTTCGAAGGGGTGGACGACCCGGCAACGCTGATCGATCTGGCGCAAAGCCAGGTTTTCGAGATCGCCGAGCAGAAAGTCCAGTCCGGATTTCTCGACATTCACCAGATTGTTAAATCCAGCTTTGGAACGATCGACGTTCTTTTGGACCGTGGCCATCGGGTAACGGGGATTGAAAGCGGATTCATCGAACTGGACAACATGACCTCGGGATTCCAACCCGGCGAGTTGGTTGTCCTTGCCGCCCGCCCCTCCCTGGGCAAAACCGCTCTGGCCCTGAACATTGCCGCTCACGCCACGGTGGAATGCGGGAAGAAGGTAGGAGTTTTTTCGCTCGAAATGAGCAAGGAGTCGCTGGCGATCCGGCTTCTCTGCTCCGAGGCGCGCATTGACAGCCATAAGCTGCGCTCGGGATTCACCACGCGCGACGATTGGCCCAAAATGACCCAGGCGCTGGGCAGGCTGGCGGAGGCGCCTCTCTACATCGAGGATACGCCGGCCTTGAGCATCATGCAGATCCGGTCCAAGGCGCGGCGGCTGAAAGCTGAAAAGGGACTTGATCTGCTTATCGTGGATTATCTCCAACTCGCCACCGGGAATGGCCGCTATGAGAACCGCACGCAGGAGGTCAGCTACATTTCGCGAGGGCTCAAGAGCATCGCCAAGGAGCTAAGCGTTCCCGTCCTGGCTCTTTCTCAGTTGAGCCGCGCTCCCGAGCAGCGTCCGGGACAAAAGCCCCAGCTTTCCGACCTGCGGGAGTCAGGCTCCATCGAGCAGGATGCGGATGTGGTGATCTTCATTTTCCGCGAGCGCCGGTCAACCGAGGAGGGAGAAGAGGAACCCGCCGGCGCCGAGACCAAACTCATTATCGGCAAGCAACGGAATGGGCCCACCGGTGAAATCCCCATTGTTTTCATGAAGCCCTACGTTCGGTTCGAAAACATGGCCCCGGAACAAGGGTACGATTCCTACTAGCATCTTCTATGGATATTCAAGATCCCCAGTTCCGGACGGCTGCTCAGGAAACCGCGGTGCAGGATCGGGTGGTTTCCAGCCCCCCCAAACTCCTGCGGCCCACGTGGGCGGAAATTTCCCTCTCGAAACTGCGCCGCAACTTTGAGGTTGTCCGGCGGCTGGCCGGAACCCGCCGGATTATGGCGGTAGTCAAGGCGGATGCTTACGGGCACGGCGCGGTAGCGATCGCCAGGACGCTGGCCCAAGCGGGGGCCGATTGGTTTGGAGTCGCCACGGTGGAAGAGGCCCTGGAGCTGCGCGCCGCGGGGATCGAGAAGCCGGTGCTGCTGCTGGGCGGCCTTTACATGAGCGATCCATCGGACCTGATTGAATACCACCTCACCCCCACCGTCTCCTCGACCGTGCGGCTTGACACCTATGCGGAGTGCGCGCAGCGCTACGGGCGCACCATTGAATTTCATTTGAAAGTGGACACGGGAATGGGACGCCTGGGGCTGCCCCTGGACCGAGTCAAAGCATTCATCGAACGCTATCGGGAACTCCCAGGCCTGGAAATGAAAGGCTTATTTACGCACCTCGCCTCGGCGGAAGACCTGGTGGCTTCCCAGACCGAGGAGCAGGCCGCGCGCTTCCGGGAGGCTCTCCGGCAGGTGCAAAAACTTGGCATCAAGCCCGAATGGCTTCATGTGGCGAACAGCGCGGCTCTGGTCGGCGGTTCATCGTTCCCGGAAAATTTGGTGCGCATCGGGGCGCTGCTCTACGGATACTGCCTGCCCCTCGTGCTGCCGCCGGAAAAGCAGGTCCCGGCATTTCCGCCGGTCGAGCCCATCCTGACCTTGAAGTCCCGCGTCGTCTATTTGAAGGACGTCCCGAGCGGGACCCCGCTCGGTTACGGCGCCGACTTCCACACCCGGCGGCGATCACGAATTGCGACGGTGCCGGTGGGCTACGCGGACGGCTTGAGCCGTGCGCTTTCCAACCGCGGGCGCGTTATTGTGCGAGGTTGTGCCGCCCGGATTGTGGGCAACATCAGCATGGATTTGACGCTGCTGGACGTGACCGACGTTCCCGGAGTCGATATCGGGGATGAAGTCACCCTGCTTGGCCAGGCCGACCATTGTTCGATCACCGCCCTCGAGATCGCGGAGCTGGTTGGCACGGTGCCCTACGAAGTTCTCTGCTCCATCGGCAAGCGCGTTCCGCGCATCTACCTGGATTCGTAGCGCCGCGCGGTCCGTCCGCCTGCCATACGCGACCTGTAGCGCCGGGCTTTACGCCCGGCATGCCGCCCTAAAGGACGGCGCTACAGGCAAACATGTTATCCAAACGCAACGCTACCGTCCTCCGTCCGCATACCACTTTTTAATCACCGCCATCGCCGGCTTGCCCCAGGGAGTGAGGGAAGTATCGTGAGGGCCGCCGAAACCGTTGCTCCCCACCTTCCACCAGTACACGCCTTCGAACCAGGGCTTGAGGTAGAAGGCGCGAAAGACGGCTTCATAACACTGCGCCTGGAGATTGCGGTCGATCTTGCCAGGCTCGCCATCCTCCCACGGGTGATGGTTCGCGCCCGTCATGCTGGGGAAACCGGCTTCGGTAAAAATGATGGGCTTTTGATATTGCTTCTGCACGGCTTCGACTTTTTGAACCAGCGCGCCAGTCGAAAGGTTGTCGGGCAACGGGTAGTATTCCTGCAGGCCGATGTAATCGAGCGCATCCCAGAAGCTGAGTTTTTCAAACTCGCCGCCGAAGTTGGCCGCGTATGTGAGCGGGCCGGGATAGACCTTGCGGATGCGGGCGATGATCTCGCGCCACGGGGAGGCGTACGGGGTCAGATGGACGAACTCTCCGCCCACCGAGAAGACGTCGGCGTGGATTTCCGTGGCAAACTTTGCGTAACGCTCGATGAAATTACCGTATTCCTCGAACCACTTCTGGCGGTCGGCCGGGGAAGAGAAATCAATATCCCCGGCAAAGTGCCCGCCCTGCACCCAGATCCCCGGCTTGAGCATCACTTTCATCCCGAGCGCGTGCGCCAGGCGTGAAAGCTCGCGCAGCCCTTCTTCGCTCTCCCAACTGTTCCGCCCGAAACCATGCACCTCCGGCGAGCCGAGCTGCATCCAGCCGTAGGGGATGAGGGCCACGGCGTTCACGCCATCTTTCTGGAGCGACCTGAGCATCTGGCGCGCGCCCGCGCTGGCATAGGGGTCCGGGAACTCCGCTGAAAAGCTCACTCCCTTCTGGAAAAACACTTTCGGATAGGGAGCGTTCACCGGGATCGGTGGAAGGCCTGCCACGGCCGCCCGGTTGGCGTCCAATTGATGCTGTTCGAAAGCATGGGTAAGCGCCGGCCCGCCCCAGGTGATCCCGGCGGCGAGCAGGACCGTCACCACGAGCCCGCAGGCTGGCTGGCCCCAGCCTCCTAAACTCGGGTCGGCAGAGGTTTCGTGTAGTCTGGGAAAACTTACCAGCAATGCCGCCACCGCAGGCGCCACGATGAGCATCATGAGGGGCGGCCAGTAATAAAACCGCTGAAGAAGGTGGAAGGCAAGCCACAACGGAACGGGCAGGAGCACAAAACCGGCATAAAGGCTCCCGGCGCGCACCCAGTATCCTCCCTGCCCCCAGCCATTCAACATCCAGCGCAGGCTAAGGCAGAGCAATACAGAAAACAAGATCGAAGCCAGAATAAACGGCGTCCCGACTTTACGCGATTCCCAAAAGCGCGCCAGAGGAAACATGAGGGCGACGTTCGCCAGCATGGAGATCGCAAGACCGCTCAGGATGCGCCGGTTCCGTCCAACGACCGCGAGAGTCCCGGCGATCAGGACGAGTAAAGGAATCAGAATCCAAAGAGAAGAAGCTGAAGTGAAACTTGCGGCATTGGGCTGAACGCCGCGATGGATGGGCGCGCTCCTGGCGATCACGCCAAAGGCATTCAGGCGAAGGAATGAAAGGTGTTCGCCTAAGAGCGCCACTCTCAGCAAGCTTGGCGCCGCCCATATGCAGAAGATCGAAAGCCACAGCGCCGGATAATAAAAAGCCACGCACGTAAGCCAGGTTTTAATCCAGCGCATCCGCTCGGTCGAAGCAACGCACGGCCCCAAAGCCTCAGCGGCTTCGGTTGGATTTGGGTCCCCGATCTCCATTGCTTATTTTCCCCGCAGCCCCGGCCGGGATTGGCTTCGGCTCAATCGGCCATGCAGATGAGATTATGCTCAGCAGCGTTTCGCTTCAAGCCTTAACAGGCTGCTGAAAAACCACTCGCGCGGCGTCATCCTGAGCCCCTTCGCCTTGTCATCCTGAGCCCGTTCGCCCCTTCGCTTCGCTCGGGGCCGTTCGCAAGCGGAGGGGCGAACGGGCTCGGAATGACGAACGAACAGGCTCGCAATAACAAGATGGGATGCCGGGCATAAAGCCCGGCATCCTACAACTTGATTTGCCTTTACCTGCCGGTCCGGTCCGCAAACAATTCCGGGAAGGTTTTGCGATAGATGGACATCCCCAAAGCGGCGTTCATGCCGATCTCTTCGAGCGCGCGAATTTCCTCGTCAGTTGTGATGCCCCCGGCGGCGGTGATGGGCAGCTTGGTGGCGTCGCGCAATTTACGGAACCAGGCGAGATCGGTTCCCTGCAGCTTTCCTTCGGCGTCGATGTAGGTGCAGAGAAACTCCGAGCAGTAAGGCTCGAGTTGCGGCAAGACTTCGTTGGAGGTGAGCGGGAGGGTTTCCTTCCAGCCGTGGATGGCGACGCGGTCGCCCAGGCAATCGACCCCGATCATGATTTTGTCGCGCGGGACTCGCCCGGCGAGCGCGCGGAGAAAGTCTTCATGGATGCCGCTCGAAGTAAACGCCGCGCTGCCCACGATGATCTTATAGGCGCCGTCCTCGACGACTTGGACGGCGCGTTCTACGCTGCGAATGCCGCCGCCCACCCGGCAGGGTTTTCGCCGGCACAGTTCGCGGACAATGTCGGCTTGCGACTCGCGGCCCATGGCGCCATCGAGATCGATGACCTGGATTTGAGGATATTGATTGAACTTTTCAAGCACGGCAAAAGGGTCCGGCAGCTCCAGGGCTTTGTCTCTGCCCTGAACAAGCTGAACCACTTTGCGGCCCATGAGGTCGATGCAGGGAATAATCACAGGCGAACTGAAACTCCTTCCGAGCGAAGATATTCTTTCAGGCTGCGAATCGTATGGGTGCCGAAATGGAAGATGGACGCTGCCAGCGCCGCATCCGCCGCGCCGCGCACAAATACTTCGGCAAAATGTTCGAGTTTTCCTGCGCCGCCCGAGGCAATCACCGGGATGGGCACGGTGCTGGCGATGGCTGCCGTCAATTCGCAATCGAACCCGGCCTGCGTGCCGTCGGCGTCCATCGAAGTAAGCAGAATTTCTCCCGCGCCTAAAGCATCCACGCGGTGCGCCCACTCCACCGCGTCGAGCCCGGTGTTCTTGGTGCCGCCATACGTCACGACGTTCCAGCGCGCGCCCGCGGACGGTTGATCCGGCTGCCGCCGGGCGTCAATGGCCACCACGATCGCCTGGCGGCCAAAATGCGCCGCCAGATCGCTGATCAGCTCCGGCGTTTCCACCGCCGCGGTGTTGATGGCCACCTTATCCGCGCCCACGGAAAGCAGCCGCCGCGCGTCTTCGAGCGTGCGCACGCCGCCGCCCACCGTGAGGGGAATAAAAAGCCGCTTGGCCACCCGGTTGACCGTGTCCATCAAGGTTGCGCGGCCTTCGCGTGACGCCGAGATATCCAGCATCACCAGTTCGTCGGCGCCCTCGGTGTTGTACATGCCGGCCAGCTCGCCCGGATCGCCCGCATCGCGCAGGCTGACAAATTGAATGCCCTTGACCACACGGCCGTCTTTGCAGTCGAGGCACGGAATAATGCGTTTGGCGTACATGATTTCCTTCGTGGCCGCTGTAGCGGCGATCTATGATCGCCGCCCGGCGACGGCACGTCGCCGTTACAATTCGTCGGCGCTACTTCAGAAAATTCTCCAAAACCTTCAACCCCACATCGCCGGACTTCTCCGGGTGGAACTGCACGGCGGCCACGGAGCCCATCTCGATTGCGGCGGCAAAGCTCTGGCCGTATTCGGTGACGGCGGCCGCCTCCGGGACGACGGGCCCATAATAAGAATGGCAGAAGTAGGCGAAGCTGCCATTCGGGACGCCGCGGAAAAGCCCCTCCGGGCGTCGAATTTCCAACTGATTCCAACCTAAGTGAGGGATTTTGAAAACCCCTTCGAAGCGCTTCACATGGCCCGGCAAGAGGCGGAAGCCCGCGACGTTCGGCGCCTCGTCGCTCGCCTCATAGAGCGCCTGAAGGCCCAGGCAAATTCCCAGAAAGGGCTTGCCGGCGTCAATCTGGCTTCGCAAAGCCTCAATCATTTTCTTTTCTTGAAGGCTCGCCATCATGGCGCCAAAGTGGCCCTGGCCCGGCAGAACAATTTTGGAAGCCTCGGGCAGCCCCTCGGAGTCCTGGACGGCGCGCGCCGGATAGCCCAGATACTCGATCGCTCGCAGCACGGAGCCGACGTTGCCGGCGCCATAGTCGATGACCCCGATCATAGAAGCCCTTTGGTAGAGGGAAGCTGGCGTTTCAGCCGCGCATCGCGCGAGCAGGCGTAGCGCAAAGCGCGCGCGAAAGCTTTGAAGAGAGCTTCCACAGCATGGTGGCTGGAACGGCCGTAGGCAAGCTTGAGGTGCACGTTTGCCTTGAGGCTGGTCGCAAAGCCCCGAAAGAAATCCTCCAAAAGTTCCGCTTGCAGATCGCCGACTCGCCGGGCGCGGATGGGCGCATGCATTACCAGGTACGGCCGCCCGCTGAGGTCGATGGCGGCGAGCGCTAGCGTCTCATCCATGGGCATGACAAAGTAGCCGGCCCGGTTGATCCCTTTCTTCGACCCGAGCGCCAGGCGGAAAGCCTCGCCTAAAGCGATTCCCACGTCTTCCACGGTGTGGTGCTGGTCCACGTCCAGGTCGCCGCGGGCGCGCAGATCGAGATCGAAGCCGCCGTGGCGAGCGAAAAGCTCCAGCATGTGGTCGAGAAAGCGAATGCCGGTTGAAACTTTGTAGCGGCCCTGCCCATCGATTTGCAGGCGGATCTCGATATCCGTTTCCGTCGTTTTGCGGTCGAGCGTTGCGGTGCGCCCCTTCATGAGAACCATCCTGTTGAAGAGTAGGTCACAAAGTTCCGCCAGGCGTGCGCGCCATTCTGCGATTCCATCATGTCATGGAACTTGGCGAGCCCGCGTAGCAGGCGGCGCATCTGGGCCGTGGAGCCGATCGTGAAGCGCAGGTAACCTTTCAGGTGCGGATCGTAGCTCCAGTCGCGCACCAGGATCTTCTGCTCGCGCAGGCGGAGAGCGATTTCCGGAGCGTTGGGGCCGACGCGCGTCAGGACAAAATTCGACCGGCTGGGCACGTAGGGAATTCCGATGCTCTTGAGATAACGGCAGAACTCCGCGCGGTTGCCCCGCACTTCCTCGGCATAGCGGGCCACGAAATCCGTATGCTGGATCGCCTCCATCGCACCGGCCAGGGCCAGGGAGTTCACCGCAAAAGGATTCTGCGCGCGGCGCATGGGCTCGGCAACTTCCGCGTTGGTCAGAATGCAACCCAGGCGCAGCCCGGCCAGGCCAAAGGCTTTGGAAAAAGTGCGCGCCACCACCAGGTTCGGATACTTCCGAATCCAGGGCAGAACGGTTTCCCCGGAAAAATCCTGGTACGCCTCGTCCACCAGAATGATGGTGTCCGGCGCGCCTTTCAAGAGGGCGCGCAGGTCGTGCTTCGAGAGCGTGGTTCCGGTGGGATTGTTCGGGTTGGCAATAGCGATCCAGCGCGTCCGCTTCGTGACGGCGGCGAGCAGGCGCTCGGCGGACAGGCGGAAATTCTCGTCGTAGCGCACCTGCGTGGTGCGGCCTCCGGCAACGGAATGGAAGAATTCATACACAGGGAAAGTCGGCGCCGGAACTACCAGGTGATCGCCGGGGTCGACGAACGTGTCGCAAATCATCTTGATGGCGTCGTCGGTGCCGTTGGCCAGCAGCAGCTCATCGGTCGAGACGCGGAAGAATTTCGCGAGAGTCTTCCTGGCGTCTTCATATTCGGGATAGCGCGAGAGCCAGTCAGCGTTCAGCATGCGCCGCAAGCTGCGAATCACGCCCGCAGGACATCCCACCGTGTTTTCATTGAAATCGAGCCGCAGCTTTCCGCCCCGTCCTTCCCGGGGAGGACGGTAGGGCTTCAGGCGTTCAACGGCCCTTCGGGGTCGCACCATGACCTTTGAACCTCGTTTCAATAGAATGGGCGTGGGCTTCCAGGCCCTCGGTCCGGGCCAGCGTGACGATGGCCTTTCGCAGCTTGCCGAGGCCCGGCGCGCTCAGTTCCTGGACAGAGATTGTTTTGACGAAATCGGCGGCGCTCAACCCGCCGCGCACGCGCGCCGCTCCCGCCGTGGGCAGGACGTGATTGGTTCCCGAGGCATAGTCGCCCGCCGCCACAGGACTATAGTCACCCAAAAAGATCGAACCCGCCGCGCGAACCTGGCCAAGCCGTTTCACGGCATCATCGAGCAGCGTCAGGTGCTCGGGAGCAAAAGCATTGACCAACTCCATCGCTTCATCAAGATTTCGAGTAATCACGATGCCCCCATGCGCGTCGAGAGCCATGGCCGCGAGCCCCGGCCCAGCAACCTCCTCCAGCACCTTGCCCACCGCAGCCTGGACGGTGAGCGCCAGCTTCCGGGAAGGCGTGATGAAGATCGCCACGGCATCCGGGTCGTGCTCGGCCTGGGCCACCAAGTCTGCGGCGATCCAGGCGGGATTTCCTTCGGATCCCACCACCACCAGTTCGGAGGGTCCAGCGACAAAATCGATGCCGCATTCGCCCGCCACCAGCTTCTTGGCCGCGGCAACGTAGCGGTTCCCGGGTCCGACGATCTTGTCGGCGCGCGGAACACTTTCCGTTCCAAAGGCAAAGGCTGCAATGGCCTGCGCGCCTCCCAGGCGGAATATTCTTTTGACCCCCAGCATGTCCGCGGCCACCAGAACGGCCGGAGCGGGGCGCGGCGAAGCGATCAGGATGTCACGAACGCCCGCCACCTGCGCCGGAATCACGCTCATCAGAACCGTGGAGGGCAGCGGGAAACGCCCGCCGGGAACATAGCACGCCACGCGGTCAAGCGGCCGGACAATCTGGCTGATTTTGATGCCTGCACCGTTGGTGAATTGCCAGGACTTCGGCAGTTGTTGCTTGGCGGTGCGGCGGATGTTGCGGGCGGCAAGCTTGACGGCTTTCGCGAATCCTCGGGGAACCTGGCGATAAGCCTTCACAA
>DATKQU010000175.1:0-21101 GCA_035532595.1 Terriglobia bacterium | reverse complement strand
CCAAATCCTCCGCCATGCGCTTGGTCAGGGTGGTCACCAGAACGCGCTCATTGGCTTTGGCGCGCGCGCGGATTTCGGCCAGAAGATCGTCCACCTGATTGCGGGTGGTGCGAATTTCGATTTCAGGGTCCAACAGGCCGGTGGGGCGAATGATCTGCTCGACGACTTCGCCTCCCGATTTCGTCAGCTCGTAAGGGCCTGGCGTTGCGGAGACGTAAGTGACCTGCCCCACGCGGTGCTCGAACTCCTCAAAAGTCAGCGGTCGATTGTCGAGCGCCGAGGGCAGCCGGAATCCATAATCAACCAGCGTTTGCTTGCGCGAGCGGTCGCCCCGGAACATCCCGTGAAGCTGCGGGACGGTCTGATGGCTCTCATCGATGAAGATCAGCGCATCCTGGGGCAGGTAATCGAGCAGGGTGGGCGGAGGTTCGCCGGGCAAGCGGCCGGAAAGGTGCCGCGAATAGTTTTCAATCCCGTGGCAGTACCCCATTTCCTTCATCATCTCCACGTCAAACATCGTCCGCTGATGGATGCGCTGCGCTTCCACCAGCTTCCCTTGTTTTTCCAACTCTCTCCGCCACCACTCGAGTTCGCTGAGGGCTCTCTCAATCGCCAGTTGCCGCTGCTCGGGCGGCATCACGTAATGCGTGCGAGGGTAAATGGGCAGGCGCGTATAAGTCTGCTTGACCTGCCCGAAGAGTGGATCGATTTGGGCCAGCGATTCAACCTCTTCCCCCCAAAGCTCAATCCGGCAGGCGTTGTCATCGTAGGTGGGGTAAACCTCGATCACGTCGCCGCGCACGCGAAAAGTTCCCCGCCGGAAGTCCGTATCGTTCCGCTCGTACTGGATTTCGACCAGCCGCCGCAGGATATCCTGGCGCGAAATTTTCTGGCCTTTCTCCAGCAACAGCAGCATTCCGTAGTAAGCTTCCGGGGAGCCCAGGCCGTAAATGCAGCTCACGCTGGCCACAATCAGGCAGTCGCGGCGCTCGAACAGCGAGCGCGTCGCCGACATGCGCAGTTTGTCCAGCTCATCGTTCACCGTGGCTTCTTTTTCGATATAGACGTCGCTGGAAGGCAGGTAGGCTTCGGGCTGGTAGTAATCGTAGTAACTGACGAAATATTCGACCGCATTATGCGGGAAAAATCCCCGGAACTCATGGTAGAGCTGGGCGGCCAGAGTCTTGTTGTGCGCCAGAACCAGGGCGGGCCGGTTGATCGTTTCCACCACCTTGGCCACGGTAAAAGTCTTCCCGGAGCCCGTAACGCCCAGGAGGACCTGATGCGGCCTGGCGTCAGCCACTCCGCGCAGCAGTTGCTGGATGGCGGTGGCTTGATCTCCCTTCGGCAAATAACTGGCAACCAACTTGAAATCCATAAGCTCACAAACCGTCGTCCTGGAATGATTGCGAATTCCGGAATCTATTATAGTCTCACAAACCTGCGGAAAGCCGTCGCGGGTCCGGAATTAACCTTGCTGGCGCCGATCGATCGCCTGGCGAGGTAATCCTTGACACAAGCAACTCGAACTCAATAGACTGGCCAATTCCCATGATCGTAGGCCCGGTTTCTCGCCGGTTGATTTTCCCGCTCCGATGGAGGCCTTGATGAAGTGTTTCAATCTTGCCGGACTGCCCGGGTTGCGCGTCCCTACTCGCTGCTTGCTTTCGTTCCTGATCGTGATGGCTGGCGGGGGAATTGCCGGAAATCTTCTGGCGATGCAGCCGCTTCTGATCCCTCAACCCCGGCAAGTGGAAAGCAAGGCGCAGCCTTTTCAGGTCGAGACGAACCTGAAGATCGTTCTGGCCACTCCCGTCGCCCCCCAAGATCGCTACGCGGCGCAAAGTATTCAGAGAGAACTCGAACTGGTCACGGGCCGCGAGTTTCCTATTGTCGCTTTGCCTGAGCCGCCCAAGGATACGCCAGCTATCATCATGGGAACGTTTGATCAGCCGCAGATCCAGACCTTGCTCAAAGCGAGGCGACTGAGCACGCAAGGCGTGGAGGATCAGGGTTACGTCCTCGAAATCACAGGAAAAGAGGTGTTGGTAGCGGGCAAGGACAGCGCGGGACTTTTTTACGGCGCGCAGACCTTGCGCCAGCTTGTGGTGTCCACTGGCGCCGGCGCCGAGATCATGGGGGCGCGGGTGCGCGACTGGCCGGCCCTGCAATATCGCGGCACTCAGGTGGACCTGAGCCGCGGCCCGGTTCCCAAGCTCAGTTATCTCAAGCGCATTGTCCGCACGATCGCCCAATTCAAACTGAACCAACTCTACATGTACATGGAGGACTCCTTCCGGCTGAACGGGCAGCCGCTGGTGGGACTGCTCAGTGACACCCTTTCGCGCTCCGACTGGAACGATCTGGTGGCCTATGCCGCCCGCTACCACGTGGAGATCGTGCCCGCCACGGAAGCCTGCGGGCATCTGCATAAGATCCTGCGCTTTGAGCAATATAGCGGGCTTGCCGAGCGCCCGCACGGGCACGTGCTGGCCCCGCAGGACCCCGGCGAGCTCGGCTTTCTCAATAGCATGTACGAACAGATGCTGCCGGTCTTTCCTTCTTCGATCTATCACATCGGCTGCGATGAAACTTTTGAATTAGGGAAAGAGCGCACGAAGGACCTGATCGCAAAAGAAGGCTACGGAAAAGTCTACGTCGATAATCTCACTCGTGTCGCCAAACTGGTGGAGAGCTACAACAAGCAAGTCATGTTCTGGGGTGACATCGCCGTGGAACATCCCGACATGATTTCCAGCCTGCCCAAGACCTTGATTGTAGCCAGTTGGGAATATTCCGCCCAACCAAGTTACAGCCGGTGGCTCAAACCATTTGAGGGCACGGGAATGCGCATCTTTGTTTGTCCCTGGGCGGGCAACACGAGCTTGATGGTGCCCGACTACGAGGAGGCTGCTTACAACATCGAGCACTTCATTGCGGATGGGAAAAAGGCGGGCGCCATCGGCGCCGTCATCACCATCTGGAACGACGACGGCGAGACGCTCTACGGCCCCAACTGGTGGCCCATCATCTATGGCGCCGCTTGCGCCTGGGAGTTGCACGAACCTGGGGTCGAGGATTTTAACCGAAAGTTCGACTGGGCGTTTTACAGAAACACCGATCACCGGTTTGCCCGGGCGATTGCGGACTTGGGCCATCTGAACGAAGTCATGCGCGCCGGAAAGCCCGTTGAGACGTACGACATGCGTTACGGCGGAACTGGCGACAGTTTGTTCTGGAGCGACCCGTTCTCGGCTCTCGGCCGGGAAGAAGTGCAGCAGGGGCTGCCCGTCGCCTCGCTGATCCGGCAAACTGCCGAAAACGCTTATACGGTTTTTGCGGATAGCGCATCGCGGGCCATGCGCAACAGCGACACCCTGGCAAGCCTGGAATTCGCCGCTCTCCGGCTTGATGCGCTCGGCATGCGCTATCAATACGCGCAGGAGATTTCCGACCGGTACCAGGACGCGGTGCAGCAAGACCAGGCGAATCATCGCGGTTCTGTCGAGGGCGACATCTCCGACATCACCTCCACCAACGGGCGCCTGCAAGACCTGCGGGATTACACCACGCGCCTCACGGAAATGTACCGGAAGCTCTGGCTGAGCGAAAACCTTCCCACCTGGCTGCCTAACGTGCTCCAGCTTTATCAGCGCAACAGCGACTTGTGGCAGGATCTCATCGAGAAGTTTGCCCAAATCCGAAACGAGTATGGCCAGGGCAGGCCTCTTCCCTCGCCGGAGTCTTTGGGGCTGCTGACCAAACAGCCAGGCGCGCAGCCGTAGCCGTCCCGAACAGGGCGCGTCTCCGGCATTTCGGTTCATAACGCAATCGAGCCGGCATGGACCAGTAAAGCCGGGAGCTTTAGTTTTTGAGTCTCTTGCTGATGTTTACAAAATATAGTGACGCCGTTCTTTGTAGCGCCGCTCTATGAGCGGCGAAAGACGCGGGTCATAGACCCGCGCTACCGTAATAGTTGTCACTATATTTTGTAACTCTCAATAAAGAGTGTGGAACGCGAAATGCGGGTTGGGATCACAGCCTGGCAGAAAAAAGGGGCGCAGACAATCGCCCGCGCCCCTCAAGTAATGGTTGGAGATCTGTTCCCTACCCGCAAGAAGTAAAAAAGCCTACTTCTTCTCTTCGCCTGTATCGGGCGGGAGTTGCTGTTGCTGGGCGGCAGCTTCGTCAGCGGCCTTCTTCCGCCGCTCGGCCCGCTTGGCCCGGAGTTCGGCCCGTTGCTGGAGAACCTGAGTTCCGATCAGTTCCAGCACCGCCGTGTCGGCGCCGTCGCCGCGCCTCCAGCCCGTTCGGATAATGCGCGTATAGCCCCCGTTCCGGGACTCATAGCGCTTGGCGACGTCCTCAAAGAGTTTCTTGACGGCCGGCGCGGACAAGCAATAGCCTGCCGCGAGGCGCCGCGCGTGAAGGTCGCCACGTTTGCCCCAGGTGATCACCCGCTCCGCCACGGCGCGGGTTTCCTTAGCTTTTGGAACCGTCGTCTCAATCCGTTCGTCGAGAATCAACGAAGTCACCAGATTCCGCAAAAGCGCACGCCGATGTTCGGTCTTTCTGCCGAGTTTCCTTCCATAGTTGCGATGGCGCATCGTTAGCTTTCCTGCCCCCAAGCCGGCTGTTCGGAAGTCGATGGGCTGAGGGGAAGTGGATTACCCCGTTCGTCGAACTTCATGCCCAACCCCAGGCCCATGGCCTGGAGAATTTCTTTAATCTCATTAAGAGACTTGCGCCCGAAATTCTTGGTTTTTAGCATTTCCTGCTCGGACTTTTGAACCAGCTCCCGGATAGTGGAAATATTGGCGTTCTTGAGGCAATTGTAGGATCGCACGGACAGTTCCAACTCCTCCACCGAGCGGTCGAGGTTCTCATTGTAGATGACCGCCGGCTTCTCCTCGATGGTCTCCTCGGACACCGTGCCTTCTTCAAAGTTGATAAAGATGTTCATATGGTCTTTGAGAAGCTTGGCCGCCAGGCCAATCGCATCCTGAGGAGTGACCGCGCCGTTGGACCAAACGTCCAGCGTAAGCTTGTCGTAGTCCGTCATCTGCCCCAGCCGCGCCGCTTCCACGGCGTAGTTCACCTTGCGAAGCGGAGAGTGGACGGAATCAACCGGAATGTAACCAATCGGCAGGTCTTCATCAAAATTCTTTTCGGCGGAAACATACCCCCGGCCGTTCTTGACCCGCATTTCAATCCGCAAGCTCCCGCCTTCACTGACCGTGGCGATATAGGCGTCCTTGTCCAGGATTTCAATCTCGGCGTTCTCCTGGATCATGCGGGAAGTCACTTCCCCGGGTTTATCCACCTCAAGAGTCAGCGATTTGGGCCCCTCGGCATTCATCTTCAGAGGAATTTGCTTGAGGTTCAAGATGATGTCCGTGGCGTCTTCCACCACGCCCGGAATGGAAGAAAACTCGTGCATAACGCCCTCGATCTTCACCGCCGTGATCGCGGCCCCTTCAATCGAGGAAAGCAAGACCCGCCGCAGAGCGTTGCCGATCGTTGTTCCGAAGCCACGCTCAAAGGGCTGGGCCGTGTACTGACCATACTTGTCGGTCAATGTATCCGTGTTGCATACCATTCGCTTGGGCTTTTGAAAGCCTTTCCAGAGCATATTCCCTTCACCTCCCTGAAGCCGCTTTCGCGAACTCCAGTATCCTGAATCTTGAATGAAATCTTATTTCGAATAAAGCTCGACGATCATTTGTTCCTGGATCGGGAAACTCACATCCTCGCGTTTGGGGACCGAAACCACTTGCGCCTTCAGGTTCTCCCGGTCAAGAGACAACCAGGGAGGAACGCCACGGTTTCCCGCCAGGTCCAGCGCTCTTTGAATCGTCACCAGGTTGCGGCTTCTTTCCCGCACCGCCACCACCTGCCCCGGAACCACCTGGAAAGAGGGGATGCTGACCTTCCTTCCGGACACCTCGATGTGGCCGTGGCGAACCAACTGGCGCGCTTCTGCGCGCGACGTCGCCAGCCCCAATCGGTAGACAACGTTATCCAACCTTTGTTCGAGCATCATCAGCAGCGTCTCACCGGTAACGCCCTTTCGGCTGGCTGCCCTCTCAAAATAGTTGCGGAACTGATCCTCCAGGACCTGATAGAACCGGCGGACTTTCTGCTTTTCCCGAAGCTGGATGCCATACCCCACGATCTTGGGGCGTCGAGCCTTCCCGTGCTCGCCGGGAGGGAAATTCCTCTTCTCGATGGCACACTTATCCGTCAGACAGCGCTGGCCCTTTAGAAAGAGCTTTTGTCCTTCGCGGCGACATAGCCGACATACTGCATCGCGATATCTTGCCAAACAACCCTCCTCTAACTTCTCAACCTGAAAGAATAGCCACCGGAGACGCACTCCGCTGCTCAGTCCTCATCGCAACTGGCCGATTCTCAAACCCTTGGGCTCACACCCGACGGCGCTTCGGCGGACGGCAACCGTTGTGCGGGATGGGGGTCACATCCTTCAAGTGCCGAACTTCCAGACCGGACGCCGCGAGAGCGCGGATCGCCGATTCCCGGCCGGCCCCGGGACCTTTCACGCGCACCTCCACGCTTCGCATGCCGTGGTCCCGGGCGGCGCTAGCCACCCGTGCCGCTGCCTGCTGGGCGGCGAAGGGTGTTCCCTTGCGTGAACCCCGAAAGCCCAGCGACCCGGCGCTGGACCAGCACAAGGTCTTGCCATCCGTGTCGGTGATACACACCATGGTATTGTTGAAGGTCGCCCGGATATGGGCCACCCCATGCGGCACCACGCGGCGGTCGCGCTTTTTGAAAACCTTTTTCTTTCCTGCCTTCGCTGTCTCTTTCGCCATGCTCCTCCGTCCAACCTCCCGGCCTCATCCGCTGGAGAGGCCTCACCACTCCTAGGTCTTGGCTGCTGCCTTCTTCTTGTTCGCAATCGTTCCTTTGCGCGGACCTTTGCGCGTGCGGGCGTTGGTATGCGTCCGCTGCCCCCGCACGGGCAGGTTGCGGCGATGCCGCATGCCCCGATAGGAACCAATTTCAATTAGCCGCCGAACGTTCAAGGAAACCTCTTTTCGGAGGTCGCCTTCCACCCCGCCCTCTTCCTCAATGGTCCGGCGGATCTCGGTGACTTCGTGCTCGGTCAAGTCCTTAACCTTCTTGTTGGGGTCGATTCCGGCGCGAACCAGAATCGAAAGCGACCTGGCGCGCCCGATCCCATGAATGTAAGTGAGCCCAATTTCCGCCCTCTTGTGGATCGGCAAATCGACTCCTGAAATGCGTGCCATAGAAAACCTCCCACCTACTCTTACCCAGAACCTCCCTCAGCACCAGGGAGTGTTCTGCCGGTTCGAATATCCTTTCCGAAGCGGTTTAGCCCTGGCGCTGCTTGTGCTTGGGGTTCTCGCAAATAACCCGCAACACCCGGCCCCGCCGAACGAATCTGCACTTGGCACAAATCTTTCGCACTGATGAACGTACTTTCATCCTTATCCTCTACTTCCGCCTCCCTGCGCTTGCAGGGAAAGCGTGATACCTAAACTCAACCTGCCGCTTGCAACTTCCAGGCTTCGCCGAATCTGAAGCCAACCTGGTCACTTATAACGATAAACGATTCGGCCGCGAGTCAAATCGTACGGGGACAGTTCGACCGCGACCTTATCGCCGGGAAGAATTCGGATAAAATTCTTCCGCATCTTTCCCGAAATGTGGGCCAGCACGCGGTGCTTGTTTTCCAGCTCCACACGAAACATCGCATTGGGGAGCGACTCAATCACCGTCGCCATCACCTCAATGGCTTCTTCTTTAGCCATAAACGTCGCTCGTCAGATTCCGAACCCGCTTGTGCGGGTCCCGGACCCCGGCCTTCGCCAGGGGTCACAAACGTGTTAAAACGTCCGGCCCGTTGCTAGTCACCGCGACCATGTGCTCAAAATGCGCGGAGTGGGCGCCATCCACGGTGACGGCGGTCCAATGGTCCTCCAAAATCCGCATCCCGGGACTGCCCACGTTCACCATAGGCTCGATCGCGAGCACCATCCCTTCTTTTAGAACAGGTCCGTAACCCGCTGGTCCAAAATTCGGGATTTGCGGCTCCTCGTGAAGTTGGCGGCCGATCCCATGGCCCACAAATTCCCGCACCACCGAAAACCCATTGCCGACCACATAACCCTCAATCGCTGAGGAAACATCCCCCAGCCGGTTTCCCAGCCGCACCCGGTCAATCGCCAGATGAAGAGACTCTTCCGTCACGCGAAGAAGCCTCTGAAGCGGCTCGGAGATCTCACCCACCGGAGCCGTAAGCGCGGCATCCCCGTAATAGCCGTCGATGATCACGCCCAAATCAAGGCTCACGATGTCCCCATCCTTCAAACACCGGTCAGAAGGAATGCCGTGGACGATCTGCTCGTTCACGGATGCGCACAAACAGCAGGGGTATCCTCGATAGCCCTTAAAAGCCGGCCGGGCGCTGGCCTGTGCTAACCGCCGCTCCACAAACGCTTCCAGATCCAAAGTTGTTACTCCGGGCTGCGCTCGCTCGCGCGTCTCTTCCAGAACTTCTCTGACCAGCTTGCCACATCGCCGGAGTTTTTCAATTTCCGCAGCCGACTTACAGATAATCATGCGCTCTTCAAAAAGCTTAGCAGCCTTTCCGCGATGGCTTCCGGTTCCCCGTTTCCGTTGATATCATGCAAAGCATTCTTGCGGCGATAATAGTCGATCAAAGGGACGGTTTCCTGTTCGTAGGCCAGCAAACGCTGTCGAATCGTCTCTTCGTTGTCATCCCGCCGCTGAATCAGCTGGCTCCCATCCTTATCGCAAATTCCATCCTTACCCGGAGGATCAAGGTAAAGGTTGTAGATTTCCCCGCACTTCGGGCACACCCGGCGTCCCGTCAGCCGCTTGATGACCAGTTTCGGCTCCAAATGCAAGTTCAAGACCAAGGGCCGGTCGCTCCCGTTCCTTTGAAGGAAATCGTCCAGGAACCGAGCCTGCCCAAGGGTCCGAGGGAAACCATCCAAGATCACACCGTCCCGGCAATCCGGCTCGCTGATGCGGTCTTCCACGATGCGGCAGACCACGTCATCGGGGATCAACTCCCCTTTATCCATCTTAGCCTTTGCAGCCAGGCCCATGCTAGTGCCTTTCCTCGCAGCCTCGCGAAGGATATCCCCCGTGGAGACGTGCGGGATGCCGAGTTCCCTGGAAATGGCGCGCGCCTGCGTGCCTTTGCCAGCCCCGGGCGGGCCCAGTAAGATTAGCAGCCGTGCCTTCATCCGCCTCTCTTTGCCTATTCGGACTCACGATACTGCACGCCGCCCGCGTACTCGACCTTTCTTCAAAAAACCCTCGTAATGCCTCATGATCAACTGCGCCTCGACCTGCTGGATGGTGTCCATGGCCACCCCCACGACAATCAGCAGGGAAGTTCCGCCGAAATAGAAGTTGATCGCCAGACCATGCAGAAGCCATCCCGGAAAATGCGCATCAAACCACGCGCCACCCATCCACACCGGCAGGTGGTTGAAGCGCAACCCGGCCAGCATGATTTCTGGAATTAAAGCAATGACCGCCAGGTAGAAGCCCCCGACCCAGGTAATCTTCGTCAGGACCTCGTCCAGGTGATCCGCCGTCCGTTTGCCGGGCCGGATCCCCGGAATAAAACCGCCCTGTTTCCGAACATTGTCCGCCACTTCGTCCGGGTTATAAATAATCGAAAGATAAAAATGCGCAAAAAAGATGATCAAAATGACGTAAGTCAACGTGTAAAGCGGCTCGCCCCAGCCAAAGGCCGTCTTGAACCATGTCAGCGCCTTGCCAAAGACGCCCTCGGTCCCTGCAAACAAAGCGATCGTCTGCGGGAATGTTAGAATCGATACGGCAAAAATGATGGGCATGACGCCGCCGCTGTTGACCTTGAGCGGCAGGTGAGTGGAAACCCCGCCCACAACTTTCCGTCCGACAATCCGTTTCGCGTACTGAATGGGAATTCGCCGTTCCCCCCGCTCCACAAACACAATAAAACCCACGATCACCAGCATGAACGCCAGAAGCACGAGGACAACGGGAAAGCTCCATACGCGGGTGACAAAAACATTCTGGTAAAGATTGCCGATGGCCTTCGGCAGACCCACCACGATCCCGGCAAAAATCAGCAGCGACATGCCGTTGCCGATGCCCCGAGCGGAAATCTGCTCGCCGATCCACATGACGAAAACCGAGCCGGTGGTGAGGGTCAGCACGGTGCTGAGGATGAAGCCTGCGCCAGGATGGTTCACCAGGGGCAGGCTGGCGCTGGTTTCGCGCTGCAAGGCGATGGCAATGCCAAAAGCCTGAAACGCGCTCAACCCTACCGTCATCCAGCGCGTGTAATCGGTGATCTTTTTCCGCCCCAGTTCGCCTTCCTTTTGCAGCTTTTCCAAATGGGGCGAAACCACTCCCAATAACTGGAGGATGATGGATGCCGTAATATACGGCATGATCCCCAGGGCAAAAACCGTCAGGCGCCCCAGGCTGCCTCCGGAAAACATTGAAAGCAGTCCAAAGAGCGTGTTCCCCAGCCCGCGCATGGCCTGCTCCAGAACGGCGGGGTTGATCCCCGGGGTCGGGATGAAAGATCCCAAGCGGTACACCGCGAGCATCAACAACGTAAACAGGATGCGTTTCCGCAGATCCGGAATCTCAGTAATGCTTTTGAGATTCTCCATCATGCGGAGATGACCTCAGCCTTTCCGCCGGCCTTCTGGATCTTTTCCAGAGCTGACCCTGAGAAATGATGAGCGACAATGTGAAGGGGCGCTTTCAACTCACCGTCGCCCAAAACCTTGAGGCCGTCCCGCAATTTCCGGACGACACCGCGGTCCATCAAAAGCTCGGGAGTCACCTGCTCCTTCGCGTCAAACTTCTCAAGGTCCCGGAGGTTCACCACAGCGTAATGTTTCTTGAAAATATTCGTAAAGCCGCGTTTGGGCAGGCGCCGATGCAGAGGCATCTGGCCGCCTTCGAATCCGGGGCGCATCCGCATCCCTGCACGGGACCGCTGCCCTTTACTTCCCCGCGTGGCCGTCTTGCCGTGCCCAGAGCCCATTCCCTGGCCAACCCGCTTCGAATGCTTGCGAGCGCCGCGCGGAGGCCGTAGTGTTCCAAGATGTATGGCCATATCGGCTATTTCTTGCCTTTCTTCGCTGACTTGGATTCCTTGTCTTCCGCCGCCTTGCGCTTCCGGGGTTTCTCCCCTTCACTCTTCGCGCCCGCCCGCTTGGGAGTGGCGGAAGCTCCCTTCTTAGCTCCTTCGGCCTTTTTGCGAGGTGCGGAGTCCGCCGCCGTTGCAGCCTTGGCTTCTGCGGGAGGCGCTTGGACGGCCTTCTCCTCCGAAGCTTCCTTGGCCACCGCCTCGGCCCGCGCCTTTGGTGGTTTGGGCAAAGCGGCGGGTGCCGTAATCACATATTCAGGCATCGCGGTCCATGCAGGAGCTACGGGAGCAGGAACGACCTGCAGCAAATGCGGGACCTTCGCAACAACTCCGCGAACATTCGGCGTATCGGGGCGCTCCACCACCTGGTTCAGACGGCGCAAGCCAAGGCTCGCCACCATCACTTTCTGCTGGCGCGGCAGCGCAATCCCGCTGCGCACCCATTTGATGTGAATTGTACCTGTCTTCTGTCCCACTGACCTGTGGCCTCCCTAAATTTCCTCGACCAATTTGCCGCGCATGGCCGCAACGTCTTCGATTCTGCGCAAACCCAGGAGAGCTTCCATCGTCGCCTTGACCACATTATGGGGGTTGGTTGTGCCCAGCGATTTGGTCAGCACGTTCTGGATGCCTGCCGCCTCAACCACGGCGCGAACCGGCCCGCCCGCAATCACTCCGGTGCCGGCTGGCGCCGGCTTCAAGAGAACTCTGCCCGCCCCGTAATGGCCCACCACGGTGTGGGGAATCGTCGTTTGGTTGATATTCACCTTGCGCAAAGACTTCTTGGCCGACTCGATTCCCTTCCGGATCGCCATCGGCACTTCACGCGCCTTGCCCGTGCCATAGCCAACATGGCCATTGCCGTCTCCCACCACCACCAGCGCTGAAAAGCTCAGATTCTTCCCGCCTTTCACCACCTTGGTGACACGATTAATGGATACCACTTGGTCTTTCAGTTGCAACGTACTTGGGTCAATGCCAACTGACAAATTGCGCCTCTCCTTCGGCTTAAAACTTCAGCCCTTGCTTCCGAGCTTCATCCGCCAGGGCTTTTACCCGCCCGTGATAAGCGTAGCCGCCGCGATCGAATACCACCCGGGAAATCCCCGCACCTTTCGCCCGCTCCACCAGCACCTGGCCCACAGCTTTCGCCGCGGCAACGTTCCCGCCGCTCTTGAGCGTCTTACGAACCTCTTTGTCACAGGAAGAAGCCGAAACTAAAGTGTGGCCGCGGCCATCATCGACAATCTGCGCGTAAATGTGCTTCAGCGAACGAAACACATTCAGCCTGGGCGCCGGTGCAAGACCACGCACGCGGCGGCGAATTCGCTGGTGAACCCGCTGGCGGCGGGCGTTCTTTGAAACTTGGGTCAACATGCCGTTTCCTATTCCTCCCCAGGCCTAAGCTTTTGCCGTTCCCCCAGCAGCGCCGGCCGCTTTGCCAGCCTTCTTCTTCAAGCGCTCGCCGGTGTACCGGACCCCTTTGTTCTTGTAGGGGTCAGGCGGACGCAAGCCGCGGATATTAGCGGCCACCTGGCCGACCAGGTGACGGTCGATTCCTTTAACCGCCAGGTGGGTCTGCTTCTCGACGCTGATCGAAATACCTTCCGGGATCGGAAATTCGATGGGATGCGAGTAACCCAGGGTAAAGACCACAGTCTTCCCCTTGGCTTCTGCCCGGTAGCCAATTCCGACAATATCCAACTGCTTTTCAAAGCCCTTGCTCACACCCACAATGGCGTTGGAGACCTCCGCCCGGATCATTCCCCGCAGCGCTTCCTGCTCCTCGCTCTCCATATGGGCCAGATACCACCCGTCCTGCTTTTCAAGACGAATCCCTCGCGGAAGCGGAATCTGAAGGGTGCCTTTCGGCCCCTTCACCGTCACCACGGAGACTTCCGCCTGAACCGTAATGCCGGCGGGAACTTCGATCGGCTTTCGACCTATTCTTGACATGACTTTCAGCCTTGCCCGAGGTTCGGGCTTATTCCACGTTACAGAGGATTTCGCCCCCCACCTTCGCGCGGCGCGCTGCCTTGCCGGTCATAACCCCCTGCGGGGTGGTCAGGATGTTGACTCCCAACCCTCCCAGAACTTTGGGGACCTCGCGGGAGCCAACATAGGAGCGGCGGCCGGGCCTGGAAACCCGATCCAGCTTCGAGATGACACTCGAGCCGTTGGTTGCATATCGAAGGAAGATCCGGAGGGCCTTCTTCTTCCCTTCCTCGGAGACCTTAAAGTTGCTGATGTAGCCTTCTTCCTTCAGGACCCGGGCAATCTCAATTTTTAACTTCGACGAGGGCATATCCACACGCTGGTGCCGGGCACGAAACCCGTTGCGGATTCGCGTCAACATATCAGCGACCGGATCAGTAACAGCGGACATAAGACTCCCGATTCAATCAAACTCGTCGCGGCCCGATTCCCGCCGCCGCGATCGTTCACTCCACTTACCAACTCGACTTCGTCACGCCCGGAATATCGCCCCGGAGCGCCAACTGCCGGAAACAGAGCCGGCACATCTCAAACTTCCGCAGATAACCCCTCGGTCTGCCGCAAATGCGGCACCGGTTTCTGTGGCGAACCTTGAACTTCGGCTTCCGAACTAACTTGGCCATCTGGCATAAACGTGCCACCGGTTATCCTCCTGCCTGCTCATTGGAATCTTCGCCAGCGCGCCGCCGCGGACTTTCGGAGCGGAAAGGCATCCCGAGATGCCGGAGCAGCGCCAGCGCCTCGGCGTCCGTGCGCGCATCAGTTACAATCGAAATGTTCATCCCCTTGACCTTTTCAACCTTGCCATACTCCACTTCCGGGAAAACAAGCTGGTCGCGGAGGCCCAGGGTATAGCCGCCCCGCCCGTCGAAAGATTTCGTCGACAGGCCACGAAAATCCCGGACCCGGGGCAGCACCACATTCACGAGCCGGTCGAAAAATTCGTACATCCGGTCGCCTCGCAGGGTCACCATCGTCCCGATCGGCATGTTCTTGCGCAGCTTGAAATTCGCAATCGATTTGCGGGCCTTGGTGACCACGGGTTTCTGGCCCGTCACTTGTCCCAACTCCCGCACCGCGGCGTCCAGCAGCTTAACGTTCTGGCTGGCTTCGCCCAGGCCGATATTGACCACAATCTTGCGCAGGCGTGGCACCGCCATGGGATTGGGATACTTAAATTCCTCGGTCAATGCCGGAAGAACTTCCGCTTGATACCTATCTTTAAGTCGCGCCGCCATATTTTCTTTAATCTTCCTAAGACCTTAAGAGTCCAGAACTTTCCCGCACTTTGCGCATTGCCGGACTTTCTTGCCCCTGGCGCCTCCCGCCATCCGCTGATGACGGACTCGTGTGGGACCACACTCACTGCAAAGGAGGGCCACGTTCGATACGTTGAGAGGGCCTTCCTTCTCCAAAATTCCGCCCCGAATCTGCTTGGCAGGGTTCGGACGCGTGTGGCGCTTGATCATGTTGGCGTGCTCAACAAAGACTTGCCGTTTTCCAGGCACCACTTCCAACACTCGCCCGGACTTGCCCTTATCACGACCGGCAATCACCTGCACCTGGTCGTTCTTCCGAATATCCAGCGATACACCCATTACAAAACCTCCGGGGCCAGGGAAACAATCTTCAAAAACTTTCTCTCGCGAAGCTCGCGCGCCACGGGCCCAAAGACGCGCGTCCCTACCGGCTCACCCGCATCGTTGATCAGCACGGCGGCATTCTCGTCAAAGCGAATGTAGCTTCCGTCCCGCCGCCGATGTTCCTTCCGCATGCGGACGATCACAGCCTTAACCACCGTCCCTTTCGCGACGGGACTCTCAGGAGCGGCTTCCTTCACCGCCGCCGTCACCACATCGCCCAGCCCGGCCTGCAACCCCACGCTTCCGCCCAACGGCAAAATGCAGGAGAGTTTCCGGGCGCCGGAATTATCGGCAACCCTCAGAATGGTGCGCATCCCGATCATTGTTCAGCCTCCGGGCCCGCACCCACCTGAACCGCCCTGGTGACGACTTCGATCACTCGCCACCGCTTGCGGCGGCTGAGCGGGCGGGTTTCTTCGATTCGCACCGTGTCGCCCAGTTGACACTCGCCCTTTTCGTCATGCACCAGAAAGCTGCTCGATTTCCGAATAACCTTCTTGTACAGCCGATGCATGATTTTCCGGTCCACCGTCACGACGATGGTTTTCTGCATCTTATTATTGCTGACTACCCCGATTTTTTGTTGTCGCTTTTGATTCGGCATTCCGGATCGACCTTCTGTCTATGCCCGTTCGGGCTGGCAAAACCTCAAGCTTCCGCTTGGGCGCCTGCTTCCAGCGCCTTTTGCCGCCGCACCGTCTTCACACGGGCAATTCCTTTCCGAAGCTGGCGTATCACGGGAAGCACATCCCCCTGGCCGCCGGCGAGCTGGAACCGCAGGTGAAGAAGCTGATGGGAGAACTCCCGCTCGGAATTATCCAGCTCGTCCTCGGTCCATTCCCGCATGTTTTCAGCGGGCCACTTCCATTTTTTGTCCTTCTCTAGTTTCACGTCTTGTGCTCCTCAGAGACTCAGTGTGAAGATTCCAGCCGCGCAACAAAACGGGTTGGCAGAGGCAGCTTGTCGCTCGCCAGCCGGAAAGCTGCTTTCGCCTCGGCTTCCGTCACACCTTCGATTTCAAATAAGATCCGGCCCGGCTTCACCACCGCCACCCAGAATTCGGGGGCGCCTTTGCCCTTCCCCATGCGTGTTTCCGCCGGCTTCTTGGTCACCGGCTTGTCGGGGAAGACGCGAATCCACAGCTTGCCGCCGCGCTTCACAAAACGCATGATGGCCACGCGACTGGCCTCAATCTGCCGGTCGGTAATCCATCCAGGGGACAGAACTTTCAGCCCGAAATCTCCGAAAGATACCATCGAGCCGCGCCAAGCCTTCCCGCACATTCGCCCGCGCTGCTGCTTCCGGAACTTCACCTTGCTCGGCATCAACATAATTCGTTCACCTTGGGTCCCGCTTCCCGCCTCCGGGGATTGCGGAGCTCGCTACTCTAAGCCACCGGCCCGGCAACCTCCACGGTCGCTGCGGGTTTTGACGGCCGGTGCTTCTGCTCAAGAATTTCGCCGTTGTAAATCCAGCACTTCACCCCGATCACACCGTAAGTCGTCATGGACTCTGCGAATCCGTAATCGATATCGGCCCGCAGAGTATGAAGCGGAAGCCGTCCTTGCAGATACCACTCCGATCGCGCGATTTCCGCGCCGTTCAGGCGCCCGCCGACCCTGACCCGGATCCCTTTGCAGCCGAATCGCAGGGCCGAATCCACTGCCTTGCGCATCGCCCGCCGGAAGGCTACGCGCTTCTCGAGTTGCAGCGCGATCGCCTCCGCAACGAGCTGCGCGTTCAACTCAGGCCGATGCACTTCCTGGATGTTAATGGGCAAGACTTCCCGCCCCGTGCGCTTTTGAACTTCCTGCCGCAGCCGGTCGATCTCCGCGCCCTTGCGCCCAATGATGATCCCCGGGCGCGCCGTGTGGATCGTGATCTTCAGTTTATTTCCCGGCCGCTCAATCTCGATGGAAGAAACTCCCGCGCTGCGAAGCTGAGCCTTCAGCTGGCGCTTCAGCTTCAAATCCTCGTGGAGCAGATCTGCATAACCCTTCTTGGCAAACCAGCGCGACTTCCACGTCTTGATATGTCCCAGGCGGAATCCGTAAGGATGCACCTTGTGTCCCACCAGCAACCTCCTTCAGCAATCCTGCTGCGTTACCCCCCGGCCGGAGCGCCCTCATCGGCGCAACGCCGGGTGCTATCAATCATCCAGGCGCTACGCCTGGGGCTCCCGGGTCTCAACCACCACCGTGATGTGGCTCATGCGGCGCTGGTAGCGGTATGCACGCCCCATAGGGGCTGGACGAATCCGCTTCATGCGCGGCCCTTCGTTGACGTAGGCCTTCGCCACCACCAGCTCATCGACATCCACGGAGTCCGATTTCTGCTCGGCGTTGGCAATCGCAGCCTGCAAAATCTTGATGACTTCCCCCGCTACCCGCTTCTTTGTGAACCGCAGCGTATCGACCGCCGTACCAACGTTCTGCCCGCGGATCAGGTCCACGACCAGCCTGGCTTTCTGCGCCGAAACTCGCAAGTACTTCCCTGTCGCTCTCGCTTCCATCGTTTATCTCAAATCCTCCGGCCACGATCCCGCAATCTTAGCGCGACGGCGGGGCAGCCGACGCAGTGCGTTCGGTTGCAGCTTTCATGCTATGGCCCTTGAACGTGCGCGTCGGCGAAAATTCTCCGAGCTTGTGCCCGACCATGTTCTCCGTAACGTAAACGGGAATAAACTTCCTGCCATTGTGGACCGCAATGGTATGCCCGACCATCTCGGGAACAATCGTCGAACGCCTCGACCAGGTCTTGACCACCTTTTTCTCGAACCGCCGGTTGAGCAGTTCGATTTTCTTGATGAGGTGGTCATCCACAAAGGGTCCCTTCTTGAGCGATCTCGACAATCTTTCCTCCCTATTTCTTTTCGCGCCGTCTCACAATAAAGCGGTCCGTCTGCTTATTGCGACGCGTCTTGTATCCGCGGGTGGGCTGTCCCCAGGGGGTCACAGGATGACGCCCGCCGGAGGTTTTGCCTTCTCCTCCACCCAGAGGATGATCGACAGGATTCATGGCCACACCCCGTACCGTGGGACGAATCCCCATCCAGCGTTTACGCCCTGCTTTGCCGATCGTGACATTCTCGTGGTCCGAATTCCCCACCTGCCCGATGGTCGCGGTGCAATCCACGTGCAAGCGCCGAACTTCCCCCGAAGGCAGGCGCACTTGCGCGTAATCTTCCTCTTTGGCCACCAGTTGAGCGCTGCCTCCCGCGCTCCTGACGAGCTGCCCTCCCTTTCCCGGCCGCAACTCCAGGTTATGCAGCGTGGTGCCGAGAGGGATATTCTTTAAGGGCAGCGAGTTGCCGACCACGATGTCTGCCTCCGGGCCGGAAACAACCTTATCCCCGACCTTCAGCCCTTGCGGATACAGAATGTAGCGCTTCTCGCCGTCCGCGTAGTGCAGCAGCGAGATGAACGCCGAGCGATTCGGATCGTATTCGACCGTTGCCACTCGCGCTGCGATCCCCGCCTTATCGCGCTTGAAGTCGATGGCCCGGTAATGGCGTTTGTGCCCTCCGCCCCGGTGCCGGATGGTAATCCTTCCGCGGTTATTGCGCCCCGAAATCCGGTCTTTCGGTTCGAGGAGCGGCTTATGCGGCTTGGAAGTCGTCAGTTCCTCAAACCCCAAGGTGGTTTGGTACCGCCGTGTTTTCGTATAAGGTCTGTAAGTCTTAATGGCCATAATCTTCCGTCCGCCCAAACGAGAACAGTCTGCTAGACCGTCGCTGCATACTCCGGAACTTTCGTCCCTTCCCGCAGCTTGACGTAGGCTTTCTTCCAGTCCGTCCGCCGCCCTTCCATCTTTCCGCGCCTGCGGACTTTTCCGCGGAAGGATGCGGTATGAACGGACTCCACTTTGTCCCGCAATTCCACGAACATCTCTTCAACCGCCTGCTTGATTTCACCCTTGCTGGCGCGGGCGTGCACTTGGAAACAAAGCGTGCGCGCCATATCCTTCAAATCGACGCTCTTCTCCGTGATGATGGGCTTGCGAAGCACCTGATGAGCGCTCCTCTTCATCGCAACGCCTCCTGCAGCCTCGTCAGAGCGCCCTCAGAGATCAGCAGGCGATCGTGGCTCAGCACGTGGTAGGCATGAATTTCATGATGCTGCATCAAATCACAGCCCTGAACATTGCGGGCGGAAAGCTCCAGATTGCGATCCCTTGCGTCGCTGACGATCAGAATCTTGGGGCTTACCTCCAGCTTATTCAAGACCCCCACAAAAGTTTTTGACTTGGGCTCCTGAAGGCTCAACTGGTCAACCACGGTCATCTTGTTTTCCTGAAACTTCACCGCCAACGCCGAGCGCAAAGCCCCAATCAGCATTTTCTTCGGAAGCTTGATCGTGTAATCGCGCGGCTTCGGTCCGTGAGCAATCGAGCCGTGACGCCACAGCGAGCTTCGGATGCTGCCCGCCCGCGCGCGCCCCGTTCCCTTCTGCCGCCACGGTTTCTTGCCGCCGCCTGACACCTCACCCCGGCTTTTGGTAGAGTGGGTGCCGCGGCGCTGGCTTGCCAAATAGGCCTTGGTGGCTTCCCACAACAGGTCGGTGTTGGGCTTGGCAGCGAACACTTCGTCGGCCAGTTCCAGTTGCTTGACCGTCTGCCCTTCCAGATTCTTCACATCAACAGTTGTCATAATTCGACTTTCGCAATACGCCGTGCCGGCGGGTTCTATTTGTGCGGCGCCTGGGCTTTCCGCACCATCACATATCCGCCGTCGGGCCCCGGAACCGCGCCTTCAACCAACAACGCGTTATCTTCCGGCAAAACTTGAACCACCCGCAGGTTCCGAACGGTAACCCGCCCCGCTCCCATGTGCCCGGCCGCCCGCATCCCCTTAAAAACCCTGGACGGAAACGACGACGAGCCGATTGAACCTGGCGCCCGATGAAACATCGACCCGTGCGCGCCGCCGCCGCCGCCAAAATGGTGCCGCTTGTGAACTCCCGCGAATCCTCGTCCTTTGGATGTTCCGATCACGTCAACGTAGTCGTTCACTGCAAACAAGTCCACGAGAACCTTGTCGCCGACCTTCACTTCCCCGGCGCCTTCGTCCAAGCGGACCTCCCGCAGATAACGCGAGGGGTTCGCTCCGGCGCGTTTGTAATGCCCTTCCAGCGGCTTGGTCAGACGCCGAGGCGGCGGAACCTCAACCAAACCAAGTTGGGCGGCCTCGTAACCGTCTTTCGTCGCCGTCTTGCGCTGAACCACAATGCAAGGACCTGCCTTCAGGAGCGTAACGGGAACAGCATCTCCGCTTTCGCTGAAGACTTGCGTCATGCCCAGCTTCTTGCCCAATATTGCCTTCACCATAATTGCGTCACCACACTTCAAATTCTCAGCGAACCGCCCGAGGCCTCGCTCGCCCACCTACTTGGTGTGTTCTTTTCCAAAGGCCTTGATCTCGATATCAACTCCGGCCGGCAGGTCAAGCTTGGTCAGCGCATCAATCGTCTGCGTGGTGGGTTCCAGGATGTCCACCAGCCGTTTGTGGGTGCGAATCTCAAACTGCTCTCGCGACTTCTTGTCAGCATGCGGCGAGCGCAAGACGCAGTACTTATTTTTGACCGTGGGCAATGGAACCGGCCCCGCCACCTGCGCCCCGGAGCGCTTTGCCGTGGAAACGATATCCGCAGCCGACTGGTCCAGCACTCTGTGATCGTAAGCCTTCAACCGAATTCTTATTTTTTCATGCAGCATATTTGCTCTTTTATTGAATGATCTCGGTGACGGAGCCGGCGCCGACCGTATGGCCGCCCTCGCGGATGGCGAAGCGCAGTCCCTTCTCCATCGCAATCGGCGTAATCAGCTCGATCTCCATCGACACGTTGTCGCCCGGCATCACCATCTCCGTCCCCGCCGGCAGTGTCGCCACCCCGGTTACATCCGTCGTCCGGAAATAAAACTGCGGCCGGTATCCCGAAAAGAACGGCGTGTGCCGGCCCCCTTCTTCCTTCGTCAAAACGTACGCTTCCGCCTTGAACTTCGTGTGCGGCGTGATCGACCCCGGCTTCGACAGCACCATCCCGCGCTCCACGTCGTCCTTCTCCGTGCCCCGCAGCAGAACCCCGATGTTGTCCCCCGCCTGCCCTTCGTCCAGCAGTTTCTTGAACATCTCCACGCCCGTCACTACTCGCTTGAACGGTTCCGGCCGCAGCCCCACAATCTCAATCTCTTCCTGCACCTTCACCTTCCCGCGCTCCACGCGGCCCGTCACCACCGTCCCCCGCCCCGAGATCGAGAAGATGTCTTCCACCGGCATCAGAAACGGCTTG
>DATKQU010000174.1:0-8152 GCA_035532595.1 Terriglobia bacterium | reverse complement strand
TAGCCCCGTTGCCGCTCTTTCACTCGCACCTGCTCTCGCACGCTCCGGGCCAGCCCCAGCGAGCGGAAGGCCTGGACCACCAGCGGGATTCCCCCCAAAGCCGTCAGGGTTTCCTCCAGAGGTTCCGGGTCCACTTCGAACCGCAACGGCGATTCGGTCGGCGAAGGCTTAGGTTCTTTGCGCAGGGCGGCGATCATACTGGAATCCCGCACCCAACGGGTGAGAAATCTGCGGGAACGTGCCTCCCCTCGACCGCTTGCCACAGCCCGCGTTTGCGGGCCACCGCAACGTCGCCCTGCAGTTCCGCGGGATCGCCCAGCCCCTTATCAACGGATCGGGGTGTTCTCACTTTGTCTTGACCCCGTTTGCCTTACCTCACTATACTTCCCAACCGGGCAAAACGCGGGGCTATCACCTCAGCCTAACTCAACGGAAAGGGTTGTTAGCGCGTCCCACCAATGATTGATCCTCTCGATGGGTTCATCATCTTTATCAGTCTGCTGATTGTGGTTGCGGCCGTACTCCGGGCCGCTGGCCGAAAAGGCTCGGGCACAGAATACTTTCTGGCGGGCCGCGACTTGGCTTGGCCATTCGTGGGAATGTCGCTGCTGGCGTCGAATATTTCCGCCGAGCACGTGGTTGGGATGGCCGGAGATGGCTATCGCATCGGATTAGTGGCCGGCGGATACGAATGGGTGGGAGCCTGGGATCTCATTATCTTAGCGACATTATTCGCGCCACTTTACCTCCGCAGCAAAGTCTTTACCATCCCACAATTTCTGGAGCAGCGCTTCGGTTGGAGCATTCGGGCCGTCTTATCTGTCAACCTCCTGCTGATGAATATCCTGACCAAGAATGCCGTGGACCTCTGGGCGGGCTCCTTGCTTTTCGCCGTGCTCTTCGGCTGGAAGCAGTTTTGGGTGATGGTGGGCATTTCCGCGTTTACCGCCGTCTACACCATGAAGGGTGGCTTGCGCGCCGTGGTCTATGCGGACATGGTGCAAGGGAGCTGGCTGCTGATCAGCAGTACGATCCTCACGGTCTTAGGGATCATCAAGTTAGGCGGCTGGCACGGCATGATGACCCAGATCCCGTATTCTCGCGTTGAGATGGTTAAGCCTCTCACCAGCGAGCTTCCGATCACCGGCTTTTTGATCGCCAACTGCCTTGCCGGAATGTTCTATTGGTGCATGGATCAGACCAACGTTCAAAGGGTTCTGGGAGCGAGAACCATTCGAGACGGGCAGAAGGGCGCCATTTTCGCCGGCTTCCTGAAACTCTTGACTCCCTTTGTCCTGGTTTTTCCCGGGGTGATTTGCAGCGTCCTTTATCCTCACCTGAGCCGGCCTGACAATGCCTATCCCCACCTTGTGCAGAATTTGCTGCCTGTGGGACTGCGCGGGCTGGTGCTCGCCGGTTTGATTGCCATCCTGATGTCTTCCATGAGCGCCTGTTACAACTCCAGCGCAACGCTGGTGGTTAAGGATTTCGTGTTGAAGGCTCGGCCCGACATGAGCGATCAAAGACAGGTAGTCATTGGCCGCTGGGTCACTGTCGGCATGGCCGTTTTAGGCGTCATGGCGGCGCCGCTGGTGGGTTTATCGGTAACCATTTGGTATTACTTGCAGAATATTTCGGCTTACCTGTCCGTGCCCATGGCTGCGGCCATCTTCATCGGCCTCTTGTGGAAACGGGGAACAACCAAGGGCGCCCTTGCGGGCGTGGGAATTGGCTTTGCTTCAGGAATCGTTTGCTTCCTCGATCAAACGCTTCACCTGTCGCTCCCTTTCCTTTCCAGCCCCTATTTGCACTCTTTCCTTCACCGCGCCCTTCTGGTCTGGATCATCACCGTGGCGGCCATGGTTGTGATCAGCGAGTTGACCCACCCGCCGGATCAAGAGAGGATTCGAGATTACGTGTTCAGCCGGATCAGAAAACCTTCGTGGAAAAATCTGCTGGGATACCAAGGGATGGCTGTTTTGCTGTTCCTCTGCACTGGTTTATTGTGGTGGCTCTTCCGGTAGGGTGTTCGCAAGCGAGATGGTAGCCGCGGACAGTGCCTTCCTTTCCGTGGGCTTTTTGTTCTCTGTGCTCTCTGTGTTATGAAAGCTTTAACACAGAGGCCACCGAGGACACAGGAGACTGCAGGTAGTCGTTGCGGCACGGATCTTTTGCCGTGGGCCTTTTCGGCTCCGCACATTACGACCCCACAGCATAAAGGGCATGCCGTGGCTACCAGTGCCGTTTGTTGGCGCTTGTGTGAATTGACAAACGGGTGCTTCGGAAATAGTATGATGGGCCGGGCAATCAAAAGGGAACCGTGTCCGCCTTGCGGAATCGGTTCAGAAGCTGGGGTTTTGACTAGCTCGGGCTGGGCTTCCCCGTTCCGTTCGAGGCAAACTTGGGCAAGCTCCCGCCGTCCCGGAAGGACGGAAGCCAGTATCCTTATTCAACTCCAGGCAGCACGGCTATCCTAATAAGAAGAACAGGTGAATAATCATGTCATCCAATACTCCTCGCAGGAACTTTCTTAAAACTTTGGCGGCAGCGGTTCCGGTTTCGGCGGCTCTTCCCGCCTACCAGGCGATGGCGGTCCCGCTGCGCAAGAAGGTGAAGATCACCGACGTAAAAGCCATGGTGGTGGTGGGGAATACCCCCTGGAACATGGTGAAGATTGAAACCGATAGCGGAGTGACGGGGATCGGCGAGGCCTACTGGGGGCGCGGAGTGAAGGACGTGATCCTGGGCTATATGCGCGACCTGATGGTGGGCGAGGACCCGCTGAACGTTGAGCCGCTTTACTCCAAAATGCTGCTCCACTGGACGGGCGCGGGGACCCTGGCGGGGGTCGCCAACACAGCAATCAGCGGCGTGGAGATTGCCTTGTGGGACTTGGCGGGGAAGCTTCTGGGGGTCCCGGTGTACACGCTGCTGGGTGGCAAGTACCGCGATGGCGTGCGCGCCTATTGGACGAAAAGTCCCAAGGACATCCTCAATCCTGCTTCCTGCCGGGAGTTTGCATCCGAAGTGAAGAACAGCCGGATGGGCATCACCGCCGTGAAGACGGATGCCGACTCCCTCCCCCGGCTCCAGGACCCGCATTACCGTGAACCGGGGCATGAACCGTACGGTACCCAGCTGACGCGCAAGGATCTCTCGCAGATCAGGCAAGGCTTTGAAAACGTTCGGGAAGCGGTGGGCGAGGAGGTTGACATTGCGGTGCATTGCCACTGGGAATACGACTGGATAGACGCGCTGGAGCTGGCGCGGGCCGTGGCGCCGATCAAGCCGATGTGGCTGGAAGATCCCATGCCGCCGGCTTACTCGCCGGCGTGGAGCAAGCTGACGCAGGAATCTCCGGTCCCCATCCTGACCGGCGAGAACCTTTACACGCGGGAGGGCTTTGCGCCCTTCATCCTCAATCAAGGCGTCCACAAGGTCCAGATTGATATCCCGAAGGCCGGCGGGCTGCTGGAGTCGAAGAAAATCTCAGACATGGCCGCTCTCTTCTATCTCCCCACTTGCGCGCACAATGCCTCGAGTCCCGTGGGGGCGATCGCCTCGGCGCACGCGGCTGCGTCCATGCGCGACTTCCGGGCGATGGAATTTTCCCCCGGCAATCTGACGCCTCAAGAGTACATGAACGCGGTGGTTTATGATGTTCCGGTGATCCAGAACGGGAACTGGCAAATCCTGGACAAGCCGGGGCTGGGGCTGGAACTGAACGAAGACTACATGCGCTCGCATCTGCTGCCGGGGGAAAAGTGGTGGGATTAAGCAAGGCGTAGCGTGGTTGATCAAGACAAGAAGAAATGAGGTTCTATGAAGATCGAAAAAGTTGAAGTTTTTCTGGCTGGGGCGGCTTGGCGCAACTACACCATGGTCAAGTTGACCACGGACTCGGGCTTGGTGGGCTGGGGCGAAGGAACTCTGGGATGGAAGGAAAGCGCCGTCCGAGAGCTGATTGAGGATTTTGGGCGGCGCTATGTAGTGGGACAGAGCGCCTTCGACATCGAAGACCTGTGGTTCAAGCTCTATCAAGTCGAACATAATGTGGGACCCGTGATGCTGTCGGCGATGGCGGGCATTGAGACGGCGCTCTGGGACCTTGTGGGGAAGGCCTGCGGGCAGCCCGTCTACAATCTGGTGGGCGGCAAAGTGCGGAGCAAGGTCAAGGTTTACGCGAACGGGTGGTATGCATATAAAGGCGAACTGGGAGACCTGGGGGAGCGGGCGCGAAAGGTTGTGGCGAAAGGCTACAAGGCTCTGAAGTTCGACCCGTTCGGACCGGGCGGCCGGGAAATTTCCCGCGAAGATTTGCAGGAGGCCGCGAAGCGGGTTGAGGCGGTGCGAAAAGCCGTGGGGGATAAGGTTGATATTTTGCTGGAGTTTCACGGCCGGTTCAGCCCCATTATGGCGCTGGAGGCGGCGCGGGCCATGGTTCCTTACGCCCCGGCGTGGTGTGAAGAGCCGGTCCCGGCAAACAATAACGAATCGATGGCTCAGGTGGTGGCCGCGTCGCCCATTCGGATTGCCACGGGCGAACACACTTACAGCCGGTTTGGATTTTTGGATCTGTTGCGGTGTAAAGCCGCCCACGTGGTGCAGCCGGATCTAACCTATAGCGGAGGCTTTCTGGAAGTCAAAAAGATTGCGGCGCTGGCGGAGGCTCATTATGTGAGCGTGGCGCCCCATAACTGCGACGGGCCGCTGAAGACGATGGCCGGAGTACACCTGTGCGCGAACATTCCGAATTTTCTGATTTTGGAGACGTTTGAGGATTACGATGTGCCGTGGAGGCACGACGTTACCCCGAATGCGCCGCGGGTTGTGGACGGCTACTACGATGTTCCCACGGGGCCGGGCTGGGGAGTGGAAGTGGATGAGGCGGTTCTCCGGGCCCATCCTGAAGATCCCAACGCAAAGATGAACATGTTCAGCCTGGGCTGGGAAAAAATGATGTGCAAGTAAGCACGCGGCCAGGCTCGAACCGCCAAGCGGGCTAAGCAGGGGCTGTGTTTTCGCGTGCCAACATCGCGCATCCGGTGATTGAATCGGCTCAGCGCCGGAGTCCCTTCGTCACCCGCCGCACATCTTCCTTGACCGGGGAGGTTTCCCGGTCCGCGGATCGCTCCCTGGGCTTGCCGTTTCCTTAGCTGCTTAGTTGGATCTCTTGTTTGAGCTTGATATCTGCCGATGAAGCGCCGGCCATGACCTCCACAGTGCCGGGCTCCACGACAAATTCGTACTTGTCCTCATCCCAGTATCGTAACGCGTTATCTTCATGAGCCAGGTCAAAGCTCACGGACCTGGTTTCACCGGCTTTGAGGTGTACGCGGTCGAAGTTCACAAGCTGTTTGAAGGGCCGTTCCACCGTCCCGCCGGTGCAATGAACGTAAAGCTGGACGATTTCATCGCCATCGCGATGGCCGGTGTTGGTCACCTCAGATGTGATCGTGACTTTGCCTCCGGGACCGAGAGTGTTTTTGCTGACCTGAAGGTTCTTGTACTCGAACGTGGTGTAGCTGAGGCCGTGGCCGAAGGGGTACAGCGGGTTGCCCCGGAAGTACATGTAGGTGCGGCCGTTGCGGACCTTGTAATCATGAAAGTCCGGAAGGTCTTCAACCCTACGGAACCAGGTGGTGCTGAGCTTGCCGCCGGGGTTGTAATCGCCGAATAGAACCTCCGCCAGCGCGTAACCCTGCTGCTCGCCCAGGAAAAGTCCGCCGACAATCGCCGGCAGGTTGTCCTGTTCCCAGTTCACCGCCACCGGGCAATTGGAACTAATCACCAAAATCGTTCGGGGATTGGCTTTGTAGATCGCCTGCACCAGCTCATGCTGGGCGCCGGGCAAATGGATATCGCTGCGGTCCTGGGCTTCCGCGGACACCTGTTCGTTCGCTCCCACAAACACCAAGGCAACATCGGCTTCCCGGGCGGCCTTGACGGCTTCGGCAAAAAGCGCTGGATCCTTCTTTTCCAGCACAGAGCAGCCGGCGGCGTATGCTACTTGGGGAGACTTGCTCGCCGGGCCCGCGAACAGCTTGGCCGGAGTCAGGTTGAAGGACTGGAGATTGAACAGTTTTCCGGATCCGCCGGTGAGGCGGAGATAAACCGTGTGTTCACCGCTCGAGGGCGTGATCGCCGTGCTGACATTCACCCAGTTCTGCCATCCGGACGTGTTGGGAACTTTAAGCTTTGCGACCAGCGGCCCGCTGACGCTGTCAAGGTGCACCTCAAGGGTTCCGCCGCCCGTTAAGCTGGCGATGCGGGCATTGAATTCCGTGGCGCCCGTGAAGAGCACATTGGAATAAGCGGCCGAAGAGCCGTTGGTGATGTTGCCGAGATCCTGGCCGCCCTCGTTGCAGTTTTCCAGCTTCGGACCGCCCTCCACTTGGGAAAAGTCAGAAGCGCGTTTGTGGTAGGCGGGACCGCTTGGAATGCCCAAATACTCGTAGATTCCCTTCAAGGGGGAAACCCGGAATTTGGGCGACCCGCTGTAATTGCCCAGTTGGCACACATCGGCCATCGGACCGATCACCGCGATCTTTTTGACGCGGTTCTTGTCGAGCGGCAACGTGTTGTTGTGGTTCTTGAAGAGCACAATCGATTCCCGGGCAGCCTCCCGGGCAAGCTGGCGATGGGCAGGGCTTTCCAGGCAGGAAACCGGAGTCTTGCTATAGGGATTTTGCTCGGGCGGATCGAACTCACCCAGCAGGATTCTGCCGGTGAATGCGCGAGTTAGCGAGCGGTCCAGCACCGATTCGCTGATGAGCATGTCATCGACAGCCTTGCCCAAATACTTTTGGAGGGTATCGCCGCAATTGATGTCGCAGCCGGCATTGACCGCCAGCGCCGCAGCCTCAGCATACGTGGGCACAAAATGGTGCGTGCGGCAAATATCGCCGATCGCGTCGCAGTCAGAAACGACATAGCCGCGGAATCCCCAGCGATCCCGCAATAGGTCGGTCAGCAGGAACCGGCTGGCAGTGGTGGGAATGCCGTTCATTGCGTTGTAGGAGCTCATCACGGTGAACACATGTCCCTCTCTCACGCAGGCCTCAAAACCGCGGCTGTAATACTCCCAGAAGCTGCGCGGGTCAACCGCGGCGGAGGTCGAGTTGCGGTCATCCTCGGTGTCATTAGCAATAAAATGCTTGGCGCAGGCGATGGTCTTCAGATAACGCGAGTCATGCCCCTGCATGCCGTGGATCGTGTAAGTCGCCATCTGTCCGACCAGATAGGGGTCCTCGCTGTAATTCTCCCCAATGCGCCCCCAGCGCGGGTCGCGCGTTCCCATGTTGACGGTGGGAGGGGAGAACATCGCCAGGCTTTGGCCGTCCTTTTTGTGCCATGCCCAAATTTCGTCCGAGACTGCCGAGAAGACCCGCTCGATCAGGGAGCGGTTCCATGTGCAGCCCAGCGCCAGCGGGAGGGGAAATGAGGTGATCGGCTCGTCATGCATAAGCCCGTGCAACGCCTCGCTGCCGTAATACTTGAAGGCCGGCAAGCCCACGCGCTCGACCGCCGGGACCGTGGAGCCGAACTGCGTGATCTTTTCAGCCAGGGTCATCTTTTCCACCATGGCGGCGGCCCGCTTACGAGCGTTTTCAAAATGCTCCATGGCGATCCCACCCGTATCCAGTACCTGAGCCTGGTCCTCCTCGCCCAGCACGGCCGGCAGGATCTTGCCCAAGCCTTTGCCTTCCGGCCAGCCTGCCACCGCCGTCGCCGCTGCGCCGGCGCCAGCCAAGGCCAGAAAATTACGCCGGCTTACTACCCCGCGGGAAACCTTGTTACGCTCTTCCATGGTCAAGACGCCTCCTGAAATCTGAAATAACTACCCTTAATACCATTGGCTGGCTACTGCGGCAAACCCAACACACTTCCGCTCTGCCTGACATCGGAGTTTACCAAGACTCTTTGGAAATGTCTCAGGAAACACAGATGGCGGGTCGCCTGGTGTACGGGCGGATTCCCGCTGAATAATCCGCCACGCTGTCAGTTGCCCTCTAGGTCTTTGACCGTCTGAAGAGGTTATGAGTTGCTATTCTGTTTGGAGGATCTTGTGGTCTATACTTGGACATGCGAACCTACCATCGTTTACGCGTTCAATTGTCCAAACAGCACCGGATCGAGTTGCAACAGAGGC
>DATKQU010000173.1:0-10084 GCA_035532595.1 Terriglobia bacterium | reverse complement strand
CCATCGCTGAGAGAGAACATATGTCGATGGACGGGTGGCGCATACATCGCGTTATTGGCAAGGAGCGCGGACCGCCGCCTTTGCGTTCCGCGGTTCTTCTGTAGCCATCACGCTCACCGTGTCGTATTCTAGCGCGGTGTCCAAGCTTCGCCGCCCTTTTCTTTCCGGCCGGTATTCCTTTATCGCGGTTCGCCTTCTCGGACGACACGCCGAGAGCCTGACGAGTAGATCGGCCCTCGCCCTCTTCTCCGACGCCGGGGCGGCTTTGGCATCCAGCAGCTTTCATTTTTTCTTCCCGGCGGCCTTTTCCGCCAAATATATGAAGAATACTAGGCTACTAATATATGCCGACCAGGGCCGCTAAATCGAAAAAGCGGGATTTCTGGGACGCTTGGGACGTTTTACATCGAATGGGCAACAACTTACTTATCAATAAGTTACATTGAAGCTTTGGCCGCAAAATCGGCCAAAAAGCGCAAAAGCGTGTCAAACTTGAACAGCGGGTAAAATTTACTCGGTCGCACGGAAAGCCTCAGCGAGAACGCCAAAACAACGTTTCCTGACCCGAAAAATGTCGGGCCGCCGCGCCGCCCGCCGCCGCCACGGTTGACGAGCCGCACGCAGACATGATATCAAACAACGCGATCTCTACTTTGGTTCAGGAAGCAAGCATGAAGCACCGCGTTTACGCAACCCGGCCGCTGCCCCAGCCCGCAATCGATTTGTTATCGAAGGCGTGCGCGTTACGAGTTTATCCCGAAGATTCCGCCATCCCCGAACATGAATTGGCGGACAACTGCCGGGACGTGGAAGGTCTTCTGGTCAACGCGGCCCGTGTCACCGAAGAGATTTTGCTAAAGGCCCCAAAGCTTCGGGCCATTTCCAATATCGGGGTTGGCTATGACAACATCGACGTGGAAGCCTGTACGCAGCGTCATATCGCCGTAACGAACACGGCCGGATCGCTGGAAGAGACCACAGCCGACTTGGCTTTTGCGCTTTTGCTCGCCGTGGCCCGCAGAGTGCCGGAAGCCGACCGGTACGTTCGCGAAGGACGCTGGCAACACTGGCAGTGGGGACTGCTGCACGGAACGAACATCCACCACAAGACGCTTGGCCTTCTGGGGTTCGGCGGCATCGGCCAGGCCGTAGCGCGGCGTGGCCGCGGGTTCTCCATGCGAATTCTGTATTTTGCCCGGCACCGGGTGGCGGAAAGCGTCGAGCGGGAACTCCAGGCGCACTATGCCGACCGGAAAACGCTCCTCCAGGAATCCGATTTCCTCAGCCTGCACGTCCCCTTAACCCCCGAAACTCATCACTTGATTCGCGCTGAGGATTTCAGCCTGATGAAGCCCACGGCAATGCTTATCAACACAGCGCGGGGGCCGGTGGTTGACGAGCACGCTCTGCTGAAGGCGCTGGAAAGCAAGCGCATCGCGGGCGCGGGTCTCGATGTCTTTGAGCAGGAACCTCGCGTCCTGCCGGGCCTGCTCACCCTCCAAAACCTTGTTCTTGCACCGCACATGGGGAGCGCAACCGTGGAGACGCGCCTCGATATGGCCATGCTGGCCGTGAAAAACCTTCTGGCGGCCCTGGCCGGAGAACGTCCCCCCAATATTGTGAATCCGGAAATATATTTCTGAGCGAGCCCTCGGGCGCCCCGAGGTAATGCCGCTTGCCTTTCGTGTCTCAACTTTTAAATAGTGCAAACCAAGCCGCCAAGCGTAGACTGGAATGGCGCCGAAAGGTTCTTGAGCGCGGCAGCCTAAGCAGGCTGCGCAGCCCTTTTGCCGGTAGGATCAGCCATTCAGAACATCGCTTATTGGCTTTGATTCTCCGGCTCGGCAGGTTACGACAATCGGCAATTGGCGCGCAGCCCGATAGCGATCAACTATTATGAGCATTAAGAGCAAGAGTGCAAGTCTTTTGAAACCCGATTATGACCAAGGGAAAATTATTGCCCGCCAGATTTTTCATGATGTCATGGCGGGCATCGACCTCCGCCACGCCATGTTTGCAAAACTGCGGCATGAGGACGAAAGTCTTGTGGCCGGCGACGCTCGCCTGCCTCTCGCGCGGCCTCCGCGGGTTGTGGCTTTTGGCAAAGCCGCCGGCCGCATGGCCGCCCTGCTGAACGAAATCCTGGGCCAACAGGCTGGCGGAGGTATTGTCGTAGCTCCTTCGGCGCCGACAGTCACACTCAAGAACTTCCGCTATTTCCTAGGAGGGCACCCGTACCCGAACGCCGCGAGCCTGGAGGGCGCCCAGGCAGCCCTGGAACTTGTCTCCCAGCTTCGAAGTGATGATCTGGTGATCTTTCTCGTTTCAGGGGGAGGGTCGGCTCTGTTCGAAAAGCCCCTTGATCCCGATGTCTCCCTTGCTGACTTGGCCAAGTTCAACCATGTGCTCGTAACCTGCGGGCTGCCGATCGAGCAAATCAACGTTCTGCGCAAACATATGTCGGCGGTGAAAGGCGGACGCCTGGCCAAGGCGGCTTATCCTGCCCGCCAGCTCACCATCTATGTTTCCGACGTTCCGGCCGACCTGCCCTCCATGGTGGCTTCAGGACCCACCATGCCCGATGAGTCAACCCTCGAGGAGTGCTACCAACTGGCGCGCGAACATGATCTGACCCGCAGGTTCCCGGCGGCGATCCGCCGGCAATTTGATGAGCGGAGTCTCGAGGAAACACCCAAAGCGGACGACTCCAGCTTTGAGAACTCGGAATATTTGTGTCTGATTTCGAATCAAGAAGCCGTAGAGGCCGCGAGGAACGCCGCGGAACGGCAGGGCTTCATTTGTGAGATCGACCCGAACGAATGGGACGCCGATTATCAAAACGTCGCGGACCAGAATCTGCTCTCGCTCGATGAGCTTGCCGCAGAGCACCCGGGGCGGCCGGTCGCTCTGATTGTGGGAGGAGAAGTCACCTGCCCCGTCACGGGCTCAGGGATGGGCGGGCGCAACCAGGCATACGTGCTTTATGCAGCGCAAAAGATCGCCCACCAAAATCGGGTGGTTTTGAGCGCCGGAACCGACGGCTGCGACGGCAACAGCCCTTCGAGCGGAGCGGTGGCTGACGGGCAAACAGTTTCCCGCGCCCACGCCCTGGGACTTGACCCGGCGCGCTTCCTCTCGGAGAGCGACTCCTATTACTTCTTCCGGACTCTTGGCGATACACTCGACACGGGCTTCACCGATAACAATGTCCGGGATGTACGGCTCTGGCTGGACTTCGGATCCTTATGAAGTCTCTGGAAATTGGCGGCCGGGTAACATCTTCAAATTGATTCCGGATTTTCTCGAGGGCTCCATCCAAACTCATCTCAAGGAGGCGTTTTATGGCGCAATCTGTAGGCTTTATCGGCTTGGGCATTATGGGACAGCCCATGGCTTTGAATCTGATCAAGGCCGGCTACAAGGTGAGCGCTTTCAATCGCACTCGCGGCAAGGCTGAGCCTTTAGAGCGCGCGGGCGCGCGGGTGGCCGCGACCCCCGCGGAAGCCGCGCAAAACGCCGACTTCATTGTGAGTATTGTGAGCGATTCGGCGGCCTCGGAGGAAGTGATTGCGGGAAAAGAGGGAGTCCTGCAAACCATTCGCCCCGGCGCCATCCTGATCGATTCGGCAACGATCAGCCCGGTGGTCAGCCGCAAGCTTGCCTGCCAAACCGCCGGCAGGAAGGCAAGTTTCCTGGATGCTCCGGTGACCGGCAGCAAGCACGGCGCCGAAAAAGGCGAGTTGACTTTCATGATCGGGGGCGAGCGCGAAGCGTTCGACCGCGCCCTGCCGCTTTTGAAAGTGCTGGGCAAGAAGCATATTTACTGCGGCGAGCACGGAGCGGGACTTTCCGCCAAGCTGGCTCAGAACGCGATTCAGTCCACCATGATTGAAATCTTCTGCGAGGGATTTGTCCTCGCCACGAAATCCGGCGTGCGGCCTGAAGTGATGTTCGAAATCGTTCAGAACAGCATGGCGCGCGCCACGCTGACGGATTTCAAGGCGCCATTTATTTTTAAGGGCGATTTTACTCCATACTTCCCCCTCAAGTGGATGCACAAGGACGTCACCCTTGCCATGGAAGCGGCCTTCTCGAAGGGTGTTCCGATGCCCGTTACAGCCGCCGTGAAGGAAGTGTATGCCTCCGCGCGAGCTCAGGGTAAGGGCGACCTTGATTACGCCGCTGTCATCACCTTCCTCGAAGAGCTTGCGGGTGTGAAAGTCCGCTCCACGGAAGAAAAGAAAGCTGAAAGCGGGAAAGCCTAGTGGGCAGGCTCAGGGAAGGAAGTGAAGTCCGCCCTCGTGGACGGTAGTAACGTAAAAAGTATTGTTGCCGGTCCGCAAGTCCTTGCCGTACGTGAAAATAATCGAAACGCCGCCGAGCATGCTCAATTTGGCTTCCCCGCCTGTGTCCCAAAGCCACTGGCGCGAACCGAAGCCGTCAGAGCGGCCGTAGATCCTTCCGGTGTCAAGGAAGGGCGCGAGGCGCAGTTTGAACCATCCGTTTTCATAAAGGTTCTTATTGATCTCCCAGTTCGATAGAAGGTAGTCACGGCCCAAAGGGGCATTGCCTTTCCTGCCGTCGCGCGTTCCGATGTGAGCTCTGAGCGGAAGGTTGTTGTCGCGCTCAAGCCCCAGCATGAAGAGTTCGTCAAAGGGAACCTGGCCGAAGGTTTTTCCGGCTTGGAGTTTCCCGTCCATTTCATAGTCATCTCCGCGGACCTTTGGAAACCAGCGCGCTCCGAGCGAGCCTTGCAATTTGGAAAAGTCGCTGAACCCCGGCGCGTAAAGTTTTCCCAGGCTGGCTGCGCCGCTCGAGGTCAAAGTGAATCTCTTTTCCGGGGCTCGCAGTAATGCGTACTCGCCTCGCGCGCGGACTTCCAAGGCAAAGCCATCGGTAAAAAGAGGGTTTGAAACGCCCGCCGGCAGATTGCGAAACCGCCGGTCTGACAGCGCCAGCCCGGCTGCCCAGCTCGACCGGCTGTTGACGATCGACTTGATTCCGCCGCCCGCTTCCAGCGTCTCCATGTTGAAGCTTTTGAGGGGTGCGCCCGGGAAATTGAAGGTGGGGGAGACATCCCAGTTTTCGTTTCGGCCGTCCACGTAAATCTGATAACGGTATTTTGGATTTCCCGCGAGCGGCGCCGAAACGGAGGCAAAGATTCGCCGCTTCTGATCGTCCCACCGCAGTAGAGACTGGATATTGAACGCCGCATGGCGCAAGTTGAAATACTCCGGATAGACGGTTTCGTACGGAACACCGCGCAATAGAGAAAGGAGCCCCGCAAGCTTGTTTTCTCCCATCCCGTTTCTTTCCACGGCACTCAGTTTAAGATCAAAATCGTCTCCGCTGACGGATTGCGGCACCAGATCCAGGCGGAAAACCGGAAAGATTCCCAGTTGCTGGAGGCGCGCCTGCGTCGCCCGGTACTGCTCAATACGCAGGACGCTCGCCGGAGAACATGTGAAAGCGCGGTCGAGAAGCGCGGGATCAACCTGAAGATGAGAAGGTGTTCGGATGCTGGCGATCTGGGGCTTTCCCACGCGGTTCCAATACTTGAGCGCCGCCGCAAGGTTGCCCTCCAGGAAGTAAAGAGTCGCCAGAAAATTCAGGGCGTAGGAATCGTTGGGGTCCAAACTCAGCGCCCGGTGAAGGTCCTTCTTCGCCTCCCCGAGGCGTTTCTGTTTGAAGGCAATTCCCGCCAGTTCGATCGGAAATCGCTTGTCTTGCGGGTATTGTCCTTGTCCAGCCGCGAAAGCCTGCTTTGCTTCATTCCAGCGCTCTAGATGGGCAAGAGCCATCCCGCGTTCGTAATCAAGATCTGCCGAGCGGCTGGAAGAATCCGCGACCGAACACAAATGATTGTCTGGCTGCTTTTGAGCGTGGAGCCTGTTCAGGTTGGAGTTGTGGGGGCTGGCTTTCTGCCCGCGGGCCGCAGTGGAGACGGCGAGCAAGATGCAGAGGGAAAGAGCTTGAGCTTTCAACGGTCCAGCCTGGGGAGCGCCAGGAGCGTCCAGTCGTTGGTGGCCTTCCAACGTTTTTCGAAATCGATGCGGTCGATCTTGAGGAGCTTGCGCTGCGCCGGGTCGTTGACCAGCACCACGTGCTCCTGCCAGTCAAGCCCCACGACGACAACATAATGAAGCGGCTCTTCCCCCCGCTCTCCGCCTAGAGAAACAATGAGCGGGCGCCCCTTGGAAAGATGGCGTTTCAGATCTTCCCATTGGCCTTGAAACGCAAACACGCGAAAACCGTTTTGCCGGAAGTAGCGCTCCATATCGGCTGCATAGATTCCTTTGGCCTGGCGGTTATAGAGAGCGCGCTGAATCTGGCCAGCGTCCGCAGCGGCGGGAATGCTCCCATTCCCGCCCCGCTGCCAGTATTGCATGACCATCGCAATGCAGGCGGCCCCGCATCCGTTCGTTTGCTGGCGGACGAAAGGAACGTTCAGCCAGATTCCCGGTGTCGCCGCCAGCGCGACCCCGAGCAGCACCGGGAGCAGCGCCGGCGTCCACACACCCGAACACGCACGGCTTCGCATGGGCCTTAATGAGTGAGGACCAGGACCAAAACCGCCGTTCCCAGAGCAATCAGGATGTAAGTAATTTGCTGATTCGTCAGCGCTCCGGCGGCAAAGTTCTTTTGAGCTTTGTCAGCTCTTGAAGCAAGGCGCGCCAGTTCCTGATCGCTCAGCGACGGAACAGCTTGCTTGATTTGGACGGGGTCCAGGTGCGCGGATTTCAGGGCTTTTTGAGCCTGCGGGGCAGAAAAGAACTTATCGACCTTGGCAACATTCGTCTGGCGGGTCCGGGCAACCGAGACGGCAGCCTGTTGAAGTTCTGCGGATGAAACAACATGTTCCGGGGCCGCCAATAGGGATGGGGATTGAAAGAGAAACCCTAGGATACAAACCAAAAAGGTGATGAGCATTGGGAAAATCGAAGATCGCACAGCACTTTCCTCCTTCGCAACAGCAATGATTGCCCCTCCCTCTTCAAACCATTGTATAGGGCGGAGCGAACTTCGACAACCCCGCTCTCGGAAAGAGAAAATTGTGGCCTGTACACGTGGGAAATTCCGGCTTGCCAAAAGGTCAGTAGATGCCCTTCACGAAGCCTCCATCCACCGCGATGGAAACGCCGTTGATGTAGCTGGCACGCTCGGAGGCAAGAAACACCACTGTATTGGCAAACTCCTCCGGCTGGCCCAGACGCCGCAGCGGCACTTGATTCGCCCAGCGCGCCTGGACTTGCTTCGGGTCGATCCCTTCGGTTTTCGCAAGCTTCGCGGAAAGTTCATCCAGGCGAGATGTAAGGGTGTAGCCCGGGCAGACGTTGTTCACGAGGATGTTGTCCTTTCCGTATTCGTTGGAAAGGCTCTTCATCAGTCCCGTCACTGCGGAGCGAATGGAATTCGACAAAATCAGGTTATCGATCGGCTGCTTCACTGACGCGGAAGTAATGGTAATCAGCCGCCCCCAATGCCGCTTCTGCATCAAGGGCAGCACTTCGCGCGCGAAGTAAAGGGTGCTCATCAGGTTCAAATTCACGCCGGCCTGCCAGTCTTCAAGGCTGGTCTCAGCAAAGGTCTTGGCGGGCGGCCCCCCGGCATTGGTGACGCAGATATCCACGCGTCCAAACCGTTCGGCTGTTTCCGCAACGAAGCGCCGGACTTGCTCGTAGCTGGTAACGTCGATGGGACGCGCCAGCACGTCAACACCGGTTTTGCTGCGGATTTCCTGTGCTGTGGCGCTCAGGGCCGGCTCCGTCCGGGCGCATAGCGCCAGCTTGGCTCCTTCCCGGGCCAGGCCTTCCGCCACCGCTTTCCCGAGTCCCTGGCTTGATGCCGCCACAATCGCCACGCGATCTTTCAACCCCAGATCCATGCTTTTCTCTCCTGGTTTTCCGCCCGTAACTTCAGAAGGCGTTTGGCCGGGCCGCCGGCAAGCGGCCCACCCCGCCCTCGAAGCAAGGCGGGGGCGGGTTGCGCTTCCCTGCTGGAATAGACTCCGCTATTCTTTGCGGAGATAATCGTCCTGTCCGGTTAACCAATCGGCCCGGATGGGAGTGAAGATTTCGATACCAAACGTGTCCTCCAGCGCCACAACCCCGTGGGGAACGTTGGCAGGAATCTGCAGGATTTCACCCTTCCGCACAATCACTTCCTTGCCATCCAGATCAAATTTGAACGCGCCTTCCAGGACGTAAGACAACTGCTCGTTCTCATGGTGATGAACCGGGACAGTACCGTCCTTTGCCACAAAGAGCTGGGCGATGGTCAGTTTTTCACCGTTCACCACCTTGCGCCAGATTTTGGAATTCAACTGCTCCTTTTTTACCGTATCCCACGAATATAACGGCATTGAAATTCCTCCGATTTGCTTTGAAGTTCCTGTTCAGGCATTTTACATGCCGGACGCCAAGATTGGCGATAAAATATGGCGGGGTCCGGCTGCAGAACTTGAAACCGCCAGGGAAAATAAAAGCGTCTTTCAAAGCGGATCGCGAATTCATATTTAGAAATGACGTTCTGGATGACCAAGGCGATTGATACGCTGGCGGTGGTTTATGCGGCGATCTTCTTTCCGGTGCCGTTTTATTGGCTGATTCTCCATCCTGCCGTCAACTTCTGGCGGCGGGTCGGCTACCGGTCTTTCTGGGTGGCGCTGCCCGTGTGGCTCTTGGCAGGGGCTCCGCTCGTGTTTCTTCAAAATCGCTTGTTCGCCCACCGATGGCCGCGCAACGAGTTTACTTATTCCCTGGGAGCAGTGCTTCTGGCTATAAGCCTCTGGGTCCTCGCTCAAGTGCACCGGGAATTCAGCCTGAAAAAACTTGCGGGGCTTCCGGAACTGAATCCCCGCCACCCGCTTTGCGGGATTGTCACCTCCGGCATTTATGCCCGCGTGCGCCATCCCCGGTACGCCGACCTGATGCTGGGTTTTATCGCCTTCGGATTGCTGACCGGCGCGGAGGGGATTTTTCTGCTGGCAATCCTTACCATCCTGTTGTATTTAGTAATCACTCCGCTGGAAGAGCGGGAACTCCGGGAACAGTACGGTTCTGAATACGAGTCTTACGCGCGCGCTGTGCCGAGGTTTCTGCCCAAATTCCGGCGGAGAACACGGAAATTGTCTCGCTAGGGAGGCTCCATGCGAACCTTGATCCAGGCGACCTTGCTTGCCGGCCTCACGATATGGGCTTGGCCCTTAGCCGCACAGCAGGGACAGAGTTGCTCTCGTTATTCCATCATCATCGGTTCTCCCGAAGACAAGCTGATGCTGGCCGTGAACGGCGCTCAGGACCCCAGCGCCAAAATTGCCGCGCTGGAGAGATTTGCTCAAGAACACCCGGATTCACACTACGCACCCTGCGTGGACCAACTTCTTACCAAGAATTACGTCAAGTTGCAGCAGTATGACAAAGCAATCGAGGCCGGACAAAAGGCGGCAACCGCCAACCATTTGGATGTCTCATTCCTTGAGGATCTTTTGCAGGCCTACCTTGCGAGCGGCAACGCGAGCGACGAGGCGTTTGATGTCATCATGAAGGCCGCCCCGCAAATCCAGGGGGAGACCACCGTTACCAAGACCGGGGATGAATCCCCTGAACAGTTCGAGCAGGCGAAAAAGAGCGCCGTTCAACAAGCCAAGGAAGACACCGCGTACATGCTATACGCCATGCTCAATTTGGTGCCGCGGGTCGCCGATCCCGCCAAACAGATCAAGTTCCTCGATCAATTCAGCCAAGCCTATACGGAGGTCGCGAAAGAACAGGCGGGGAGCATCGACTATCGCTACGCGGTGGCTTATGCCCAAGCCAACCAGCCGGCCAAAGCCGACGAATATGCCGAAAAGGCCATCACCGCCGACCCGAACAACATCGAAGCTTTGAATCTGGTGGCTTACGATTACGCCTTCCGGCTCCAAGCCAAGCAGGCCAGGGCGGCTGAATACGCCAAGAAGGTGCTTGAGCTGGCCGCCGCCATGAAAAAGCCTGAAGGGGTTCCCGAGGACCAGTTCAAGGCCCAGCAGAACGCCCAAGAAGGAATGGCCCGCCTGACGCTGGGATATCTGGACTTGCTCAAA
>DATKQU010000172.1:0-2135 GCA_035532595.1 Terriglobia bacterium | reverse complement strand
CCGGACGGCCAGGTGGGAGTGTGCAAGGTTCGCTTCAACCGCGGCGGCAAGCTCTACGTTCCGTGGGGCTATGTGGGAGGGGTTCAGTGTGACCCGATTGAAAAGAAGCCCTTCTTCCACGCATATCCCGGATCGCTCGCTTACAGCTTTGGCATGCTGGGTTGCGACCTCCACTGCAGCTACTGTCAGAATTGGGTAACCTCGCAGGCGATTCGCGACCCCGACGCCGTTTCGCCCCCGTTGCGCGCCGAGCCGGAAGCGTTGGTGCGCGACGCTCTCGACCAGGGCGCCAAAGTCATGGTGAGCACATACAACGAACCTCTGATTACCAGCGAGTGGGCGGTGGCCATCTTCAAGGAAGCCCGGGCGGCGGGCCTGAAAACGGCTTTTGTCTCGAATGGCAACGGAACTCCCCAGGTGCTTGAATACCTGCGCCCCTGGATCGATCTGTACAAAATCGATCTCAAGAGCTTCGACGACCGCCAATACCGCAAACTGGGCGGGCGCCTCGCGCCCATCCTGGACACCATCCGGCGGACGCACGCCATGGGGTTCTGGGTGGAGGTGGTCACGCTCCTGATCGAGGGTTTCAACGACTCCGACGATGAACTCAAGCGGCTGGCGGAATTTCTCGCGGGCGTTTCCCCAGACATTCCCTGGCACGTCACGGCGTTTCACAAGAACTACAAGATGACCGACCCTGCGGATACAAGCTCCGAGACGCTCAAGCGGGCTCGAGAAATCGGCAAATCCGCGGGCCTGAAGTTTGTGTATGCGGGAAACCTGCCGGGGCGGGTTGGGGACCTTGAAAATACCCGCTGCCCAACCTGCGATGCTCTGCTGATCGAGCGGCGTGGTTACCACATTTCAAACTACTGCCTGACGCCTGAGGGAACTTGCCCGTCATGCAAGGCTGCGATTCCCGGGCGCTGGGCTCCGCAATTTGACGGGCAAATCGCCAGCCTGCCCTACCAACCTGCTTCCCTAAGCAGAAGGGCCGGGCTGACGGTGCTGGATTAGCGTTCGGCTTGCCTCCCACACCTCAAGACAAAAACACTCTTTACGGCCTGGGCGCCATTTTGTCCGCTAATGGAGATTGTAAAAATAATAGCCCGGCCCGACCCGCATGCCGTGGATCAAGCTAGCGGGAACGAGCACGCCGATCAGAAAGCCGGCAATCGCCTGAACCAGCGCCAGCGGCCAGATGTTCGGATGCCGCGCGAACACTTCGGCCAGCAGGAATCCGCCGGCAAAAGTGGCCACCAGCAAAACAGGATTCGGAATGTGAGCGCCGGCGAACATGATCGCCACCGCCAGCGAACTTAGATGAGGAGTCTTGATGATGGTCCTCAGACGCCGGTGAAAGTACGATTGCGTCAGGTATTGCTGAAAGGAACACCAAAGCGTATATCCGGCAAAAGAAATCCACGCATGCGTATACGGAAGCATGATGACCCATTCACGGTTCCAAAATGCATAGAGGAGGGCAAGAACCGTAATGGCCGCCGGCAGCGGAAACACAAGCCGCGCGCAAGGACCGAACTCATGCCCCGTAAGGCCCATTTCCTTCAGACGATCACGATGGAGAACATGGCTCAGCAGGACGATCGCCAGCAGCGCGATCCAGGCATAAGGATGCGTGTATTGCCAGCGCCAGATGTAGAGGAGGATTCCGGTAAATACGCCAAAAATCTCAACGGCCGTCGCCAGGGGTGGAATGCGGCGACCGTGCAACGCAGAAGCCACCTCCGTCTTTGCTGTGATCGCGCTCATACCTTCTTTCCTTCTCATTCTACGGCAGGCGCGGGAAGACAAGTTGAACTAAACGGTCCGCGCAACCCCAGCCCGGCATCGATATCTGTTCGCTAGGAAGATGCAGGTGTTTTATCCTGGGAGAGTCTGTGGCGTCCTGGCGTTGCAGGAACAACTCAGGCGGAGAGGGAGAGAGGAAACGCCTTCTTGAACGGGCTACTCGCCGCGCACCATGCGGCGCATCAAGGAGATCGCTTCTTCTCTGGAAATTGAATGGGGAGCAAACAACTCCTCCCATTCGACGTCCGGGAATCCTAAGCGGGTCAATTGGGCCGGCAATAATTGGCGGAGGATTTCCGGATTTTCGGAAGGAATTGCGCAGA
>DATKQU010000171.1:0-7379 GCA_035532595.1 Terriglobia bacterium | reverse complement strand
AGCCGTAAAGGAAGCGTTTAGGCTCGAAGTGGGCCCAGGCAGCCGTCCACTGCTGGCTGACCAGTTGCGGGTGCCAGACTAGCATGAAGCCCATGATAATGATGGCGCATTCCGTCAGGATGATCAACACGCCGATGACTTCATTCAACAAGCTGGCCTCGCGCATGCCCCGAATGTTGAGCCACATCAGCACGCCGATGACGGCGAGAGTCTGCAGCATCAGGCCGAGGTGAACGTCGGGAAACGGCCCGATGGGAATCCGCCACTCGGCGAAGCGAGGAAAAAAATGATCCATGTAAGTGGAACAGAAGTAGGAAAACAAGGCGATGTCGATGGTGTAATCGAGCAGCAGCGCCGAGCCTGAGATCAGCCCCCAGAAATCCCCCAAGCCCCGCTGGGCGTAATACTGCCCGCCCCCAGCCACCGGGTATGCGGAGGCCAGTTCGGTGTAGGCAAGGCCGATCAGGATGTAAACCGTGCCCGCCAGAGCGAAGGCCAGCGGAGCCGCGCCTTGCGTAATGGCGAAGACAAGGCCCAGGGCGACAAAGGTGTCCGCGCCCACGTCCGCGAAGCCCCACATGTAGGAGCCCCAGACCGTGACGTCGCGCCGCAGGCCCTCGTCTCCGGGCGCCCCCGGGGGCGGCGGTTGGTCGGAAGCGTGGTTGGCTGGCTGAGCCACTGCAAGGGTCCTAGGGTTATGTGTTTTGTCGCACTATCGAAAGGCCAAAGCTCGCATCATGGGCCGTTGGCATTTGGATGTCAAGGCCCGTCCGAAAAGTCCGAAAAGTCGCGCCGGCGGCAAAAATCGAAAACGCGCTTAATCCCTGATGGGATGCTGCCGATAAAAAGGATAGGCAAGGGAGGCGAGTGCGGGGAGGCAGGCCAAGACAGAGCCGCGGCTCGTACCCGCGAGCAGAGGAGAGGCGATGCGATGCAAAGACTTGCGACAGTCATCCTGATCATGGGACTTTCGGTGAGTCCCTTGCTGGCGGCTCAGGGATATTCCACCCAAATGCAGATTCTCAAGGGTCGCCAGAAACAAGCTTTGAAGGCCCTGAAGTTGAAACAGAAATATGCTAAAGAGACGTTGACAAACCATGGAGTGCCCATGGCGGTGCGCCGGCAGTTGAAGCACCAATTGAAAAGCGAAGAGCGCAAGCTGCGGGAGCAGCAAAAAGATGAGCGGCAGGAACTGAAGGACCAGCAACGACTCTCGAAACAGGTATGGAAATGACCGGACATGGAAAGGCCCCCTGCCCTCGTCCAGGAAAAACTCTCTTAAAGCCCGCGTTTGAATAAGCGAAATTCTCCTGCAACGCGCGCCGCCCGGGGCCTGGCCGGCGTCCGGCGCGCCTCCGACGAGCCTGCCGCGAAGTAACAAAGTTCAAAAAGCACCCTGAAATGTTTCTGCTACACTAGAAGCTAAGCCTCTGTGCGGGAGGTGCGTTATGAAGCATTTGCTTTGGGGCGTGCTGATTTGCCTGGCTTCACTGCCGCTGCTGCAAGGCCAGGAACAGCGGCCCACCCTCGGGCCCAGCGAACCCTCACTGCATGGTCCAAGTTCCGCCAAGACGACCGATCAACGAAGGCTCCTCACGATCAGGAAGATTTATGTTGAACGGATCGACAATAAGCTCAGCGACAAAATCATGGAAGAGCTTTCCAAGTCATCGATGCTCCGGATTGTTGATAAACAGGATGATGCCGACGCCATTCTTCGCGGGACCTGCTTCCAGGTGCGTCGTCTCAAACGCCTGCACTCCGAAGTGTATCTGAGTGACCGGACCAGCGGGTCTTCCATTTGGCAGGATATCGTATTAGTTCCATGGAATCCTCCTTCGCTGAACAATGCCGTGGATCAATCGGCTGCCAAAATTGTGACGCATCTCTTCGAGAGCATTCAGCGAGCGGAAAAATAGCGGGCTTCTGAAGTATCATGACTGGCCGGGGTTTCAGGCCCCGAGGACACGCTCGCGATCATTCGGGTTTCTCTTTAGTATGTGTCCGAGCAGCTTGCGCCGGGTGACTCTGCGCATGAGTCTTTCCATGAATTGAACTTTTCCGTCGGGATTTGCATGATTCTGCGCCCATTCCAGCCCTCTGACCTTCCCACGCTTTCCGAAATCGACCGAAGCTGCTTTTCTCCCGGCATTGCCTATTCGCGCGAAGAATTGGCGAGCTTCATCGGCCACCGGTCCTCCTCGACCTGGGTTGCGGAGGCAGGCGGCGAAGTTGTGGGATTTGTGGTGGCCAGCCGCCAACCGGCGCGGGTGGGGCACATCATTACGATCGACGTTGTCGATGCCTGGCGGCGGCGGGGTGTGGGCTCCGCTCTGATGGATGCGGCGGAGAGTTGGGCCCGAAAAGCAAAGTTGGGGCTGATGTATCTGGAAACCGCGGAAAACAACCTGGAGGCCCAGTGCTTTTACGAGGCTCGTGGCTACCGGAAAGTGGACAAGGTCGATCGGTATTATTCAAACTCCCTGGCCGCCTGGGTGATGGTGAAGCGCTTGAAATGAGAACCATCGAAGACGCCCCAACGTGGTCTGGAATCACTCTATCCTCTTTGATCAACACTCGCGTGAATAGCTGGACGCCAACGGTGAAACGGCTGGTATAATCCTCCACGCGGTGCTTTTGGAATCCGGGCCCCGAGAGGTCCTCATGCCTGTCAAACTCACGACCCGTGAACTCAGGATTATCTTTGTTGCCCTTGCGGCGGCAGCCCTGTCGCTGGTCATCGGGATCAAGTACTTTTCCCGGGCGTTTCCTGAAGCTTCCCTGACCCTGCGGGTGGACCGGGCGGATTCCGGGTCCATCGCGGAACGCTTTCTGGCCTCTCGCGGTTTCCATGTGGAAAGCTACCGGCACGCCGCTATTTTCCAGTACGACGATCAGACCAAGCTTTACCTCGAGCGCACCCAGGGCCTGGCCAAGATGAACCAGTTGACCCGCGGCCCCATTCACTTGTGGCGCTGGTCCAACCGGTGGTTCCAGCCCCAGCAGAAGGAAGAATTTCGCGTCGATGTGAGCACCCGGGGCGAGATCGTGGGGTTCGACCACGAGATCCCGGAGGCGGCCCCGGGGGCTAACCTCAGTTCCGACGCGGCTCGCGCAATCGCTCTGGATTTCCTGCGCAACGCCATGCACCGCGACTTGGCGGACCTGGAATTCGTGGATTCCGAAACCGAAAAGCGCCCGGCCCGCACCGACCACACGTTTACCTGGAAGCTGAAGAACCTGAACCTGGCCGACGGCAGCTATCGGATTGAGGTCGAAGTGGGAGGCGACCAGGTCGCCGGCTACGGCGAATACGTCAAAATTCCCGACCAGTGGGCGCGGGATTATCAAAGCCTCCGCTCACGAAACACCTCCGCGCAACTGGTGGATGAAGTCCTCTTCGTTCTGCTCAGCCTGGCGATGCTGGTGATCCTGATACGCCGCCTGCGCGACCACGACGTCCTGGTGCGTACAGCGGCGGGATTCGGGCTGGTGGCGACGGTGCTTTATTTTCTGGGCCAGTTGAATTCCTTTTCATTGAATCAGTTTGCTTATCAAACGACGGATTCCTACTCGAGTTTCATGGCCGGTTATTTCCGCGATGCGATCTTGAGCGCCTTCGGCGTGGGGGCGTTCATCTTCCTGCTCGTCGCGAGCGCGGAGCCTGTGTACCGCGAAAGCTTTCCCCGCCTGGCTTCGATTCGGCGCACGCTGAGCTGGCAGGGATTGCGTTCACGTTCCTTTTTCATGGCGAACGTGGTCGGAATCACCCTGACGTTTTTCTTTTTCGCCTACCAAACCGTCTTCTATCTGGCCGCCGACAAACTGGGCGCCTGGGCTCCTTCGGACATCCCGTTCTCGAACCTGCTGAACACCCGAATCCCTTGGGTCGCGGTGCTTTTCGTAGGATTTTTCCCCGCGGTTTCGGAGGAGATGCAATTCCGCGCCTTTGGAATACCGTTCTTGGAGAAGGTCTTCCGGTCGAAGAAGGCGGGGCTGATCGTGGCGGCCTTTATCTGGGGATTCCTCCACTCCGCGTATCCGAACCAGCCGTTTTTCATCCGCGGCGTGGAGGTGGGGTTAGGGGGCATCATTATAGGCCTGGTCATGCTCCGTTTCGGCATTTTCGCCACCCTGATCTGGCACTACTCGGTGGACGCGCTTTACACGGCGTTCCTCCTGCTGCGTTCTTCAAATGATTACTTGAGGATTTCAGGCGGTCTGACAGCCGGGATCATGCTGATTCCGCTGATCGTGGCCTTGATCGCTTACCTGCGAAGCGGAACTTTTGCGGATGAGTCGAACCTGACGAACGAAAGTGCCGGAACTGTTCGAGCGCCGAAGGAGGAAGCTGCCCCCCCGCCCGAAAAGTCGCAGGGCTATCGCCCTCTTGGGAAATCGCGCATCCTGGCCGCCGGCATTCTGACCACGGTATTTGTGGCGGCGGCCTTCCTGCCCGCTTACCGCTTTGGGCAGGACCTGCGGCTGCATTTTGCGCGCCGCGATGCCGTGCAGGCGGCAAGCGCTTTTCTTGAGGGGCAAGGCGTGCGCCCCCAGGCCTACCGGAAGGCGGCGTGGCTCGATGAGAATGTCGATCCCCTCGCTCTCCGATACTTGCTGGAGCACCTTTCGGTTCAGCAGTCCGAGCAGATCTACCGCAGGGCCACGCGGCTGATGCTTTGGGAGGTGCGTTTCTTCAAACCGCTCCAGAAGGAAGAATACCGCGTCTTTGTCGACCCGGCGGACAGCACGGTTTTCGCCTCCCGGCACATTCTGGATGAGGACGCGCCGGGGGCGACCCTGGACCCCGGCGCGGCTCGTTCCCTGGCGGAAGATTTCCTTCAGCAGAAGGGATATCAGCTCTCCGGCTTTGAACTCCAGGACTCCGAAGCCCAAAAACGAAAGGCCCGGGAAGACTATACGCTGACCTGGCAGGCCAAGCCCGGCGACCCGCTCAACGTTGGGGACGCGCACTTCCGCGTCGCGGTGGAGATTGCCGGGGACCAGGTGGTGAGCCTGTCGCGATACTTCAAACTTCCTGAACAATGGCAGCGGCAGCGCGAGGCTTCGCACTTGTCCAACGCCGTCTTGCTGGGCCTTCGCAGCCTTTTGGGTATTGTTTTGGCGGGGCTCGCCGTGATGCTCTTTGTTCAACAGGTGCGCGCCGGGCGCATTCCCTGGCGCCGCTCGCTGTGGGTTGGCGTGGCACTTGCCGGCTTGGTCGGGTTGAGCGAACTGGGCAGCCTTCCGATGGTGTATCGGCGGTACCAGACGTCGATATCCATGACTAACTTCTGGATCATGGTGGCCGCAGGCTTGGTGGTTTTTCCGCTGCTGATCGGACTTTTCGGCTGGTTGATGGTCGGATTGGCGACCAGCCTATACCCCGACGCCTGGAAAGTCCTGGAGGGCGCAGCGCGGCGAGTGTGGCGCCTCGATGCGGTGGTGGTTTTCATCCTTAGCGTGGCAACAGGAGCAGCGCTCGCGCGGCTCCAAACGCTTTTCGCTGACCGCTTCCATACCTTTGCGCCGGTGCAGGCCGGCATCTTCCCGTCACTGCTCGACTCAGCCTATCCGGGAATGGCCTTTATTCTTCACGCTCTGATCTTTACCGTCTTCTACGCGGCCCTTGCCGGGATTGTGATATATATCGTTCGGTCCGGTTGGTCAAGAGGCGCTTGGTGGGTGTGGGCCGCTGGAGCGCTGCTTCTGGTAAGCCTGGGCCCGGCCAATGCCCACTCCGCGCGAGAATTTTTGGCAGGCTGGGTGATGGGTTTTGTGCCGCTGGCGGTTGCGGTGCTGATCGCCGCCTGGTTTTTCCGCACGAACGTCCTGGCGTATGTCGGAGCGATATTCTGTTTGGAAGTTGCGGGACCGCTGGTGGATCTGTTGTCGCAGCCCTCGTCGTTCTTCCGATGGAATGGCGTCGTCGTGTTGGTGTTTGCCTTCCTGGTGCTGGGATGGATGGTGGGCTCGGTGGGGAAGCACCCGCACGCGAGCGAACCGAAAGCGGATTAAACGCGCGACTCGGCCCGCCGGCATTGGCCCGTTCGCCTCAGTAAACGTCCTTGGAGTCCCCAAAACGGTCTTCACCGTTTGCCCACAAGGCGTATTTCAGGTGGAACTTGGCATTCATGGAAGCGGCGCCAACTTCACCCCGCGGATTCATGGCGATCACGGCGCACGAACTCTCCTGGTTTTTGGAATCTGTTTCAACCATGTGATGCAGGATCGCCTCGCAAGCCTCCTGGGGTGAAGCTCCCCGTTCCATCATCCGCACGATGGAGATGCTGGTGCAGTAGTTGGACATCAAGTCTCCGTCCCCGGTTGCCGAGGCGCCACCCGCGCGATCGTCGGCGTAGTAGCCGCACCCGACCAGCGGTGAATCCGCCACGCGCCCCGGGATCTTCCATGGCAGCCCCGAAGTGGAGCATCCCGCCACAACATGCCCTCGCCCGTCGGTCGCAACCATGCCAATGGTGTCGTGATGGTCCCGGTCGATCCAAAAAGTTTCGCGGTGCGGATTGTCTCTCCATTCCAAGTACTTTTTCAGGCTGTCGGGTGTGAGCAACTGTTCAAAGTGGAATCCCATTTCCAGAGCAAACTGTTGCGCGCCTAATCCCGCCATGGTTGTATGCCTGGTTTTTTCCATGACCAAACGTGCAACCGAGATCGGGATTTTGACGCCTCGCAGGCCGCAGACGGAGCCCGCGCGATGCCTAGTTCCGTCCATGATGCCGGCGTCCAGTTCCACCACTCCCTCGGCATTCGGCAATCCGCCGTAACCGACATATTCCACTTTGGGATCGGCCTCAACGACGTTGATCCCTTTTTCGACGGCGTCGAGTAAGCCGCCGCCGCTCTGGAAGACCTCCGCGGCGCGTTGGTTGGCGGGAGTGCCCCATTCCCATGTCGTTATGAAGACAGGTCCCCTGCCGGGCGACCCCGTCGTCTGCGCCGGCACCGAAACCAGCGCTCCTGCCGCCGTTACCGATTTCATGAAGTCCCTGCGATTGACCGGTTCCATCGTTTCGCCTCACAGGTGATTCAGACAATGAAAATGCCTGTTGCAAGTTGGAGCGCCGGGTTTTTGCCCGGCATGCCGCCCTATAGATCGCTGCATAAGTAATGCAATGTGCGTCCGTTGGGAAAGCCGGATTTTGCAGGCCCCTTAGAATTGCGGCACGTTGCATTATTTATGCCTTGCTCAATAAACGGCCGCGCTACAGGTAAACGTGTTTCCCAAACGATACACTACTTCGATTTTCCCCATCCGCCGCCACCGGGAGTTTCAATCTTCAGAACGCTCCCGGCCGGAGCCGTAAAAGTCGCTTTGGACGGCAGCTTTTTCATGCGGCCTCCCAGAGTCAGCGTGTTTT
>DATKQU010000170.1:0-4016 GCA_035532595.1 Terriglobia bacterium | reverse complement strand
CCCCTGCAACCCGATATCTGCGACTTCGCTGATTAACGGGTGCTCGTGCTCAAGACGAGACAGTTCCTTCTCTAGGGTTTCGATTCTTTTTTTGATAGCAGCTTGCGACCGCGCAGCCCACCAGTTTTTCAACACGGGTGTCAAGAAATTAGCTGCGAGATTGGCGGGGACCATCAGTACAAGAGCTATTATCGCCAGCACCAGAGCCCACCATGAAGCGTCATGACCCATCCACATACGGCCTCCCATGACTCAAATTGGTGAACATTGTACGCTTAAGTAATGTCATCTGCTAATGCCCAGTGCAAGTTTTGCGGATCACAAAGGTGGTCATCGGAGAGCGCGGAAAGAAGCGTTTTGTTAAGTCTGGGGGCCACGACATTCCAGACTCGGTAACATTTACAAGGATAAAGAATCAGTCAAATGGAAATGAATTGTGACCAAGTTTGTGACCAGCCCAATTTTGTGTGTTTTCTAAGTGATTGAAAAGGGTTGGTTGCGGGGGCTGGATTTGAACCAGCGACCTTTGGGTTATGAGCCCAACGAGCTACCAGACTGCTCCACCCCGCATGGTTATAATACCTGACAAAGGAACGAATTGACAACGTCTTTATTCCCCGTGGCTTGATCTTAGTTGCGAAAAGTTTTGTGGTAGAGTATTTATAAGTTGGTTGCATAAATTTGCATGGACAAACTCTACCGTCGAAATCAGATTCTGGATCTCTTGAAAAGGGACCCTCCGGCTACCCAGGCGGAGTTGTGTGAGAAGCTCGTCCGGCGCGGAATTCGGGTCACCCAGGCTACGATTTCCCGCGACATTGAGGAGATGAGCCTCATCAAGACCCGGGCGGGATACCGCTTGCCCGATTCGAGCGATCCGCTTGCATCCTCACAGCCCACCCTTGCTATTATCTTGAAGGAGTTCCTTCGGGAAGTGCGCAAGGCGTCGAATCTGGTGGTCATCAAGACCCATCCAGGAAATGCGCATTCCGTGGCGGCGGCCCTTGACGCCACCGAGTGGCCGGAAGTTCTAGGTACGGTGGCCGGCGACGACACGGTTTTTGTCGCGACCGACGGGACGCGCGAAGCCAGCCGAATCCGAAGGAGAATCCTTGATTTGGTAGGAGCGTAAAGCCTTGCTAAACCGGCCGGGGCAGACTGTGCGCGGTCGGAGGGCCGGGCCGGCGTCCAGCAAAAGTTCCAAGGAGAAGGGAGACATGACATTGTCAGGAAGTTCACAACAGGTAAAGCGTGTGGTTCTTGCATATTCCGGGGGGCTCGATACCTCCATCATCATCCCCTGGCTGCGGGAGAATTATGGTTGCGAAGTGATTGCGATGGTCGGCGATGTTGGGCAGGGCGACGACTACAAGGCGCTACGGCGCAAGGCGCTGGCCAGCGGAGCTTCGAAAGTCTTTGTGGAAGATCTGCGGAAGGAGTTCATCACCGGCTACCTTTGGAAAGCTCTTCAGGCTGGGGCGATTTATGAGGGCAAGTATCTCCTGGGCACGTCGCTCGCCCGGCCGATTCTGGCCAAGCGGCAAGTGGAGGTGGCCCTGGCCACCGGCTCCGATGCGCTGGCGCACGGGTGCACGGGGAAGGGGAACGACCAGGTGCGGTTTGAGCTAGCGTTCAAAGCGCTGGCGCCCAAGTTGCGGGTGATTGCTCCCTGGCGCGAATGGTCCATTGCCTCTCGCGAGGATGCTTTGGAATATGCGCGGCGCCACAAGGTGCCGGTTCCCGTCTCCAAGAAAGACCTTTACAGCCGCGACCAGAACCTCTGGCACCTGAGCCACGAGGGCGGGCCCCTGGAAACCGAACTGGGCGAACCCCCCGAGGATGCCTGGAAGCTGACCATCAGTCCCCAGCGGGCTCCCAATCGGGAGGCGAAAGTGACGATCGGTTTCGAGCAGGGCGTTCCGGTGTCCCTGAACGGCAAAGATCTGGGCGCGGTCCGCTTGCTGGAAAAACTGAACAAGATTGCAGGAGAGAACGGCGTGGGGCGCACGGACCTTGTGGAAAACAGGTTTGTGGGCATCAAGTCGCACGGGGCCTATGAGACGCCGGCGGGAGCGGTGCTGCACGCTGCGCATCATGAACTCGACGCGCTTTGCCTGGACCGTGACACTTTCCATTACAAGCTGGGGGTGGCGCTCCGTTATGCCGAGCTGGTTTATAACGGCCTGTGGTTTACGCCCTTGCGGGAAGCCCTCCAGAGCTTTGTGGAAACGACTCAGCGGCATGTGACCGGGTCCGTGACCTTGGGCCTTTACAAGGGAAATGTTCGGGTTCTGGACCGCCAGTCTCCCTATTCGCTGTATAACCCCAGCATCGCTGCGTTCACCATGCGGGCCGACTATGATCAGAAAGACGCGGAAGGCTTCATTAACATCCTTGGACTGCCTATCAAGCTGGCTGCCATGACGAAGCTATCCTCCCCGGGTGGAGCTAAGCGCGGGGCAAGGAGAAAAGGATGAAGCTTTGGGGTGGCCGCTTTGCGGGAAAAGGCGACCCGTTGTTTGAGAAGTTCTCGGAGTCGTTTTCCCTCGATCAGCGCCTGATTTCGTATGATCTGCGGGTGAACCTCGCCTATGTGCAGGAATTGGGCCGGGCCCGGGTGCTCGCGCGCCAGGAAGTCTCCCGCTTAACACGGGGTCTGAAAGCGATTGCCCGCCACGTCAGCCGGCACCCGAACTGGGCGGAAAATGAGCAAGCCGAGGATGTCCATAGCTGGGTGGAAGCGCGCTTGGAAAGGGAAGTGGGCCCCATCGCGCGCAAGCTCCGGACAGGGCGCAGCCGCAACGACCTGGTCGCAACCGAAACGAGGCTCTATGTAAAAGACGCCATCGGAGCCCTCCAGAAAAGCACGGTGGGAGTTCTGGAATCGCTGTTGGAGCAGGCTCAGCGGAATCAGAATGTCATCCTGCCGGGCTATACGCACCTTCAGCCCGCGCAGCCCATCCTGTTTGCCCACTACCTTCTGGCTTACGCGGAAATGCTGCTGCGCGACGTTTCCCGGCTGGAAGACTGCCAGGAGCGGGCTGATGAACTCCCTATGGGGGCCGGTGCCCTGGCAGGGACTTCCTACCCCATCGATCGCGTTCGTCTGGGGCGGGAGCTCGGTTTTTCGCGGGTGGCCCTCAACAGTCTGGATGCCACGTCAGACCGGGATTTTGTCTGCGAATTGCTATTCGCCTGCTCGCTGATGCTCGTTCACCTCAGCCGTCTTGCGGAGGACTTCATTATCTACTCGACGCCGGCTTTCGGTTACCTTGAGCTCAATGATGCCTATGCGACCGGCAGCAGCTTGATGCCCCAGAAGAAGAACGCCGATGCCCTGGAACTCATTCGTGGGAAGTCCGGACGCATGCTAGGCAAGCTGGCCGGCATGCTGGCGGTTCTGAAAGGCCTTCCGGTGGGGTACGATCGTGACCTGCAGGAGGATAAATATGCCTTATTTGACGGCGTGGATACGGCCATGGATTGCCTGACGCTGGCAGGCCGCGTCATTCGAACCGTCCGGACCCGCCCGGAGCGCATGAAGGAGGCGACCGCGCAGGGATTCCTTACAGCCACCGAAGTTGCGGACGCTCTGGTGGGACGCGGGGTGGCATTTGGCCAGGCGCATGAACAGGTGGGGAAGCTCGTGAAATACTGTGTGGACCGGAACAGGACCTTTGCACAGATCACGATCGAAGAGGCTCGCCGGTTTGTGACGATCTGGGACAGGGATCTAGCAGCGGTGGCGGTGTCCGCCGAACGGTCCCTGCAAAAGAAGAATGTGATCGGCGGGACCGCCCCGCGCCAGGTTTCGCGCCAACTCGCCAATATGCGAGAAACACTGACCAAGCTGAAAAAGAATTTGAAGCTTGGGTGCTAAGGCCAACACTGTTCACTTAAGCAACTCTTGGCGGCCGTGCTGAGCTTTCAAGCGCCCGTCATTCTGAGCGAAGCGAAGAATCTGCTTTTCCACGACGATTTACAAGCAGATGCTTCGCTTCGCTCAGCATGACATC
>DATKQU010000169.1:0-14380 GCA_035532595.1 Terriglobia bacterium | reverse complement strand
GCTGATGGCGTGGAAACCCATCCCGGAAGTTCCCGCCGCCCCCATGGCGGTTCGCATCAGGCGGCAGAGGCGATCGACGTCGCGCGCGTCCTCGCCGAGCAGGAACTCCCTGAACTCCCGGATCACGCCTGTGAGGCCGGGAGCAAAGAAGGCTTCGCCCCAGCCCACCAGGCCGGTGTCTGTCGCGACCTTCACGATGGTCCAGTCGTAGTTGGCTTCAATGACAGCAGTTTCGATTTTGGTTATGCGCATAGGTTTTTATCTAAACTCTTTCCGGGTTTCTTGCCCTCCCGCAGGACCCACAACCCGGCCTTGCAGGCACAGCCCCGCGCTGCGGCCGGACGGGAAACTCGACACTATATCAAGGAACGCCGGCAAATTCCATCAGAGAGCGTTGAGGGCTTTTTCGACGGTGTCGAGCGCGTCCTTGGAAAGCTCGGCAGGCACCAGGTCCGTGGAACGCCGCGCGTACACGTGACCGCCGACTTTGGCGATCTGCACCGTCTGCGTCTTATCCTCTTTGCCGTACTGGACCTGGAAAGTATAGGCGGGTTTCGTCAGCCCGTAAGCGGCGAGATCGGTAGGATTCTTTTGCGGAAACGATTGGGCGCTCAAATTACGAAGAGCGTCCAGCAAGCTTTCGACTTCGGCGCCGGACTCTACTTTGCTGACCGGGTCGCTCTGGGCCCACTTGTCCTTGTTCTGCTCAAAGACCTGGCGGCCGTTAGGGGCGTCCACGGTGATCTTCGCGGCTTCAAAGGTGGGAAATGTAAACAGGTCCTTGGAGCGCAGGTCCGCGGGATTCTTCTGAAACTGCGTCAAGAAATCGGAGCCGAGGGTGAACACGGAATCCACCGCGGTGTTCATCGCATAATACTTGTCACCCTGCTTCTTCCCCACCACCAGGGTTTGATCTCCACCCGGCCCGCTCAAATGAAGCGTCAAAGTCGGGTCCGACAAACCGTACTGGCCAAGGTTCTTCTTGCTTTCCTCGGCAATGCTTTGCATGGAAGCGCTGCCCAGTTCATCCACCAGTCCTTCCACCCTGAAGTGGTCGGCGCGGACGGGGGGCGGCAGCACAAGGTCCCAGACTCCTTCGGGATTCTTCACCAGCGTGTAGCTGCCCTGCTTGGAGGCGACGCTCAGGCGGTCGATCTGGTCCGAGGTGAGCGTCACGACCCGCTTGTCCCGCAGGTCGAACACGTTCTTTTCCAGCGAATCCTTGAGATAACTCGCCAGCATGATGACGCGCTCGTGCCCGGCCACCTGGGCGTAAAGGCCCTGGTTCGTGGGCGTCGAACTCCCCAGGAGCAAAGTGAGACTGGAGGGCGTCGCGTTGGTCGCGATCTCGATGGTTTCCTGCGGCGGGGCGAGGCCGAAGTCTTTCAGGCTTGCCGGGTGCTCATCCACAACTTCGTCAACCGTGGCGCCCGTAAGGCTGCTCAGAAAACCCTCGACGGCGGAAGGATCAGCCTCGAGCTTGAGCGGCTCGGTGATCTGCCACGCCTTGCCCTCCTGCCGCACGCAGGTGATCGATTTGCCGTCCTGAGGCTTAAGGGTAAACGAGGTAATGTGGCCGCTGGCTACCGGAACAATCTTTTCGGCAGAGGGCGTCTTGCTGTTGGGAGTCTTGCCTTTTTTCTTCCGCCCAACGTAAGCAAAGGTTCCCCAGAGAGCTGCCAGAACCGCCAGTGCGATCAAAGTATTGAGGTATTGTTTCTTCATCGCCGACGACGCCACCACACTCCCACGCCGATAATCACGATGCAGAGCGGCAATCCGAAAACCCCCAGATACAACAGGCGTCCCATCTGTTGCTGGTTCAGGTTCAGGTGCTGGTGTTCGGCGGATTTGGGCCGGATGGAAATCAGGTCTTCCTCGGCCGAAAGCCAGTTCACCGTGTTCATCACCAGGTCTTTGTTGCCCTGGAATCCCAAGTACGCATTGGCGGCCACCAAGGACGTCCCGACGGTCACCACGCGGCCCTCGGGCTTCTTTTCCTTTGCGTTTTGGTTACTGATCGTATCCGCCACCGCCACCGTCAAAGGCCCCTTGATATCTTTGCCGGGCCGGAAAGATACCTTTTGCATATCCGGTTTGAAGCCTTCGACGCCAAAGCTGGCATCCGAGGTCTGACAGAGCATGTCCGGGAAAGCCCCCGCAGGAGCTGTCTTGCTGATCTCGAACGACCTCGTCAGGGGGAACAACGTCGCGACCCGCTTCAGCGGCTCCACAATGGGGTTGGAACCATATTGGATGATCAGCGGCATATCGGGCGAAGTCCCAAAGAGCCGCGCCACCGGATTCAAATCCACCACCAGATCGTTCCGGACATTGATTCCCCACCCCGCCAGGAGTTGATCGAGATCGGGCAATTTCACGCCGGGGTCCAGCATCAGCAGCGCGCGCCCGCCGCCTTCAACATAGGCGCGGATCGTATCAATCTCCGGGGGCAAGTAATCGTGCTTGGGGCCCGCCACCACCACAATGCCGCAGTCGGGCGGGATCTCATTCTTTTGCAGCAGCACCAGGGTCTTAACCTGGTAACTCTCGTTGTTGAGTTCCTGTTTGATGTTTTGAAAGCCGTCGCGGTCTGTGCTGTCGGGATTGCGTTCGCCGTGCCCTTGAATAAAGCAGATGGTCTTCTCGCCTTTCAGGACGCGGATCAAGGCGTTGGTCACGCCTTCCTCGTTGTTGTTCTGGGCCTGAAAGTGCCGGTCGCCGGCGGCCACGATGATGGTTCCATAATTCGTCACGCCGAACTGCTTGGCCAGGGAGGGTTGGCGGTCCGGGTCAATATACTGGACGCTCACGCGATGGGAGGCAATCGAGTAGTTGCTGAGCAGGTCGCGGCGGCGGCCGAAGGCGTCCTTGCGGTCAAAAGCGTAGATGGTAACGTCCCGCTTCAATTCGTGGAGAAGCTTCTTGCTCTGAGGCGAAAGGCTGTATTCCTGGCCGGGGGTCAGATCCCAGCGCCGGTCGTGGCGGTTGACGAACCAGTTGATCAGGACGACGATCGCAATGCCGGCAAGCGTGTACAGAGCGAGGTTTGCGCCCTGCAGCAACCGCTGGCCGCCCGCCGTTTGCCTCCGATCCTTCGATGCCATCTTCATGCCCTCCCCTTCAAAGCTTGGACGGAGCGCGCGGTCAGGAATATGCCCAGCACAATCACCGACGAATAGTAAACGAGATCTCTCAAATCGATCACGCCCTTTGCGAACGAGTCAAAATGCGTCGTAAACGCCAGGTAGGAGAAGACCTTGCCCATCATCCCACTGGAATAAGCCGTGACCCAGTCAAACACGTAGAGGAGCAGAAAGACCGCGAAGGAAACCACCGCGGCGATAATCTGGTTCTTCGTGAAGGTTGAAATCCACATGCCGAGCGCCAGCAATGCGCTCCCGAACAAGAAGAGCCCCAGCGCCTGCGCCAGCAAGGGCTTGGCGTCCGGGTTCCCGTAAATGAACAAGGCGCTGAGATAGGCGAACGTGATGACCACCATCGTGGTATAAAGCAGCAAAGCGCCCAGGAATTTCCCCAGGATGATTTGCAAGTCGGTCAGCGGCGAAGTCAGCAAAAGCTCGATGGTGCCGGAGCGTTTCTCCTCCGCGTAAAGCCGCATGGTAATGAGCGGAATCAGCAGCAGCAGAACCACCGACAGCACGCCTTCGAACAGAGGCCGGATCACGTAATCGTTCAGCGTCATGGGCGGAGCGCCCATGCCGCCCATCGCCTGCATGCGAAACGTCTGCACCACGTATGTGGCTGTAAAGCTGTAAAAAAAGAAGCCGCAGAGGACCGCGTAGACCGCCGTCACCAAATAGGCAATCGGGGAGTGGAAATAGGAACGGAGTTCCTTCCCCGCGATGGCCAAAATATTGCGCATTTCAATTTCCCTTCAAAGTTGATTGCGTGCTGCCGAGGCGCGGCTGAGCCCTTCCCGCCGGTCGCCTCGGAAATTATTTTTCCACTGGCGCGCCGCCACTCGCAGCCGCGGATAGCGCTGGAGCGGTTGCCTCTTCACTCAGGTCGCGAGTGGTGAGTTTTAAGAAAATGTCCTCAAGGCTCATGCCGCTGGTCTTGAGTTCGAATAAATCCCAGCCGGACTCGACGATCGCGCGCGCGATTTCGGCCCGCACGTCGTGCCCTTTCTCGGTATGAATCTCCAGGGTGACCCGGAGGCCGGTAGCGTCGCGCGGTTCGACCAGGTTCACACCCGCCACCGCCTGCAGCTTGCCCATAATTTCCGGCGCCGGGCCCTGCACGCTGACCAGCACCGTTTCGTAGCCTTGCAGGCGGGAGATCAACTCTTCGGGCGCTCCCACCGCCACCACGCTGCCCTGGTTGATCACCACGACGCGCTGGCAGGTCCGAGACACCTCGGGAAGGATGTGAGTGCTCAAGATCACGGTATGCTGTCCTGCCAGTCCTTTAATCAGTTCGCGCGTCTCGATAATCTGTTTGGGATCGAGGCCGGCGGTCGGCTCGTCGAGAATCAGAACGTCCGGGTTGGCGATCAGCGCCTGTGCCAGGCCCACGCGCTGCCGATACCCTTTGGAAAGCCTGCCGATCTGGCGATTGGAAACATTGGCCACGGCGCATTTCTCGCTGACTTCTCCGATGCGCTTTTTGAGTTCGCTGCCGGGAACCCCTTTGATGCGCCCGACAAAGCTCAGGTATTCATTCACCGTCATGTCCGGGTAAACCGGAGGATTCTCGGGAAGGTAGCCCATGCGCCTCTTCGCCTCCAGTGGCTGTTCGACAACATCAAACCCTGAAACCCGCACCTGGCCTTCCGTGGGTGAAAGGAAGCCCGTGATGATGCGCATCGTGGTGGTCTTCCCGGCGCCGTTGGGACCAAGGAACCCCAGGATCTCCCCTTTTCGAACTTCAAAGCTGATGTTGGAGACAGCGAGCGTGGGACCGTACCGCTTCGTTAAGTTTTCGACTTCAATCATACCAATGCATCCTCATATTCTGAGCGATGTGTGCCTGCCATGGAGGGTGGTTAATCCCTGAATTCCGCGAATTGCCCCTGCAGGTTTAAGTTATAATGATTACCAAAAAACACCAAAGGTTGCCAACCCTTTTGTTTTATGTTTTCCTCGAGCCTGCAGGCAACTCAATTCAAACGGACTCTCAGGAGTGCTAAAACCCCCTGTGATTACGGGAGGAGACGATGGTTTTTAAAGGACAAACAGCACTAATCACCGGGGCTTCCAGCGGGATCGGCCGCGCGACGGCGATCGCTATGGCGGGCGAAGGAGCCCGGGTCGCGGTCAATTATCTCAAGAATCGCTCCGGCGCGGAGCAAACCGTCGAAGACATCTGCAAGGCGGGCGGTGACGCAATGGCCATCCAGGCCGATGTAACTTCCTGCGCCCAGGTCCAGGCCATGGTCGATGCCGTCCGCAAGCCATGGGGACGGATCGATATCCTGGTGAATAACGCCGGAGACCTTCTGGCCAGGCGCACGCTGGCCGACATGACGGAAGAGTACTGGGACCAAGTCATGGATTTGAACTTAAAAAGCGTATTCCTGTGCGTGAAGGCTGTTTGGGAAGAAATGGCGGCGCGCCAGAGCGGGTGCGTCATCAACGTCACCTCGATCGCGGGGCGCAATGGCGGCGGACCGGGTTCAGGGGTCTACGCCGCCGCAAAAGGCGGAATGATCACGTACACCAAGAGCCTGGCGAAGGAATTGGCCCCGCACGGCATTCGAGTGAACGCCATCGCCCCGGGCGTCATCGCCACCGCTTATCATGAGCGGTACAGTCCCCCGGAAATTTTCAAGAAGTTTGTGGCCAGCATCCCCCTGGGGCGCGCCGGCACGTCCGAAGAAATCGCCGATGTCATCGTGTTTCTGGCATCTCCCGCGGCACGCTACATGACCGGTGAAACCGTCGAAGTTAACGGCGGCATGCTGATGGACTAAGCCACCTTGTGGCATGCCTGAAGGTGATTCGGGGCTCGCTGTGAGGCACTGTGGCGCGGCGCGGGCGGCCGGTCGCTCTCAGTCCCCAAGGTAGGCATCGATATCTTCCAGGACCTTGCGCATCATCTCCGGCGTCAGCTTTCCGGTCTGGGTGTTTTGCTGGCTGGGATGGTAAGAAGCAAACAAGCGGGGCGTTCCGTCCGGCATCGAGTAACTGGCGCCATGCGCAAAAGGCGTGGAAGCGCGCGGCGGCAAGCTCACTTGCTCCCCCAGCACATTCAGGTATCGGTCAAATGCGATTCGGCCCAACGCCAGCACGGCGCGCACTCGCCCGAGAAGCCGCAGCTCTTCTTCGAAGTAAACCTGGCAGTTCCGCAATTCCTCCGGAAGCGGCTTGTTGCCCGGCGGAGCGCATCGCAGCGCGGCCGTAATATAACAGCGGCGCAATTGCAGCCCATCTTCCCGGTCATGGGATTCCGCTTGCGTGGCAAAACCTGCTTCAAAGAGGCGGCGGAAAAGAAAATCTCCCGAACGGTCGCCCGTAAACATGCGCCCCGTGCGGTTGGCGCCGTGTGCCGCCGGCGCAAGGCCCACGATCAGGAGCTTGGCGTCCGGATCGCCAAAGCTTGGCACCGGCCTTCCCCAGTATTCCCATTCCCGAAACATCCGGCGCTTCTCCCGCGCCACCTTTTCGCGATAGCGGACTAAGCGAGGACAACGCGTGCATTGCACGACCTGCTGCTGGAGTTTCGCAAGTTCGCGGCGGGAGTTGGAAGGCTTGGCCATTCGAATCCTCGGAGACGTTCCCCTGAACGTTTATGGCTTTCCCTTTTTCGCCAGCGCAAGCAAAACCTTCCATTGGCTTTCGGAAACGGGCATCACTGAAAGCCGCGGCAGTCTGACCAGGTCAAAGCTTTCGAGCCCCGCCTGTCTCTTGATCTGGTCCAGGGTAACCGGCTGCGCAAGGCTCTCGCGGGCCGCAATATCGACAACTGCCAGCTTCGGATCCTTCAGCTTTGGATCGGGATAGGGATCACTCAAGATTTCAGCCAACCCCACAATGGCCCGCTCGCCGCCCGAATGACAGATCATCACGCGATCGCCTCGGCGAATCGCGCGAAGGTGCTTGAGCGCCAGATTGTTGGAGACCCCATCCCAAACCGTCTTCTTGTCGCGAACGAGATCCGCAAACGAATAGTGTTCAGGATCGGATTTGAAAAGCCAATGACCCGCCATTCCTTCCCCCTCTCCGACATCCGTTTAATGTACTGCAGACATGACAAATGTCACACGCCCCAGGCCGCGCGGCCACCGTGAAGGCCCTTTTTGGCCGGAATCTGCCCGAAACTTCTTATCCCCTGCTGCATCTCATAGTTTAGTGGCAAAACCCGAGGAGAATCAAAGACTCATGGCAAACATTCAGCACCTCAACAAAGAGGAATGGCAGAAGCTCCAGGCCGATACCAAACCCACTTTCGTAGACTTTTGGGCGACCTGGTGCGCTCCGTGCCGCATGATCGCGCCCACCTTCGAGAAATTGGCGGATAAGTACTCCAAAGAAATCAATTTCGCCAAAGTTAACGTGGACGAAGAGCCGGAACTCGCCGGCCAGTTCGGTATTCGATCCATTCCGACCCTGCTTTTGATCAAGGACGGAAAGGTCTCGGAACAAGTGATCGGCGCTCGCCCTTACGAGGAATTGGCCAAAGTCCTGGAGGCGCATATCGCCGCCTCCGCCAAAAAGTGAAGACTCCACATCGTTGAGTCAGAGGGAAGACACCTGGAAGTGGTTCCTTGTCCGACGATCCCTGTCCAGGGATGGGTCTTTTCCCTTACAGGGAGAAACCATCGGGCGACCGTGCTCGACCGGGTCTCAACTCGGGCGCTGTGACAGCACGGTCGGCGTGCTGGCAAAGAAACCTTTCGGGGTGCTCACATACCCGCTGATTGTGTTCTTGCCCAGCTTATTGACCACCAGTTCGAGCGTGTTCGAAGCGCCTCGCACGTAAAAGAAGACCGGCTGGTCCAGAGCGTTATCCTTCCGTTCCGTCCGCTTGTCGTCAAAATAGAGATTGAGCGTGTACAGATTTCTCTTTTGATTGGTCTTCAACAACTCGATCATGACGCTTCCCACCTTTTGGCGCGCGTGTTTTTTCGCCAGGTTGAATTCGAAGTAGTCACGGTCCGTGCGGTGCGCTAAAGCCACCAGTTCATCATGGGTGCGGGCAATGGCGCCGGACAGTTCCCCTTTCGTCCCGGTGAGCGCCTCCTTGGTGGCGGCAAGGTCCTTTTGGGTGCCGGCAATATCGCCCGACAGGTTCCCGAATTTCGAATTGGCGTCCGCCTGGAGCTTATTGAGGTCCTGGGCGCTTGCCTTCTTTTCGATGGCTTGGTTCAACTGCGCCACGGATTGGCGCTGCTGCCTTTGAATATTCGCGGCAAGCTGCCGGGCATGCTCAAGCTCGGCCTGCGTCAGCCCCAGCTTTTGACTCGTCACATCAAATTGCCCCTTCAACTGCGCATAACGGTCATCGCTTGTGTCCATGCGCCGCGACAGCAGGGTTAGCTGGTCCGTGTGCTTTTGAAGAGACTTCCCGAATTGGATCCGGTTGCTGATAGCCAGCGCCAGGTTGAGAACCATAAGCACGGCCAGCACGATCACCCACTTGGTCAGGTTGCTTCCCCCTGACGGTGCAGGAGGCTGGCTCCACTCAGGCGGGGGGCCCTGGACATAAATGTATTGGGGAGCTTGTCCTGGCGCCTGGGGTTGCTGAGGCGCCGGCGGCGGCTGCCCGAAACTACTACCTTGCGGTGCAGCAGCCGGCCGTTGCTCCGGCCCAGCCCCTGGACTTCTGCCCTGTGGCGATTCGGGTTCGCCCAAGCCAAACATCGCGTGTCCGATATCATGTTTTTCCTTATTATCTGGCATACGTTCTCCTCACACTCATCTTTTCGCTGAGAGCATTCCTAGCCTCGCCCGCCCATCACTGATCTGTGCCCTTGCCATAGACGTTCGCCGGGCCGGGGAGGTTTCGTTCCAGGCCCGGACGCGCCTGTATTCCCTGTCAAGTATCCCATTAGAAACTTGAGCAAGGAAAGCTTATTCTCGACCAATCTTCCCCGCTCCAGGCGGCGCGTTTTTCCGGGCAGTCGGTTCGAAAACTGTCGCCGCCCGGAAGATGTTCCTCGGAACTACCCGCCATGTTTTATCGCCAAAGCACAAAAACGCCCGCGGCAATCCACGCAAGCCAAAGGTTACTATCCCACGATGCACTTATTGATAGTTACAAAATATAGTGACAACTATTACTGTAGCGCGGGTCTATGACCCGCGTCTTTCGCCGCTCATAGAGCGGCGCTACAAAGAACGGCGTCACTATATTTTGTAAACATCAGTAAAAGCTGAATGGTGCTTGGCCCTCGTGCCTAAAACGGTCTCCCGCTAATCCGAAGCGTCTCAGGCAGCGCTGGTGGCTACGAAAAGATCAATAATATCCCGGACCGACGAGCCGCTCGATCCGCTTCTTCATGGGCGGGTGCGTGGAGAAAAGGTTCGAGAACATCTCGCGGCCGGTCAGCGGCTGGCAGATAAACATGTGCGCCATGGAAGGAGAAACCTGCATGGGCACTCGCTTCGACCACTCGTCGATTTTCTTAAGCGCCCGCGCCAGGCCCTGAGGATTGCCGGTGATCCGGGCGCCGGTGGCGTCCGCTTCGTACTCCCGGGATCGGGAGATGGCCAGTTGAATCAGAATCGCCGCGAACGGCGCCACGATCATCATCGCCAGCGCCGAAAGAGCCCCGCCTTCACCCTCATTCCCGCCGCCCCCGCCGAAACCGAACATCTCGCCCCAGAAAACGAGGCGCGCGATCAACGTGATGGCGCCTGCGATCGTGGCCACGATGGCGCTGGTCAGGATGTCGCGGTTCTTCACGTGGCCAAGTTCGTGAGCCAGCACGCCTTCGATTTCTTCGTCGTCGCAGATCTCCAGAATGCCCTGCGTCACCGCCACCGAAGCGTGATTGGGATTGCGTCCCGTGGCAAAGGCATTGGGAGAATTGGTGGGAATCTTGTAGATCTTCGGCACCGGAATTCCCGCCTTCCCGGCCAGCCGCTCGACAATCTGGTAAATGCGCGGGTCTTCTTCCCGCGAAACCGGCTGCGCCCCGGACGTGGAGAGCGCAATCTTGTCTGAGAAAAAGTACGTGCCCAAGTTCATGACTCCGGCCAGCACCAGCGCGATAACTAAGCCGCTGTCGCCTCCCCACAATTGTCCGATGATGAGAAACACCCCCGTTAAGCCCGCTAGCAGGATGGTGGTCTTAACATTGTTCCACATGGCTTAGATACTCCTGACCTTCTCCGGTCCCTCTTGCTTAGATGCCGGAACGGGCCTGGCGGTTCCTGCCGCAACGGCGCTCCCTGCCCGGTGCGAGGCCTGCCGGAGGTCACCGTTCGGTGGGATATCCCTTGTGTGCCCAGTCGCGGCCAAAATTGTGGGGAATGTAAAGCACCCGGACCCGCTTGAAGCCCATCTGGCTGAGGGCCTCAAAAGCCGGCCGGAGATTGGGGCATTCCTCCCAGGGACAGCAACCGCAATAGAGAAGAATCTCCTTGGTATGCGGAACTTCCGCCACGCACTCCTTCAGCTTGGCGATTCCGTCGGGTCGAAAAGCCGGGCCACAATACTTGGAGCCGGGGATATGCCCTTGGTCGTATAGGCTGCGGAAACCCACCTGCAGAAGCAGCGGCTTGTCACCGGATTTCTTCAGTTGCTGGGCAAGCGTGGCGGGATCGACGACATCCTTCCGGGTCCAGGGATTCGACGCAGCGAAGGTTCTTGCATTCCCTGCGACACACACCGACGCCAGTGCCCACAAAAGAGTCAAATACGTGCTCAAACCATGACGATCGATACCCAATAATTTCCTCATAGATTACATACTAGCATGCCGCCTAATGAGCGGATAGAGCTTCCCCAGCGTGGAAGCCCGCGGCAAAGCGGCAACCGGCAAGATGCCGTTTCCAGCCTTAATGTACAACAACGAAGTCGCGCTTCCAGAACCGCGCGCAGGCGAGATGGTATAATTTTGCGAGGGGACCAGGATTGCGAATACCAAGACCGAAGGGGGTTAGAGGTTACAGGTTTGCGGCCCTCCAGAAAAAGGCTGCCAGGCCGGCGCTTTCGTGTGGGTGTTGGCGCTCGGCGGTTTCCGCGTGCGTTGATCGGGAATCAAGATGAAATCGCTTGAAGAATATCTCTCCTTGGCCGCTCAGAATCACGGCCACATGTGCCCTGGCCAGGTGCTAGGGGTGCGCATGGCCATGCTCGGATTGAAAGAACTGGGCATCGATGATCCGGTCAAGCACCGCAAGCGCCTTCTCACCTTTGTCGAAATCGACCGCTGCGCCACCGACGCGGTCAGCCTGGTCACGGGATGCCGGCTGGGAAAACGCTCCCTCAAATATCTCGATTACGGCAAAGTGGCGGCCACCTTCGTGGATTTGGAGACCGAGCAGGCGATCCGAATCGTAGCGCGCGACGATGCCCGGCAAAAAGCCAAGCAGAAGTTCGGCCACCTTCAAGATCCTTACCGGCAGCAGCTCGAAGCCTACAAGGTGATGGACGACGCCGAGCTTTTCATCCGGCAGCGCGTGCGCGTGAAGTTGCGGCCGCAGGATTTGCCCGGCCGGCCTCGTTCGCGGGTGGCCTGCGCCGAGTGTGGCGAAGGCATTAACGACGGGCGCGAGCGCTACATCGAAGGCCGGATTTTGTGCCGGAATTGCGCTGGAGAAAGCTATTATGAACTTATCGACGCCAGGCAATCTGAAAAGCCTTGATTCACCGGCGCGGCGCGCCCGAGAGAGTCTGCTGCGGCGCCTCGATCATTCCCCGGCTGCGACCTGGCGCAAATTTACGAATCTATGTTTGACGAACATCATTTGACGGTCCGCCGTCTTCCGCGCTTCTCCCACCGCTGGCCCCGCTACTGGCCGGTTGCAACGCTGGTTCTCATCGGCTTGTGCGTTTTCATCTTTATCCTGATGACGCTCGAGGGCGGGTCCAAGCACCTCGACGTGCTGCTGAATTTCGGCGCCTCCTACAAGCCTTACCTCCTGCGGGGCGACTATTGGCGGCTCGTCATGCCGATGTTTCTGCACATCGGCTGGTTCCATCTCGCCGTGAACATGTACGCGCTTTATTTGCTGGGACCCATCCTCGAGCGCGTGTACGGATACGGCCGCTTTTCGGTCATCTATGTGGGGGCGGGTATCACCGGATCGCTGCTGTCGGTGATAATGTCCAACAACGTGGCCGCGGGAGCTTCCGGAGCGATCTTCGGTGTGGCCGCAGCGATGCTCGTCACCGGGTACCGGCATCCCGAGGTCGTCCCCCGGCGCTGGGGCCGGGCCTTCGGCAAGGGAATGGTGATTCTGATCGTGCTCAATCTTGCGATCGACTTACCCTTGTCCCATTTGATTGATATTTGGGGGCACGTGGGAGGCTTGCTGGGAGGGGCGGCGCTGGCGTGGCTGATTCCCCCTCCGCTGCCGGATTTGGGCCACAGGTGGATCTCTTCCAGGGTTTCGCAGGGGATGGTGCTCTTTCCCGTTGCCATCGTTGCGGCGGCCATGTTCGCCACGACCAGCCATTACTACGCCGGCCAGCACGTAACCAAGCTGATCGCGCAAGGCGTCGAGTTTCGTGCCCAGCACCAGGACGACCAGGCGCTCCAGCGTTTTCAGGCGGCGGCCCGCCAAAGCCCCGGCGATGAGCGGCCCTATGAAGAAATGGCTTCACTTTACCTCAGCCAGAACCGCGTGGCAGAAGCCATCCGGGAATACCGAACTGCTCTTGGGCTCAGCCCCGACTCGCCCCAGGCGCAACTCGGCTTAGCGGTCGCCTATGCCCGCCAAGGAGAACCCAGCAAAGCTCAGCAGTTCCTCGAGGCTGTAGTCGGAAAGAATCCTCAAACCGCCCCGGCCCAGACGAGCCTGGGGGATCTGTGCGCTGACCAAAAGCTCTATCCCGAAGCCATTGAGCACTATCAAGCAGCCTTGCGACTCAAGCCGGATCTGGCAGAAGCTCAGAATAATTTGGCGTGGCTGCTGGCCACCGCCGAAGATCCCCGTTACCGGAATCCCGCCGGAGCCCTCCAGCACGCTCAGCGAGCCGTCGAGTTGACCCACTGGAAGGAAGCGGCCTTCATCGATACGCTGGCGGAGGCGCTCTATCGAAATGGCCAGTACTCGCAGGCGGTGGAAGTCCAGCAAAAGGCGCTGGCGCTCGATCCCGGCAACCGCGACATGCGCGAACACATGGCCAAGTATCGCAAAGCTGCCAGCTCCTAAATCCCGGCCGCGGGGTCGGTCAGGCCTAACAGTCTGCTGAAAAAGGCCACCCATCATCCCAATCGTTGTGGGCACGGATTCCATGATGGTGGGGATTAAGTAGAGCTAGGACAACAGCAAATAGGATCGAGGTCTTAGGATTTTTTAAACCTTCGAGTGCTGGACGCGCACAGCGGGCATGCCGTCCGTTTCATCGTAAATCTCGATGTCCGGGAAAATGTTGGGGCTTTCGTTCTTCAAGACCCTGCAAATTTCCACGGCGAGCAGGCGGATTTCCGTATCGGCGTGCGGGTTGCCCCGCATCTCCAGGAAGTGCCGCCAGGAGCGGCTGTTGCCGGTCACAAAGATTTTAGTCTCACAGGCGTTGGGCAAAATGGACCTTGCCGCTTGCCGGGCCCACTTGCGGCGGTCGCGCGGCGCCATCTCCGGATGCTTTTGTTGGACGTATTGCGCCGTGGCGTCAGCGAGTTCCACGTAAGCTTTTCTGACGGTTTCGATGGTTTGCCGCCACTGGGCGCGGAGCGCGTCGTTCTCCTGATAGAGCGGGGGAACAACGTAGCGCGCATCGCCTTCATCCACGTAGCGCTGCGAAAGCTGCGAATAGCCAAAGCCAGCGCGGTGGCGCACCAGCTCATGCGTCAGGGAGCGGCTGACTCCCGTAATCAGCAGGCACCAGACCGCGTGCTCGAGCACGCTGCCGTGCTTGGAGGTCAGGATGTTGTCCAGATACTCCTGGTTGGACTTGCGCCCCTTGCCGAAGGACATGTAGCAGGTGCGGCCCGCGATTTCCGCCAGAACTTCGGCGGCCTTCTCGGTGTCCGTCGTGAAGTTCACGCCTTCTTCGTCCAGAAAGCGCGCGAGTTCTTCGCGCACAACCGTCTGGCGCCCCAGGAGGTAAACTTTCGGCTTCGTGATATAGGGATCAAGCGGTGGTTTAGTCGCCAACAGCTTTCTCTACCCTAGAGGATTCTAATCTTTGGGATCGTCTTGAATACCAGGAAGAAATCTCTCGCGTACCGCCTGGATGCTTAGGCGCCGGTGTTCGAGCCCTTGCCCGACGCAGCGGCTGCCTCGCGCTCGCGGAAACCGGC
>DATKQU010000168.1:0-4046 GCA_035532595.1 Terriglobia bacterium | reverse complement strand
ATCCCATTAGCACAATAAGCGCGCGCTTAAGGTAAGACATGTTTATGCTTTCCTCCATGTTAAGGTTGACCCTTTTATTGCGACGCAAGAAACAACAAGACGTGCAGTACTCTAGGTAAAACTCAATGTATAGCTTATATTCCAATTACGGGAGTGTGTCAATAGAAATTACCGGACAGCGTTTTTTAGCTTAGTTTCACCCCCAGGGGTCGCCGTAGAACCACTTCAAGCTTGCGGACAACTTTCGGCTAACACACCCGCGTCGAAATCGGCTCCCGGATTGCGGACAGCGTTCCCAGAATCGCGCAAGGCATTTGCTATGAGCATCGCGGCGCAGCGGTCGTCACAGGAACATCGCGCCACCGGCAGGCTTAAGAGCCCGGTCCCAAAGGGACCCCACGCGCAGGACCTAAAACAAGGGTTGACCGGGCAACAATCCGACTTTTGTGATCTCTGCTGCCGCAGCGAAACAGATCCGAAACGCTTTGTCGTTCAGGCAATCGGTTCATTCCGAATTTCGGTCATAACCCCTCCTTTTCGATTGACCCCCCCGCCAAAGTTGCATAGGATTAGCGCCTTGCCGAGTATTGAAACCCGGGCCCATCTGCGCTTTGGCGTACGGCCTTTGAGTTTAATTCCAAGCGTTTCGCAGAGACGGCCGTGGCATTCCCCAGGATGTCGCATCCTGAATTTTGGAGGGCCGTTGCAGCACCGGGCCGAGCACGGAGCGGCATCTCTCCTCGGAATGTTTCAGAGCCAACGACGGCATGGATTGGGACTGAATGATAATGAGGATGTTGCTTTCCTAACCCGGCAAAGCCGGAACCAAACAGGAAAGTCGGACCATCTCAAAAATGCCGTCACCACCGCATAAACACTGCCTAAATCCGGGGTGGTGGAAAATATCCTGCCAGAAAAAGTCAGGATTCAACTTCAAAGGCACTAAGGGGTTTCAGGACGTACAGGGAAGCGATGCAGGGGATGGGCTGAGGCGCGAGTGGTGAGGAAATGAAGAACATGCTTCGACGTAATTTCTTGAAAATGGTAGGGCTGGCAGCAGGAGCAAGCGGGGTAACCGGGGAGGCTCTTGCCCGGCAATCCCCGCCGGCACAGAGCCTGCCTCTGCGATAAGATGCGGCGGTGATGGAACCAGCCCCCGTGAATCCGCAACTGGTAGCCGCGGCATGCTTCTTGTGCCGCGGGTTCGCAGGGTCCTGGTTTGCAAAAGGCCCACGGCACAAAACCCCTGCCGGGGCTGGCGCAGACCCCTGATGGGTGGGGTCTGCGATTTCCCGTAGGGAGTGGTTTGAAGCGGGCGGAGAGTTTATAGTAGGCGGTCATGGGCTACCGGAAGCGCTGGTACAGTCCGGGGCAACTGCGATTCGTGACCGCCAGCACCTACCGCCGGGCGCCGCTTTTTCTTTCGGAGACCTTCCGCCGCTGTTTTGTGGAGACTCTGGCGGAGGTTCGGCAAGCGACGAAATCCATGCTGATCGGTTGGGTGCTGATGCCGGACCATTTCCACTTGCTTCTCAAGCCCGGAGGGACCAAAACGACCAGCGTGATTGTGCAGCGCCTGAAGGGCCAGAGCGCCACCAAAATTCTGAAGCGGCTGCGCGACAATCAGCAAAATGCCTGGTGCCGGAAGATGCTCGCCGCTGTTCGCCTGCCGCCCAGCGTCCATGACGAATCACACTACCGCGCCTGGCAGCGCCGCTTCTATCCCTTCAACATTTATAGCCACGGCATACTTTATATGCCGTGGGTTTGCAGGCACCGGCCCGCAAAATGCCCGCGGCACAACGTCGGCGCTATGGCTACCTGCTCAACGGTATGCGATTGTGTAAGTGCTTTCTAGGAAAATGTAATCCCGAAAGTAAACAAAAGCGCCGAAGCGGGTTCTTGCCGTCATTTCGAAGTACGCAGTTCTACCAAAGGAGCTTGCCGCTGAAGCTCAGAGGTAACCGGACTGACGAGGGCCCACTTCCAAAGACCACCATCCAGGGCATATTGAAATCGGGAATTTCTCTTTGGAATGGACCAACATAATGGGGTCCTCGAGCGTTTAACAAGATATGAACAAACAGTACGTGGCCCCTGCCCTTCCGGTCGTCGTAGAGACCGACCCTGTCGATCGGCTGGCATCTTTGTTCGATGCACATTACGACCGTCTCTACCGCTTGGCGAGGCGGCTTGCACCCAGCGCCGATGATGCTCTCGACCTCGTCCAAGAAACGTTTCTAAAGGCGGCCCGATTCCCGAAGTCCATCCCCGTGGGCGAATCGAATGAGGAGGCATGGCTAGTGCGGGTGCTCATCAATATCCGCCGTGATCAGTGGCGGAAGGCATCTGTTCGTGACCGCCACGAGAAAGCAGCCTTAGGAGGCAGCCGCTCCGGAAGTGGCAGCCGGAATCCGGAAGCAGGCCTGATTGCCAGGACCGCCATATGGCAGGCGCTCAATATCCTGCCTCCCCGCCGTCGTGCCATCGTCGTGATGTATGAGCTGGAGGAATTGGCCATTCCGACGATTGCGTCCCTCCTTGGCATCAGCGCAATCACGGTTCGTTGGCACCTGTCGATGGGTAGGCGCGATTTGGCCCGCACACTTAAAGCTTCTATAGGAGGCACCCATGAATAATCTTAGAAAGCTCTTGCGAGACGCAGATCCGCTTCGGCACGAGCCAGCGTGGCCTGCGGGCCAGCGTGATTTCCGCCGTCAGGCGGTCCTAGCGACAGCCTCAGGCGCCCACGCGCCCGCCGGCGCGGGACCGCGGTCGCGAATCGCTGTTTTCGCTACCGCCGCCTTAATGGTGATCGCTGCCGCGTTCTTCGCGGCGCTCGTATGGTCGCTATTCAATAGCGACCTGCAGGCGGCCATTCGCTTTGAAATAAGGCTGGCCGAAGATCAGCCGGCTCCCGGGTTGCAGAAGGCGAAGGTGTCAGGTTCCGACCGAGCGGTTTACCTTCACGATGAGGTCATCGTCACCAATAGCGATATCGCGGCAGCGCGAGTCGTTCAGGGCACGGGCCCATCGCGATATGGTGTCAGCGTCGAGTTCAATGCAACCGGAGCTGAGAAAATGCGCGCAGCGACTCAGAACCACATCGGGAAGCCCGTGGCGATCCTCCTGGATGGCCAGGTCGTTGTGGCTCCTGTGCTCCGGTCACCTATAGGAGCATCTGCTGTGATCACCGGCAACTACACCAGGACGCAGGCCGAAAGGATCGTCAAGGGAGTTGGAATCCAATAAAGTTAATTATCAGGCTGGGCTTGGATTTCCGCTCAAGCCCAGCTTCCTGCTTCCGTCTTCCCTAAACGTTCGGTTTCGGGCTGCCAGTAATCCATCCCGTTGGGGGCTGGGATTGTTGGGGACGTACATGTCGCGACGGTGACCCACGATCAATGCCCAAGGGTTTACGTATCAAAGTTCAGTTGAGGGTAAGTTGGCTACGCGCCAAGGTGGTCCTGTTGGTGACCTGCCCCCGGCCGTCGCCCGCTTCGTACACGGCGTAGATCGCCGACAAATCCAAGCTCTCGACCACCTCCGCCACAAACCGCGCCAAGTGCCCCTCCGGCAGCCAATCCTCCAGCCACGGCGGCAACAACAGCCCCTGATTCAAATCGCAACTTCGAAATCGTTTGCTCATCCCGCTATCCGACAAGCCTTCGGTCCCCGGTCAACAACAATTCCATGAATTTCCCACGAAAATACTCGAAGCCCGCCAAGTCGGAAGTTGAAATCTATCTCCGACACACTCCTAGGATCGATGTTCCCTGTCAATCAAAGCCGGCCGCGTGGTTGTGCTTCTGCGGCGAGAAACCCGCCCCATCCGCATTGCAAACCGAAGCTCCCGCAGCTTTGCTCTTTGGGATCTCGATGCTCAGGGAAAGAACGACGCCGCGACCAAGCCGCGACTTTGCTTGACGCCGCAAAACCTTGTCCCGTACACTGAACAATTGGTGTAAAAAGGTAGTTCTCCATTATGCGATTCCGTAAGGGCATCGCCGCTATGGCGTTTGTGTTCATGGCGGTTGCGGCTCTCC
>DATKQU010000167.1:0-21779 GCA_035532595.1 Terriglobia bacterium | reverse complement strand
GCCCACCATGCCGAGCGAGCAGCGCAGTCTCTTGGCCACGGCGTTGTTCGCCAACCCCTCGGCGCAGGCCAGCACCACACGTGCGCGCCGAGCCAGGAGCGGCTGGCTGCGGGCGCGATGGGCCAAAGACTGGAGCCGCTCGCGCTCTTCGGGGGTCAAGATCAACGGTTTTCGGGGTCGTCCGGTTCGCATCTAAGCCTCCTACATCTTAGACGCAAGCCAGACCATATTAGTTCACTTATTTCTGGGACGGGACACTAGTACTTCGTGACTTTATTTCCCGTAACGCTGGCGGAAGCTATGTGCTTGCTTTACAGTCACTTCGATCTTACGCGGAGTTGCGTCACCAAGTACTAGGCCACCTTCTTATCAGACTCTTTGGACTCTTCCGTAACGCCGCGAAGTGCTCCCTTAAATTCACGAATCCCTTTTCCGAGTCCCCGGCCAAGTTCCGGCAATTTTCCAGGCCCGAAAATGATCAGTACGATGGCCAGAATAAAAAAGAGGTGAGTTGGTTCTAACAGCCCTTCCATTAAAGTACCTCCCGACGCCGAATTTCTTTCGCGCCACTGGTTTCATTATAGCGCCGTGCGTTGCAGAACCGAAGGGAAGAAAATTTCTTCTCCGCGGAAAGCCGAGTAGGACGCCGAAAGCCCTTCACTTGAGCGTTTGAAAATCGAATGCGCGATGGCTCAACCGGCTGGCTGGTATCGTTTCGAAATGCTGCGGGATTGACTGGCCTCCTTCCGGGTCCGTTCCCCCCTCATCGCCTCAATCGTCCGCAACGGGGTATCCAGCCTCAAGCCAGCTGCGCCACCCGCCATCCATGGAAACGGCGCTGGAGTAACCCATTTTCTGCAAGCTCTCGGCAGCCAGCGCCGAGCGGAAACCGCCGCCACAATATAGAACCAGAGTAGCGCTCTTCTCAGGAATCGTTCGCTCGATATCGCGCTCGATGATCCCTTTCCCGATGTGAATCGAGCAGGGCAAGCGTCCGGAGGCCCACTCGCTTTCTTCCCGCACATCAATCAGGTAAAACTTCTTGTCAGAGTCCAGCCACTCCTTGACTTGATGAATATCGACCTCGCGGATTCGACTTTTGGCCTCATCAACAAGTTTTAAAAAAGAAGGCGAATGCTTCATTCATCACCTCTACAATAGTCCCGGATCAGCGTTGGAGTACCTTTCTGTAAAATGCTGCGATCCCGAATTCTCAGAGCGAGCAGCATAACATGACTCACGCCGACCTTCTGCTGAGGTAATAGTAAAGGATCGGCGTGACCCAAAGCGAAAGGACGATGGCGATCAAGATGCCTCCAATCACGGCGATAGCCAGTGGCTGGAGCATTTGCGATCCCGCGCCGATCGCTAGCGCCAAAGGAAGGAATCCGAGCGCCGCAGCCAGGGCCGTCATCACGATGGGGCGCAACCGGCGCCGGCCGGCCTGGATGATCGCCTCTCTCGCCCTGAAGCCTGCCGCGCGAAACTTCCCCTCAGCATCCAGAATCAGGATGCCGTTCTTGGCCACAATTCCGATTACCATGATCAGACCCATGAATGAAGACAGATTGAAGGTCGAGCCGGTGACGAACAGGGCGAACAGCACTCCCGCGGTGGAGAGGGCGGCGGAAGCGAGAATGGCGATGGGCGCGGAAAAGTTTTTGAACTCAGCAAGCAGGACCAGAAAGACAAAGATCACCGCCAGAAACAAAACCATCACCAGGTCGTGGAATGATTTTTGCTGCGTTTGGTAGAGACCGCCATATTCCACTCGGATCGACGGGGGAAGGTGGAGGCCCGCCATCGCCCGCTTCACAGCGGCGATTCCATGGCCCAGGTCAAGACCTTCCAGGCGCGCCGTGACCGCCACGTATCGCTGCTCGTGGTCCTGCAGGATTTCAGTCTGGCCGGGCAGCTCCGTGATCGAGGCAAGGCTGCCCAAGCTGGCCGTCCGCCCGGCGGGACTGACCAGCAGGGTGTCGTTCATCGCCTGGAGCGACGAGCGGGTCGCTTCAGGCGAGCGGATGCGGAGGGTGTAAGGGCGGTCGTTCGCCACCACCGGCTGCGCCGCCGGAACACCGTCCAACATGGCCTCAGCCTCCGTTGCCACATCCTGAGGCGTAAAACCCGCGAGAGCCGCCTTCGCTGCGTTCACGTGGTAAACGATGGCCGGACCGCTGGTGGTCGAGTCAATGCCGTTGTCGATATCGACGACCGGATGTTTGCCTCCCACCTGAATGTTACCGATAGCATCTGCCACCTTGGGTGCCCAGGAATCGAGCCGCTGGGCATTGGGAGAGAAGAGTTCGATAAAGATCGGCTGCGGAGCGCTGGTCAAGTCGCCGATCATATCCTGGAGCTTTTGGACGAAATCCACAGTCACAGCGGGCTCTTGATGAGTAATCTTGTCGCGAACTTCATTCATGATTTGCCAGACGGTGCGGCTGCGTCTGGGTTTGAGGTTGACGGAGATGTCGCCTCTATTGGCTTCTGTAACTGCAGCCAGCCCTAGCTGCAAACCTGTGCGGCGCGACGTGCTCGCCACCTCGGGAACCGAATCGACAATCCTCAGAATATGATTGATCATCCGATTGCTCTCTGCCAGTGAGCTGCCGGGGGGTGTCACATAATCCACGATGAAGCTTCCTTCGTCCATTTTTGGTAGCAAGTCGGAACCGATATGGCGGTAGCAGAAAAACGAGACCACGATGAGAACCACGGCCAGAATCGCCACCAGCCACGGGCGCTCCAGAGCGCGGCGAAACCAGCGGTCGTAAAAACGAATGACCCGGCTGATGGTTGCTCCCATTGAGCGCTCTTCAAGGGCCATCATCCGCCTCAAATCGATTTGATCGGGCGTAAGTTCAGCCGGGGCTTCTGGAGGGTCATCTTCCACCGCCGAGGATGGGGCACCGAGCGCGTCCGTATCGCCCTCATTCCCGCCGTTCAACCCCTCTTGGGGATTGGCCTTCTGGCGCAGCAGGTAAAGGCACAAATTGGGAGTCCAGGTGAGTGCCAGCGTAAGTGACGCGAAAAGCGCCACGCCCACGGTAACAGCGAGAGCGCGAAAGAAAATGCCGGTCAATCCCGTGATGGCAATCAGAGGCAGGAAGACAACGATAGGCGTCAGCGTCGAGCCGATCAGAGGCACCGTGAGTTCGTTCAGCGTATGCGCGACAGCTTCAAACCGTCCTTCTCCTGCCTCGCGGCGCAGAACCACATTCTCCACCACCACAATCGCATCGTCGATAATCAGCCCCACCGCGGCCGCGAGCCCGCCAAGGGACATCAGATTGAAGCTCTCTCCCAGAGCTTTGAGCGCAATGAACGTCATAAGGATGCTGATCGGAATGACCATCCCCGCAATGAACGAAGACCCCCAGTCTCGCAGGAAGAGCACCAGGACCGCGGAGGCCAGGATAATACCAATCAAGATGGCATCGCGCACGCTCTTGATGGATTCCCTCACAATCCACGACTGGTCGTAAAAAGTGCTGACTTTTACTCCCGGCGGCAGCGTCTCTTCAATCTTTTGCAATTCCGCTTTGACTTCGTCTGCTACCCGCACAGTGTTGCTCTTGCGCTGGCGGTTGATGTTGATCAGCACCGCCGGCTGGCCATTGCCGGTCACAATGGTGTAATTAGGCGCGATCCCTGAAGAGACCGTACCGACGTCTCGGACATAAATGGGGTCGCCACTCAGATTGTTCTTGATGAAGATATTGGCGATTTCGGGCGGATTATGGACCTGGCCGCTGATCAGTTCCAGGTACAACTCGTGGTCGTGTGTCAACAGCCCCGGGGACCGGATCAGGTTGGAGCGGTCAACAGCGTTCAGGATATCTGAGACCGTCAAGTGGGTCACCAGCAGTTTGGCCGGATCGGGAGTGATGTGGAATTCTGGCACTTGCGTACCTTGGATGAGAATGGTTCCAACGCCCGGCAAGCTATTCAACCGGGGCTTGAAGGTATACGTGGCGAGCTCCCAGAGCTGTGTTTGGGAGATCGTATTCGAGGTCAGGCTATAGCCCAGGATGGGGAAGCTCGAGAACTGCAGACGATTCGTGGTGATCTTGACCGTGGACGGCAGTTCCGGCTGCACTCGCGCAATGGCGTTGTTGATGCGCTCGAGCGTCTGGAACATATTCACATGCCAGTTGAAAAACAGGTCAATTTCCGCAGACCCGCGGCTGGTGACGGACCGCACGTCTTCAATGCCCATCACGCCGCTTACCGCCTCCTCGAGAGGCCGGGTGATGGTGACCAGCATTTGATCGATGGGCATCACGCCGTTGTCCACGGCGATGATGATGCGCGGGAAATTGGTGCTCGGAAAAACCGCAATTGGGATCGTGAAGGCTAGATAGCCACCCACCAGCGCCAGGGTGATGATCAGGAAAATAATCGGCTTGGTCTCCCGCGCAAACCAGTAAGCCGACGCATCCTTTTCACGCGCCCTCGAACGGCCGGTAGATTCGGGATTTGGCTTTGTGCGCTGATCCATTTAGGGCCTAATATTTCACCTTTGTGCCGTCCGGCAACCCATAAGCGCCCTGGCTCACAATCAGATCTCCCTCTTTGAGACCTTGTGTGATTTGCACTCGATTGCCTTGTTGAATGCCGGTTTCAACCTTCCGCTGATGAGCACGACTGTCGGAATCGATGGCCATAACGAAGTTGTTTTGACCTGACTCGGACACGAGGGCCGCCTGGGGAACGACGAGCGCGTCAGGCACTATCTTCGCGATAACCGTCACTGTGACGGTTGCGCCCGGCCTGAGTTGATCACCTGGGTTCAGAGCCTGAACCCAAACCTGGACCGTGGTGCTGTTCGGATCGAGCGCGGGACTGACCACCGTAACTTTTCCCGGAACCGGCTTGCTTTGACCCGGCACAGAAAGCTCCGCAGGGTCCCCAACCTTCAACTGCGCAGCCTCCGACTCAGGGATATGGGCGCGGGCAATCACCTGCGACAGGTTCATCACCGTGATCAGCGGTGCGCCGGTGGCCGCCATCTCTCCTTGGTAGAGCGGACGATCGGTAACGACGCCGTCAATCGGACTTCGAATCTCCGAATAAGCAAGCTGAGCCTCGGCGCTCTGGTATCTTCCTCTCGCCGCAGCGAGCTGTCCTTGCGCCGCTTTTAACTGCGCTTTCTCCCCCACCGAGTCCAACTTCTCGAGCTGTTGCTCAGCCGTCTGCAGTTGGGTCTGCGCCTGGGTGAGTCCAACCTCCGCCTGGTTGAGTTGATTTTTGGCCAGGGCGCCTTGTTCATACAATTTCTTGCTGCTTTCGTATAACTGCCGGGCAGCGTTGAAGGATGCCTCTGCAGTCTTTACGGCAGCCTCCGCCTTCTGAATTTGCTCGGGAAGGTTTGAGGCAGAAGTGCTCTCGTAATTGGCCTCGGCTTGTTCATAGGCTCCTTTATTCTCAGCCACGGCCGCGGCCAAGTCCCGGTTCTCGATTACGGCAAGGAGTTGCCCAGCATGCACGTGGTCTCCGCGATTAACGTAGAATTTCTCCACTGGGGCGCTGATTTTGGGCACAATCGTCGACTGATTGAGGGGGAATAGAACAGCTTCTGCGGTGACCTCCTGCTCGATTTCCGACCGGCGGACATGAATTGCCTGGACTGTCACCACGGGCTCGGTTTCCGGCGATTCCTTGCTGGAGCAGCCTGCCATGACCAGCACGATGCCCAGCAGCAGCAACGCGGGCATCCAAGCTTCAGACAGAGCAAAAGCAAGCCGAGGCTGAGGTGAACCAGGCACGGCGCTGCGCCGGCTGCATCGCCCGGCGATTTTAGAGGAAGTTTCCATTCTGGCGATGGGCGTCCTGTGGGGCAAGGCCGATGGTTCCTTTGTCATCAATTAGAAGCTCCCAGTGAGCGTCTGGAGATTGGCGAGGGCCACCCGATAACGCGCCAGGCCATTTGCGTAAGCGTCGCGGGCCGTCGTCATAGTGTTCTGCGCGTTCAAGACGTCCAAGACTGCGGCGTCCCCGGCTTTGTAGCGCAGCGTGTTCAGCCTTAAGCTTTCCGCCGCAAGGTCTGCTGAACTCCGCAGGGTGCTCAGTTCGGATCGGGCCGTGCGCGCCTCATTATAATAGGAATAAAGATTGCTCAACGTCTGGCGCTGGGCAAAGCTGAGTTCGACGTGCGCCTCCTGCCTCTGGTATTTCGCCTGGCGCAGCCTGCTCCGCATCGCGCCCCAATCCCACACCGGCACGTTGAGAGTTGCCGTCACAAAGAAACCGAGGTTGGGAAGCCTCCCAGCCTCGGGGTTCGCGCTGGTCCGGCTGCGAAGCGCCAGGGCATTGGCTTCGATGCCGTAATCGACATCAAATGAGAGCGTCGGCAGGAAGGCGGCTCGTGCGACCGAGACCCCAAATTTCGCCTGCCGCAGAGCGGCCATGGCAGCGTGGACCTCCGGATTGTTCTGCTGCGCCATCTCCCCGACGTCCGCGATGGTGGGCAGGGGCGGCGGAGAATCCAGATCGTCCACTACATTGAAGTTCTGATTAAAATTGGGGAACAAGAGCACGGCCAAGCCGAGGCGCGCATTCTGCATGGCCAATTCGGCTTCCTGGAACGCTTGCTGCTGCTGGTTAAACTGGATCTGAAAGGTGATCACGTCACTGTGAGCGACTTGGCCTCCCTGCTCCAGCTCTTGACTGATCTTCAGTGTGCGCTTGGCTTGGTCCAGGCCCTGTTGCGCCGTGCCATACTGGCGCTCCGCCACCACCAGCCCGTAATAGGCTTGCGTGACAGTCACATCCAACCCGCGGCCTGCAATTTCCTGCTGCGTCCGCGCCATGGCTTCTGCGGCGCTTGCCCGGTGGTATCCGGCAAGCGTGAAGGTGTTGGCGGAAATAGTCTCGCGGAAAACGCCCCAGGCCCGGTAGACGTGAACGCCGTCATTCGCGACGAACCGGCCGGAAGGAAGCACGCCATTGCCCTGAGTGGTGAGATCCTGCATCAGGTAGTCGGCCGAAGGCAGGAGCGAGGCTTTGGTCTGGAGCACATTCTCGCGCGCCATTTTCGCGGCGGTCACCGCGGCTTGAAATTGAGGGCTGTATGTCCTTGCACGCTTCAGCGCATCCTGCAGGGTCAGGGTCAGCGGCGCATCCTGGTTAGTCTCGGCAGCCGCGGAATTCCACGACTGGGGAATGCCAGGCATCGAAGCCCGGGCTGACCCGGCCTTTCTGCCGGACTGCCCCGCGGCGGCCATGCCTGTCAAACAGAGCCCCACGATCAGGTTGAGAACTACCAGAATTCCTCGGCGGCGTAGCCCTCGAAGCCGGCAAACAAACATTGCGAAGTTCTGGGCATTTTCATACACGGTCAATTTCCATCGGGCAAATCTACTTCCCTCGCTTGGCACGGCCACCTCCTGCTGGTGAGATTGCTGCGGATACGGGTTTCCGGCCCCACTTGTCCATTCTTCGCTGCCGCCCCCGAAAAAACCGTCGGCGGCCACTGGAAGACATGGGGCGCCGCTCGCCCCAAAGGATCGGAGGAAAGTTTGAGGCGCGATTTTACTGTGGCCGCCGCGTCATGGTGCAGACCACATTTGCTGACTTGGCTTCCCCTTAACCCATCTTTTCAACCACCCGCGTTCTTCAGCCTCGCCTTAACAATATCCGACTTGGCCAGAACGAAACCTGAAATCTGAATTAATTTTTGTTTACCTCGCGGCTCAAGAGTGAATAAGTCTGAGCGCACCCGAGCAGGTGGCGCCTGACCTGGGCGCATGCCACTCACAAGTGGAAGGGTCTGGCCGGGCCACGGATCAAAACATCCTGTTGAGTCAGATCTTCGAAGCCTCGACGCAGATCATTCTCCGGGCTGAAAGAAAGCTGCTAGAATGGCGCGGGGCGCGGCATGACACTGACGTGAAGTTTTGGTGATCGCCCGTGGAATAGGAGTGGGTGCAGGTGCAAGGGAAACAACCGTTCTTGCAGCGGGCTTTGCAGCGGCGCACTCCGGCGCGACGTATCCACAACATTGCTTCGCATCGGCCAAGCTCCGGTTCATTGAACGGCACTTCATCTTAAACGGGGAGATATCATGAGGAGGAGAACAGTACTCGAGTTGCCGATCTTGCTGGGGACGCGGCGAGCGTGGAACTTCCTCGCCAACAGCCTGGCCCCCTTCCGGGAGGCAAAAGGTGAAGCCCCGCCCGCCGCGGCGGATCGTGAAAACCGGATCATCCTTGAAAATTCCAATCAGAAGCTGGAGTTTGACCGCAAGGATGCGCGCCTCGCTTCCTTCATCGCTAAGACCGCCCCTGAGCAGGAGTTTGCGGTTGCGAGCCCGGAGGTGCCGGCATTCGTCATCCAGTATCTCGATAGCAACCACGATTTCCAGCAGATCGATTCCACCCAAGCCCGGAAAATCAGCGTCGAATTGAGCGGCAAGACCCTGCGGGCGGTCTTTACCGGGCTGGGAGGATTGGACCTAGCCGCCACCATGACGGTGCGCATGGATGATGAAGACCCGCAGAGCCACTGGTCGATCTCCGTGCGCAATCACGCCAACCTGGCCATTACGGACGTTCAGTTTCCCTACCTCGTGGTGTCCTATCACCTGGGCGGCAGGCCGAAGTCGGAAGCGATTCTACAGCCCCTGGGGACGGGCCAGCTTTGGGAAGCTCCCAAGCCGCAAGACCTCGAACCTGACAGCCCCCACGCCTGGCAGTTCCGGCCTGAGAACTACGATACTCATCATTATCCCGGACTCACCTTCGCCCAGTTCCTGGCTTACTACAATGACCGGGCGGGAATCTATATCAGTTGCCAGGACGACTCAGGGTCAATCAAGCTGATCAAGCCTGTTCATAACCGGGAGGGAGGCATCCGGCTGGGCGTTGCTCATGTGGGAGACTGGCCGGCAAACGGCGAACGGGAGCTGGGTTATGAAGTCGTCCTGCAAGCCTTCAAAGGCGACTGGTACGAGGCCGCTGAAATTTATCGCAACTGGTCACTTCAACAACCATGGGCCGCAGCCCCGCTGCACAAGCGCAAAGACGTGCCCGACTGGCTGCTCGACTCTCCGCCCCACATCATCGTGCGAATCCAGGGACAACTGGACGGAGGTCCTGCGGAACCGAACCAGCAGTTTCTTCCCTATCCCAAGATTCTTCCCTTGCTCGAGAATATCTCCAAACAGATTGACGCCCCGCTGGTCGCGGTGGTGATGGCTTGGGAGCGGCCCGGTTCCTGGGTCTACCCCGACTGCTTTCCTCCGGCGGGAGGCGACAAATCGCTGCACGAGTTCACCGAGTTGGCCCGAGCGCGAGGCTGGCACGTGGGCAGTTATAGCAACGGGACGCGCTGGGTCACCCACCACTACTGGACCGGCTATGACGGGAGGAGGTATTACGCCGAGCAGCAGGGCGAAAAGACGGTCTGCCGCACGCACGATCAACAAGCCTGGGAGGAAAACTGGGCGCTTGCCTGGCGCCCCAGCTACGCCTGTTGTCTTGGCGTGGCGCGGACGCGCGAGATCGCGGAAAATTTCGTCCAAAGGCTGACGGACGACGGCCTGGACTGGATTCAGTTCCTGGACCAGAACACTGGCTGCTCGACTTTTCCTTGTTTTGCCCCCTACCATGGCCATCCCTCAGGCCCGGGCAAATGGATGACGGCGGGGATGCAGTCGATGCTCGACGGCTTCCGGAGGATCGCCGATGAGCAAACCCGCAAAAGCGGGGGGCGGCGGAGGTTCGCTTTCTCGGTGGAATCCCCGCCGAATGAGTTCTTTATGCCCAACTTCCAGGTCTGTGACCAGCGTATTGCCCCTCCCGGGCACCCTGAATACGGGCGCCTATTCTTTCCGCTCTATTCCTTTCTTTACCATGAGTTTGTGCTCCTGCAAGGCGGGTTTGGGATGGCTCCGACGCCTTATCACCAGGAGATCCGCAGCGCCTACAACCTGGTCATGGGGGAGATTCCCGGTGGCATCCTGACCGGCGACGGCACCTTGCTCAACCGAGGCAACGACTTCCATTGGTGGGCGCCCTGGTCACCGGCTGTGGGAAATAACGACGATTCCCTCGCCATGCTTCGCAGCGCGGCTACGTTGCGCCGTGGAAAGGGCCGCGATCACCTGGTCTTTGGAAGGATGCAGCGGCCCGCCGAGGCTGCAGGGATCAGGGTCGTCCACTGGGAAAGTGAAGGCGAGGCTCACAAAATCCCGGCGGTGTTTCACTCTGCATGGCAAAGCCCGCAAGGAAAGTTTGGGATCGTATTGTCGAACTGGACCAAAGAGACGCAGACCGTGATCCTCTCCGACTTGCGGCTGGGTACCGAAATTGCAGAGTCCATCTCTGCGCAAGCGGTGAAGACCCGCCAGCGCCCGGTCAAGCGCGGGAAGACCTCCGTCCATCTCCCACCCTTGAGCTGCGCGCTGATCGAGCGAGAGTGAGCATTTCCTTTCCCTTCGCGCCCCGACTGATTTAGAATCTGCTACAGGCTCTGAAATGGCGAAAAAAGACTGTCCGATCTGCCAAGGCACGGGTTGGAAGCCTCTCGAATCAAACGGCATCCGGCGGGTGGCGCGCTGCGATTGTGAGAAAGCATCCTTGGGTGAAAGTTTGCTCAAGCAGGCGCAAATCCCCAAGCGTTACGAGCATTGTGCCCTCGATAACTTCGACATCCTCAAGGATCCCCGCACCGGGCAGCCCAACCGCAGCCTGGTGGCTGCCAAGCTTTACTCGCAGAAACTCGTGGAAGAATATCCCACGGACTTCGGCCTGCTGCTCATCGGACCGACAGGAACCGGCAAAACCCATCTGGGGGTCGCCGTCCTGCGAGAACTGATGTTTCGCAAGGGAATTCCCTGCCTCTATTACGATTTCCTGAAGTTGCTCAAGGATATCCGCGACAGTTATAACCCGGTCTCGCACACTTCGGAGATGCGGGTCCTGAGCCCGGTGCTGGAAGCCGAAGTCCTGCTGCTGGACGACTTGACGGCTTCCGACCCCACCGACTGGGTACGGGAAACTCTGGCCTACATCATCAATTCCCGGTACAACGAAAAGAAAGTCACGCTCATCACCACAACCCTGGCCCACCGGGAATCTTCCGGACGCCGGGGGGGCCGCGCGCCGTCCGGCGAGCCGGTTGACGTGGACCATTCCATCGCGCAGTTGGGGCCGACCCTGTCTTCGCGCCTGTACGAGATGTGCAAATTGGTCGAAATTCGTTCAGACGACTTTCGCAAGACCATCAAGCAGAAGGGAATCCGGTTCGAGACCGAATGAAAGGTTGCAAAAGGCGGCCCAACTTGATAGGTTTGACTTCCCTTTTCCCAGGACGGTAAAATACAGATTCACTGTAGAGTTGCGTTGGGTTCGGGCCAGGGAGGGAAAGGAATGTCGTCGCAACAAGATCGTGCCTCATGGAATGAGGTAATGCTCTCTCCGGAAGCGGAGAATGGAGGGGAGGGCTCCGTGCGCCAAGAGCCCGAGGAAGTGTCTGGCTTTGCATCCGCCGCCCAGCCCGAGGGCGAGCTTTCCCCTGCAACGCCTCCAGCCCAGGATTCCGAACCTGCCCTGCATTCTTTCGATGAAGCGCAGGAGGAAGAAAAGGCCGAACCTTCAGCCTGGGGAACACCCCGCGCAGAGGAAACTCCAGCCAACTCCGAGATCGCTGAGTCTGAGAGCTCTGAGGCGGTTGAAGATCAGAGCCTTATGGAGAGTATCGGATCTGCCCCCGCGCTGGCCCCAGGGGAGATTGTTCAAGGCCTTGTCCTGAAGCTGACGGACGAAGAAGTGTTTGTGGGCCTGGGTCTCAAGAGTGAGGCAATTGTCCCGCGCGGCGAGTTTCTCTCCGAGGATGGTCAGTTGAACGTCGCGGTCGGCGACACCGTGGATGTGGTTGTCGAGAAGTTCGACGAACTCACGGGAACCGCGGTGGTTTCCCGCCGCAAGGCGATTCAGGAAAAGTTGTGGGAAGAAATCGAGCGGGTCTTTTACGAAGAACTGCCCGTGCGGGGCCGGGTGCTCGAACGAATCAAGGGAGGATTGTCGGTGGATGTGGGAGTTCGCGCTTTCCTTCCCAGCTCGCAAGCTGACCTGAAAGCCCACCCGAACCTGGAAGAATTGATCGGGCAGGAAATCACCTGCAAGATCACCAAGCTGGATCGAAAGAGGAATAACGTCGTCGTCAGCCGGCGGAAACTGCTGGAGGAAGAAAACGAACGAACCAAACAGGAGACCCTGGACAAACTGGCGGAAGGGGCTGTCCTGAAAGGCCGAGTGAAAAACCTGACCAGCTACGGGGCCTTTGTCGACGTGGGTGGCCTGGACGGCTTGTTGCACCTCACCGACCTTTCCTGGACGCGAGTCGCCCAACCCTCGGAAGTTGTGGAAGTCGGCCAGGAAATCGAAGTCAAGGTTCTGAAATTTGACAAGGAAAAAGGACGCGTCTCTCTGGGCCTTAAGCAATTGACCCCGGACCCCTGGGAGCAGGTGGTTTCCCACTTTCATCCGGGCGACCACGCTACCGGACGCGTGGTCAGCCTGACGGATTACGGAGCGTTTGTCGAACTGGAACCGGGAGTCGAGGGCCTGATTCACATTTCGGAGATGAGCTGGGGCAGCCGCCTGAAGCATCCCTCCAAGATCCTGAAACCGGGGGACCAGGTCGAGGTCACGGTCCTGGACGTCAACCTCAGCCAGCGGCGAATTTCTCTCAGCCTGAAGCAGACCCTGCCCGATCCCTGGGCGGGGTTGAGCGAGCGCATGGGTCCTGGAACGGTGGTGCAAGGCCGGGTCCGCCACTTCACAGAATTTGGCGCCTTCGTGGAAGTTGAGGAAGGAGTGGACGGCCTGATTCACGTTTCGAATCTTTCCTGGACCAAAAATGTCAAGCATCCCTCGGAAGTGCTTCGCAAGGGCCAGCAGATTGAAGCCGTGGTCCTCAACGTCGATCCCAAAAGCCGCCGTCTTTCCCTGGGATTGAAGCAGCTTCAGCCCGATGCGTGGGAGAATTTCTTCGGCAAAACCAAGGTTGGAGACGTGGTGCACGCCAAGGTCACCCGCCGGACGTCCTTCGGGCTCTTTGCCGAGATCGAAGAAGGCATCGAAGGATTGTGCCACATCTCCGAGATCGAAGACTCTCAGTCCGGAAGCGATCGCGGCGGCCCGAAGGTGGGCAGCGAACTTGATTTTCGCGTTGTCCGGCTGAACCCCGAAGAGAAGAAGATTGCTCTCAGCCTGAGAATGTCCGGTTCGAAGGCTCCGGAAGCACGCAAGAGGGCGCCGGAACCGGTCAGCCTTTCCAGGATGGCGGAAGCGTTGTCTTCAGCGGGCATCACGACCGCGACGGTCTCGCGAGGCCGTGCCGCAGAAAAGAGTGAAGATTTGGAATAATTGCCGGGCGGAGCGGCTTTCTTTTCTGAACCGTTCAGGGACCATTGATCCAGGTAGGGGGTCCAAAATTACCTCAGGAGCGAAGCATGACCAAAGCTGACTTGATTGAGGACGTTGCTCGGACCACGGAGTTGAGCCGAAAAGATTCTGAAGTTATTGTGGACACCATCTTCGAGGGGATCGTCAAATCTCTGCGGGACGGGGACAAGATTGAGATCCGGGGCTTCGGGAGTTTCCGAACCCGGCACCGCAATTCGCGGATCGGCCGCAATCCGAAAACCGGAGCGCGCGTGGATGTGCCCGCGAAAGACATCCCTTACTTCAAGCCCAGCAAAGAACTGAAGGATCTTGTCAATGCCGGTCAGGAGACCACGGGGCCCGCGGCGGCGCATTCCCCGGTAACCCCGAAGGCTCCGGACAGCCCGCCTTCCAGCCCGACCTTTTCGGAAGACTGATCTTGCCATCGGTGCGGGGATAAAGATGGACTACTTGTGGACCCCCTGGCGCTTTCACTACGTCAGTGAAGCGAGGAAAAGCACCCAGTGCGTCTTCTGCGAGAAGGCTGCCTCCGATCCCGCCAACGACCGCGAGGAGCTGATCCTTTACCGCGGCCGGTCCAACTATGTTCTTCTGAATCTTTATCCTTACACAACCGGCCACTCCATGATTGCCCCCTACGCGCACATCGCAGACTTGATTGAGTCTCCAGCCGAGATGCTGAATGAGATGATGGCGCTGGCTCAGCGGGTCCAGCGTGCCCTCAGAGATTGTTACCATCCCGAAGGGTATAACATGGGGCTGAACATGGGACGGTGCGCGGGCGCGGGAGTCGAGCATCATCTCCACCTGCACGCTCTGCCTCGCTGGACCGGGGATTCAAACTTCATGACCGTCGTCGGAGAAACGCGCGTGGAGCCGGAGGGGCTTGCCACAACTTACGACAAGCTGATCGGCTTCTTTCGCCAATAAACGCATCCCAACCGCTGAGCAAGCAGGGCACACCCCGGCTGTAAGCACGCAAATAACGAGAAACCTTTCCATCCCGCCCTGCAACCGGGAGCCGGTTGATTCGCTTGGGATTCGCTTGGACGCGCCGGCGGCTTGACCGCGCTCTCCTCAGAAAACTACAATCAGTGCAAGCGCCGAGGCCCTGCATGAAACTTCAAAGCTCTGCGAGATTCGATCCGGGCGCGGCGGGCGAATCCTTCTTCGGCCGTTTTGAGCATCGCTCGGCGGTTTTCACCCTCTTCCCGGATGGACATGCGGCGGCGGGCTTGCCTCCTTACATCGGGCGGACCTCCGATTTGCACCGCCGCTTGCTCCGCCTGTTGGGCGAGCGCCAGCGGAACTCCAAGCTCCTCAGCCTGCGGGAGATTACGCGCCTAGTCGAGTATCAATACGTCGGCTCGCCCTTTGAAGCCCAGTGGCTGCTCTACCACCTGAACCGGGTTTACTATCCCCGGCATTATCGCGCCCGCCTGCGCCTGAAGTCTCCTGCCTTGCTCAAACTGAACCTCTCGAACCGCTTCCCCCGCTGCTATCCCACGCGGCGCATCGCGAACGACGGATCGCTCTATTACGGTCCTTTCCCGTCCCGACCTGCGGCGGAACGCTTTGCGGCGGAATTCCTCGATTTATTCAAAGTCCGGCGCTGCGTCGAGGAGCTCGAACCCGATCCCGCCCATCCTGGCTGCATTTACTCCCAGATGCGCATGTGCATGGCGCCCTGCTTCAAAGGATGCACGGACGCCGAATACCAGAGCGAAGTTAAGCGCCTGATGGAGTTCCTGGCGAGCCAGGGGCAGTCCATGGCGAGCAGCCTGGAGGCGGAGCGCGATCGCGCCTCGGAAAGTCTCGACTTTGAGGGTGCCGCGCGCCTGCACCGGAAAATTGATAAGGTGCACGATGTCCTGCGGCTCAAGCCGGAACCGGTGCGTAGCCTTCCTGACCTTCACGCGGTCGTTATCGTCCCAGGCGCCGAACCACAAAGCGTCTCTTTTTTCCTGCTGCGCTCAGGCCATCTCTGCGGCCCCGCATCCCTGGCGCTGGATGAAAATGTTCCCTCGCCTCTCCCCCTGGATGAACGCCTTCATCTGCTTTTTCAAACTTTGCTGGCAGGGGCTGACGGCGCAGCCAAGGCGCCTTTGTGGGAGCACCTGAGCTTATTTTCGAAGTGGTATTACAGCAGCTTCCGCAAGGGAGAAATCGTCATGCTCCCCTCGTCTGCGGAAATTCCCCACGCCCGCCTGATCCGCCTCTGTCGCAAAGTCATCGCCAACCCCGCCTAGGCGAGATGGGTTCGTCACCGGATCGGGGGGCCGGCAATCCCGCCGCCTTCCATTCCCGGGCGCCGCTTTGGTTTCAGAGGAATGGGCGCGGCGCTCATCGTGGTTTGACTGTTTTCAACTCCTGGCCCTAGAATTGGACGAGAGGCAAGCACACGATGGATGTTCCCCCACCGCGGTCTCCTAAACCCTCTCAAGGGAAGGCGACGGCGCCGCTGCTGAGGAGCCGGAAAGTTTTCGGCCAACTCGTCTTTGTCATCCTGCTCATTCTTTCGGCCGGATTGGGCGTTCTGGGCGGATATGTCTTCATCTATTCGTCCGATCTTCCGCAAGTCCACCGGCTGGAAGACTACCAGCCGGATGTGATGACCGAACTGTTTGCCGACGACGGCGCTCCCATCGCCAGCTTCGCGCTGGAACACCGGGTGATGGTCAACTACAACCAGATTCCGCCCGTGATGCGCAATGCGGTCATTTCCATCGAGGACCGCCATTTTGAAAGCCATTGGGGAATCGACGTGCTGAGGATCGTGCGGGCGGCACTCACCGACATTCTTGAATGGCGCAAGGCCCAGGGCGCCAGCACCTTAACCCAGCAGTTGAGCCGCATGCTTTTTTTGACTCCCGAAAAAAGCTTCCGCCGCAAAATCCAGGAAGCGCTCATGGCCATTCAAATCGAGCGGCACTTCACCAAGTCTCAGATCTTCACCATGTATTCAAACCAGGTTCCCATGGGCTACGGGAACTATGGCTTCGGGGCCGCCTCGGAATTTTACTTTGCAAAGCCTTTGGACCAGTTGACGCTTCCCGAAGCCGCGCTGCTGGCCGGAATTCCCCGCGCCCCCACCTACTACTCGCCCATTCTCAACCCCGGGCACTGCTTGGCGCGCAGGAACGAAGTTCTGAGAGCGATGCTGGAAAACCGCAAAATCTCTCAAACGGAATATCGCACTGCCAAGAAGGCCCCCATCGGCCTGCATGTGAAGACCTGGAGCACTGACCTTGCGCCTTATTTCGTGGAGGACATCCGGCAGTTTCTTGAGAGGAAGTACGGGCGGGAAACGGTCCAACAAAAGGGCCTTCGGGTTTACACCACACTGAATGTCCAGATGCAACGATCAGCGCAAGAAGCTCTCCGCCAGGGGCTGCGGGAAGACGACAAGCGGCGGGGGTGGCGCGGCCCGGAAGATAATATCCTGAAGAATCCTGTTAAGCTCGGCGACGGCCAAGTGGCCAGCTTGAAGACCTATGAGGACCCGGACTGGCGAGATGCGCTGAAGCCGGGGGATCGGGTGGAGGGGCTGGTCATGGAGGTCAAGCGGGATCATGCGCTGGTGCGATTCGGCGACCTGTCGGCCCTGGTCAAGCCGGCCGACTTTGCCTGGACCCGCAAGAACAGTCCACAAGAGGTGTTCAGCCCGGGCGACGTTGACCTTTTCCTGATTAAGAGCGTTAAAGGTTCAACCCTCCACGTGACCCTCGATCAAACCCCCGCCGTCCAGGGCGCGCTTCTGGCCATTGACAATGCTACCGGCGAAATTAAGGCCATGGTCGGCGGCTATAATTACGACAAGAGCAAGTTTAACCGCGCCGTTCAGGCCTACCGGCAGGTGGGTTCATCCTTCAAAGTTTATGTATACGCGCAGGCGCTGCTGGACGGCATGACTCCCTTTGACACGATTCTCGACACGCCGGTCAGCTTTCCGAGCTCTTCCGGCGTCTGGGCGCCTCATAACTATGACGACAAGTTCAAAGGCCAGATTACCCTGCTCCATGCGCTCGCGGAGTCAAGAAACGTGCCTGCCGTCAAGCTCCTTGCCAAGATCGGCGTCGATAACGTCATCAAGCTCTGCCGCAAGTTTGGAATTACCTCGCGCCTGGTACCCAACCTGCCCCTGGCGCTCGGAGCTTCCGACCTGACGCTGCTCGAGCACACCTCGGCTTTTACAACCTTTCCGGATGATGGGGTGCACATCGCGCCGCGAGAAATTCTGCGCGTTACAGACTATAACGGCCGGGTGATCGACGAATTTCCCCCCCAGGTTTCCGACGTCCTGCCCGCCGGCATCGCACGCCTTGAAATCTCCATGCTGCGGGAGGTCCTGAACTCCGGCACGGCAGTCAGGGAAAGAGCCCTGGCTCAGAAGTATTCCCTGGCCGGCAAGACCGGGACGACGAACGACTTTACCGACGCCTGGTTCCTCGGCTTCTCGCCTCGGATCACTTGCGGAGTCTGGGTCGGTTTCGACGACCACCGCCCCCTGGGAAGGGGCGAAGAAGGTTCGCACGTCGCCCTGCCCATCTGGGCGGATTTTATGAGCCAGGTTCTGGCGGATAAGCCCATCGAGCATTTCGCTGATTCTCCGCTTCTCACCAACCCCGATCAAGTGAAGCAGATTCTGGCCAGCGCGGGGCCCACCGACTATGTGGCCGGCAGTTTGATGCCCGGCCCGGCGGTGTCCGGAGTGATTGTCCCGGGTGCTCCTCCCGTCGCCAAGGCCCGGCCTCCAGCCTCGCCGCCTGCGCCTGACCCGCAGACACCGAACACGAAACCTGCCGCGAAACAAAACTGAGCCGCCGGCTCCTTCCCGGAGTTGAACCAAACCCGGGACCGCTCACTTTTCAATTATTTCGAGAAATGATCGTAACCGGCCGCGGCGAGCGGCGCACGTGCGCCATCCCCGCGAATCAGGATGAGATCTCTGGATCGCTTGATCTCGCCGATGCGGCGCAGCGGAAGGCCTCGAAACCTTCCGGGCAGTTGAGCCGCTTTCCTGGCGGGAACGGTAAACAGCAGTTCGTAGTCCTCGCCTCCATGCAAAGCAAGGGCGAGAGATTTTGCGGGCTTGCAGCCTCCCGGCCCCGGAACTTGCTCCGCCCGGATCTCCGCTCCAACCCCGCTCGCCTGGCAAAGACGCGTGAGGTCGGTGGAAAGACCGTCGCTGATATCCATCAGGGCGGAGATGAGATGCGTACGCCGTAAGAAGCTTCCCAAATCGCAGCGGGGCTCGGGATAAAGATGCGCTCTGACCGCCGCTGCAAGCTCCCTTTCTTCTCCCGCGGACCCTACCGTGCGGCCTTTGCTTCGGGCACGAGATTTCAAGGTCTGCAAGCCCAGCGCGGACCGTCCCAGCCTCCCGCTGACGAAGATTTGATCGCCAGGACGCGCCCCCGAACGCCGCAAGGCTTTGCCAGATGGAACCTCTCCCACCACCGTCACATCCATCAAGCCCGCGCGCGCCACCACGGCCGTATCTCCACCAATCACCTCAACATGGAATCGCCGCGCCAGCCGAAACAGTCCCTTGAAAAACTCTTCAACCCACGCGCGGGTGGCCGTGCGGGGAAGGGCAACGGAAAGCAAGGCATAGCGGGGAACCCCGCCCATGGCAGCAATATCACTCAGGGAGCGCGCTAGGGCTCGATGTCCGACAGACCGGGCAGGGTGCAGGCGGCGGGTGAAATGGACGCCTTCAATGGAAAGATCCGTGGTCAGGATGATGTCGCGATGGCGGCCGGCGGCAACCAGCGCGGCATCATCGCCGATCCCCAATTTGAGGCGGGATGACTTTTTAGAAGTCAGGCCTTGAAGCCACCGCACGAATTCCTGCTCTGTGTGAAACATTCTCAGCGTGTAGTATACCTTCGGCTTCCGTTCTCAGGATGGGGATTTGAAGGGAAGCCAGCGGCACCCACTCAAGGCGCAAGCTTCCCAGAAAACTTGGTGCTGGTATGAAAGAAAAGAGGTTGTACTCGCCGATTCAAGACCAGTGGAACGAAGAAACCAAAAGAGCGCCGTGGCGAGAGCCTATTGCGCCGTGTAGCCGCCGTCGATGACCCAGTTAACCCCGGTGACATAGGTTGCGGCCGGGCTGCAGAGGTACGCCACAAGTTCCGCGATCTCTTCGCAACTTGCAAAACGCTTGACCAGAAAGGGATCAAAGAATGTGTTCGTATCAATCGTTCCCTTCCCAATCACCTTTTGCGTCATGGGCGTGAGGACGGCCCCGGGGCTGATGCAGTTCACTCGAATGCCGAAGGGCGCCATTTCTGCCGCCATGGCGCGAGCTGAGGCAACTAACGCACCTTTGGTTCCCGCGTAAGCGGTCAAGTTGCAGTTGCCGGCCAGGGCGTTGACCGAGGCGATGTTAACGATGGCGGGGTCCTTATAATCCCGCGGTGATTGCGAGATATTTCGGAGAAACTCCTGCGCCAGGAAATAGGGAGCGCGCTGGTTTACCGCAACAAGGCGATCGAACTCCGCTACCGTCATCTCGGCAAGCGGCTTGTGGAGACTCCAACCGGCGTTGTTGACGAGCGTATCGACGCGGCCTAGGGCCGCCAACGCCTTTTGGAAAACGACGGGTGCGGCATCCTCGTCGGCAAGATCCTTGACCAGGGCAAAAGCCGATCCGCCGCGCAAATCGGCCTCGCCGACCCGGGCTGAAACCTCAGGTTCACGATCCACCAGCAGGACCCTCGCCCCTTCGGCTAGAAATTTACGCGCAATTGCCAGTCCCAGACCCTGGCCCGCTCCCGTAACAATTGCACCTCGACCCTCGAGCGACATTTGAATGCTTGATACCCCCATGCCCCCGCCCGGCGCGGCCGGAACCGAAAGGGTTCCAAGTTGCCGGGTGCTACGATTCATCCGAGAAGGTGGGATCTCAGATGGGTTTAAGGTTATTGGCTGAACGCCGGAGCCAGCTGGCCGCCAGCACGGGATTCCCTATAAGCCATGCTCATCGCTGGAATGGTTTTCCTCTTCGACCCGCCCGCGGCGTGAGTGGGTCGGATCAATAACCCCGGTTGCGGGTGGATTTCGGGTCAGTGATGGATTGGAAGTCCACTTCCCGCCTGCTGCTCCGCGATCCACCGGCCCCGTCCTACAAGGCGCGATTCTTGATGCGGGCGGGCCTTCGGTTTTCAGAGGTTGCGCCCCCAGCAGGGAAACCTTCGCTTGCATGGCTTCCCTTCACGCCGTCTCAGGACTAAATGCCAAGCGCACATCCTACGTAAGTTCTTCGAGAGGTGTCAACAGAAAAACCGGGCGAATGCCCGGGCTGTTTGTTTCAATTGATTTCAGGCACACACCCGACGGGGGAAGAAAGAAGGGCCGGCTTCTTACCTCGATCCTTGCAGCATATTCGCCATCCGAGACTCGGAATCTGCGGCAATCGACGACTTATGGAGGGCGCCCCGTGGCGAAAACCTTCGCGAGACTTTAAGACCGGCCTCGCGGACATCGTTCCGAAGCCCTTCCAGCTTGGCTTCCATGCGGGCGGTGGGGCCTGACATACTCAAACCAGCAACCGCCTTGCCATCCGCCGAGAAAATGGGAGCGGCCACGCACACAACACCTTCTACATTTTCCTCGAGGTCAAACGCCACACCTTGCTCCCGGACCGACGCCAGATGCTCCAGGAAACGCTTCTTCTCGGTAATCGTCTTGGGGGTCATCCTAATCAGCGGGTGAGATTCCAACAGCGCCTCAATCTGCTCGCCGGGCAGATAGGCCACCAGAACCTTTCCTAATGCGGTGCTATGAAAGGGATTTCGGTCTCCCGGCATGGCGGCCGTTCGCAGGGTGCTGGGGCTCTCGATCACATGGACATAAGTAACGTCGCCCTCGTCGAGCACGCCCAAGTTGACGGTTTCCGAATAGCGAATCAACAGGTCGGTCATCACGCTGCCCGCAACGGATTGAAGCTTACGGACGTAGACCGCAGGCTCCATGAGCTCGAAAAGTTTTCCCGACAGGCGAAAACCCCCTTCCGGCCCGGTTCGCTCCAGGTAGTGGAGCTTTTCAAGCGAATAAAGGATCCGGTAAACGGTCGTTCGAGCAAAAGGCAAGGCCTTGTGCACTTCGTTGAAGGGCACCGATTGCTGTTTGGCTCCCTTGTCGATGAGATATTCGAGGACGGCGAAAATCTTGTTCGTGACGCCGATATGGTTCTTGTCAACGCGCCTTTCCCGGGCCACGGGCGGCGTCTTCATGGCCGTCCGCAACACGGACTCCCCATTGATCGGGCCTTCCCCTTGCACGACGCTGCTTCCACTTTGGGCAGGGTTCATCATTGGCCCCCTTATCTGTTGTCCGGAATTCCCACTTTAAGTA